>NZ_JADDRN010000016.1:0-149707 GCF_017355445.1 Delftia sp. SD018
CCAGGACCAGTCGCTCGCTCTTGCAGCCGGAAACGCAGACCATCATCACTTTGTTGCTGGCCTTTTCCTTGGGGCTGAGCACCGAGTCGCGGTGGTCCGGAATGCCTTCGAGCACGCGCGTCTCGCAGGAGCCGCAGACGCCTTCGCAGCAGCTGTGGTCCATCTGGATGCCGGCATCCAGCAGGGTGTCGAGCAGCGACTTCTCGGGCGTGATCTCGATGAAGCGGCCGCTGCGCTTGAGCTCCACCGTGTAGTTGCTGCGCGCGTCGTCGGCGGCCTTGACCTCCACGGGCGTGAAGCGCTCGACGTGGGCGTTGGCGTGGCCCAGCTCGGCGCAGAACTTCTCGAAGGCGTCCAGCATGGGCGTGGGGCCGCAGGCGTAGTGGTGCGTGCCCGCGTCGGGCTGGCGTTGGGCCAGCAGCGCGCGCAGGTCGGGCGGGCCACCGGCCTCGCTGTCGAAGTGCAGGTGCAGCGGCATGCCCAGCGCCTGCAGCTCTTCCAGGAAGGCCGCGCCCTTGCGCTCGCGGGCGAAGTACAGCATCTCGAATGAGCGGCCCTGGCCCTTGAGCCTGCGCGCCATGCACAGCAGCGGCGTGATGCCGATGCCGCCGGCCACCAGCACGGTGTGCGCGGCGCTTTCGTCCAGCGCGAAATGGTTGCGCGGCTCGGAGATGGTGATGGGCATGCCCACACGCAGCGACTCGTGCACGCAGCGCGAGCCGCCTCGGCTGGCGCGGTCGCGCAGCACGCCGACCACGTAGCGGTGGCGCTCCTCGCTGGGGTTGCTCAGCGAGTAGCTGCGCACCAGGCCGTTGGGCAGGTGCAGATCGATGTGCGAGCCCGGCGTGAAGGCGGGAAGCTCCCCGCCCGCCGCAGGCCGCAGGTCCACGCTGATGGTGTCCTGGGCCTCGAATCGCAGCGTGTGCACGAAGGCCTGGAGGTTGGTGCTCATGATGCGGCGCCTTCGTCGATCTGCTCCTGGGCCAGGCGGCGCAGGTGGCGGCGCAGGCGCACCAGGCCGATGTCGTGCTGGTAGAGGTTCTCGCGCTCGTTGGCGTCCAGCTCCATCTGCTCCATCATGATCCGGTCCTGCTCCAGCACGGCCCAGTGGCGCGCCTCCAGGCGGTTGCGGTACAGGAAGCGCCAGGTGTCGCGCATCCAGCCCTGCACCTTGCGGCAGCGCCAGAAGAACACGGCGCACAGGTCGGCGCTGATGGGCGTGACGCAGGCCACGATGGCGAAGTTGCCGCCGGGGCCGCCGGTCTTGGGGTACGGAATCTCCAGGCGCATCCAGTGCACGCCCGTGCTGCCCCACTCGGTCCAGTCGAAGTTCACGCCGCGCTGGCCCACCTTCTCGAAGACGAAGCCGTCATCGGTCTCGCGCACCTGGAACGTGGCCTTGCTGTCGCCCTCGGCCATGGAGTGCGACTGCTTGTGCAGGAAGGTGCCGTGCATGGGGTCCATGACGTTGTCCAGCGCATAGCGGTAGTCGCTGCGCCACTCGGCATAGCACAGGAAGTTGGAGTACTCGGGCGAGGTCAGCTCCTCGGGCAGCGTGAACTCGGGCGCCTCGTCAACGGCCTTGTCGCTGTTGTAGAGAAAGATGGCGCCATGGGCCTCGCGCGCATGGAAGGCCAGCGCCGCGCGCGAGCCTTCGAGCTTGCAGCCGGGGCTGCCGGGGACCTTGGTCACCGTGCCGTCGCCGCGCACTTCCACGCCGTGGTAGGGGCAGGCCAGGCGGTCGCCCAGGATCACGCCCTGCGACAGCGGCGCGCCGCGGTGCGGGCAATGGTCTTCCAGCGCGTGGACCTGGCCGGCGGCATCGCGCCACAGCGCGATCTTGCGGCCGAAGCGGCGCACCGACACGGGCTGGGTCTTCACGAAGTCCGAGGGGCAGACCGCGTACCAGAGGTTCTTCAGGCCTTTGTTGAGCAGGCCGTCCACCGGATCGATGGTGATGGTTTGTACGTTCATGGGGCTCTCCAGTCCTGCTCGGTATCAATAGCCCAGCCGCGCCATCAGCGCCTGGAAGCTGTCTTCGGTCCAGGCCTGGCCGTTCTCGCCGGCGGGGCCGCTGCGGTTGAGATAGGCCACCAGTTCGGGCAGGGTCTGCACGCCTTCGCCGAAGGCGCGTTCGATGGAATCGCCCAGCAGGTCTTCCATCAGGGTGGGGGCACGTTCGCGCGCCTGGTGCGGCTCGAGATAGCGATCAGCGGCCATGGTTCTCTCCTTCGAAAACTGTCTTGTGTGGGGGGTGCTCAATCAGCCCTGATATCCAGGTCTTTGATGAGCTTGCCGAAGCGGTTGAAGTCCGCTGCATTGGTCTTCTCAAGCCTCGCGGGATCGCCGCCTGCGGGCAGCGCGCCGAAGGTGGCCATCTTGGAGACCACGTCGGGCATCTTCAGGATCTCGTTGAGGTGCGTGTTCAGCAGCTTCACGGTCTCGGGCGACATGCCCTTGGGGCCGAACAGGCCCTGCCATGCGGACACTTCCACGTCCTTGACGCCCAGCTCGGCCAGGGTGGGCACATTGGGGGCCAGCGCGCTGCGCTGGCTGTCTGCCACGGCCAGGGCGGTGACCTTGCCACCGATGTAGGGCGCAATCGGGCCCCAGGTCATGAAGGTCGTGGGCACATGGCCGCCGATCAGGTCGTTGACGGCGGGTGCCACGCCCTTGTAGGGAATGTGGGCGATGCGCGTGCCGGCGGCGCGGTTGAACATCTCGCCCAGGATGTGCATGGGCGAGCCGCTGCCGGGGCTGGCGTAGGTCAGGCCGTCGCGCTTGCCCTGGGCGATCAGGGTCTTCATGTCCTTGATGCCCGAGGCCTGGTTGGTGGCCACGAACATGGGCTGCACGCTGGTCTGCACGATGGGCGTGAAGCCGTGCAGCACGTCGTAGCTGGAGCCCGAGGCCGTCTTGAGCACGAACTGCGCAATGGCGAAGGTATTGGGCGCCAGCAGCAGGGTGTAGCCGTCCGGCGCGGCCTTGGCCACATGCACGCTGCCGATGGTGCCGCTGGCACCGGGGCGGTTGTCCACCAGCACGGGCTGGCCCAGGCGCGTGGACAGCTTCTCGGCATACAGGCGCGCCATGGCATCGGTGTCGCCACCGGCCGGATAGGCCACGATGATGGTGATGGGCTTGGCCGGATAGGCCTGGGCCATCGCGGTGCCGGACAGCGTGGCTGCAGCCAGGAATGCAGCGGCAAGAGAAACCTGGCGACGTGTCTTGTTCATGGTGGGGGCCGTGGGGTGGTTGGGTTGTGGGGGTGAGCCGTCAGGCGCGGTCTCAATGCCGCTTGTCGGTGATGAACTTGCCGTCCGATGTGCCAACGCCCTTTTGGCGCCGGGTGTTGCCGTCGATGCCGCCATCGATGGCCCATTCGGCAAACACCGTGGGGCCGGGCTCGAACTCGCGCGGCTGCCAGTCGGCGGTGAGCTGGTCCTCGTCGGCGTAGTACTCGACCAGGGCGCCGGCCGGATTGCGGAAGTACCAGAAATAGGCCGAGGACACGGGATGGCGGCCCGGGCCCAGCTGGGTATCCCAGCCGCAGCGCGAGATGTGCATGCCGCCGCCGAAGACCTCGTGGATGTCGCGCACCGTGAAGGCCACATGGTTCAGGCCCGCGTCCTTGGCTGGGCGCTGCAGCAGGAAGATGTCGTGGTGGCCGCCGTCGGGTGCGCAGCGCAGGAAGGCGCCGCGCTCGGGGTAGCGGTCCGAGGCTGCGAAGCCGAAGTTGTCCACGTAGAAGCGCTCGCAGGCCTGCACATCCTTGACGAAGAACACCACATGGCCGACCTCGATGGGCTGGGCGCGTTCGTAGGCGGGGCTGGCCTGGTTGACGCGGTCCTTGCGGTTCCAGGTGTTGTAGGCGGCGCCTTGCACATCCACATCACGCTTTTGCGTGACCTGCAGGCGCACGGACAGGCCGTTGGGGTCGGTGCAGCCTATGCGCCCCTGGCCCTGTGTGAAGCCCGGCAGCGCGGCGATGCGACCGGCGTACAGCGCCAGATCGGCCTCGCTTTCCACACCCCAGACCACTTCGCGCAGCGTGGGGCCGGCCTCGATGGCGGGCGGCAGATCGGGATGGTCCACGGCGGCCACGATCACGCGGCAGCCGTTGAGGGTCTCGAACACCAGCCTGTCGTCCGCTTCCTGCACCAGCGCCAGGCCCCAGTCCAGGAAGAAGCGGCGGCAGGTGGCCAGGTCGTCCGCGCCGTAGGTGATTTCGTCTATGCCCAGTACGCTCATGTCGTGCTCCTTCAATTTGCCCAAGCGATGGGGCTCTCGTTCAAGCCCCAGTACATGCTCTTTTGCTCCATGTACTGCTGTATGCCCAGCCGTCCCTTCTCGCGGCCCAGGCCGCTGTCGCGCCAGCCGCCGAAGGGTGTGGAGATGGAGAACTGCTTGTAGGTGTTGATCCAGACCGTGCCGGCCTGCACGGCGCGGCCAATGCGCCAGGCGCTCTTGTAGTCGCGCGTCCAGATGCCGGCGGCCAGCGCGTAGACGCTGTCGTTGGCCTGGGCGAGCAGGTCGTCCTCGTTGTCGAAGGGCATGGCCACGAGCACGGGGCCGAAGATTTCCTGCTGGCAGATCTGCCAGTCGTTCTTCACGCCGTCGATGATGGTCGGGCGGTAGTAGTAGCCGCGCTCGAACTGCGCGCCCTCGGGCCGCTGGCCGCCCGTGAGCAGCCGGCCGCCTTCGGACAGGCCCAGGGCCACATAGCTCTCTATGGACTCGCGGTGCTTGGCGGTGATCAGCGGCCCCATCTGCGTGCGCTCGTCGGCCGGGTCGCCCACCTGCAGCGCGGCGGCCTTGGCCGTGAGGCGTTGCATGAATTCGGCATGCAGGCTGCGCGCCACGAACAGGCGCGAGCCCGCGATGCACGACTCGCCCGAGGAGCTGAAGATGCCGTAGAGCACGCCGTTGACGGCATGGTCGATGTCGGCATCGGCCAGCACCATGGTGGCCGACTTGCCGCCCAGCTCCAGAGAGACCGGCATCATCTTGTCGGCCGCGATGTGGGCGATGTGCTTGCCCGTGGACGTGCCGCCCGTGAACGACACGCGCTTGACCAGCGGATGCTTGGTGATGGCATCGCCAATCACCGAGCCCCGGCCCGGCAGCACGCTGACCAGGCCCTTGGGCACGCCGGCCTCTTCGCAGATCCTGGCCAGCTCCAGCGCCAGCAGCGGCGTGGCCTCGGCGGGCTTGACGACCACGGCGTTGCCGGCGGCCAGCGCGGGCGCCAGCTTTTGCGCCTCGCTGGCGATCGGCGAGTTCCACGGCGTGATGGCCGCGACCACGCCCATGGGCTCGTACACGCTCATGGTCATGAAGTCGCCGCGCGAGGGCGTGATGGTTTCCTCCATGGTCTCGCAGGCGGCTGCAAAGAACTGGAAGGTGGCGGCGGCGCTGGCCACCAGCATGCGTGTTTCCTTGATGGGCTTGCCGTTGTCCAGGCGCTGCAGCTGGGCCAGGGGCTCGGCGCGCTCGCGGATCAACTGGGCCACGCGGTGCAGCACGGCCGCGCGCTCATGGGGCTTTTTCTGGGCCCAGCCGCTGGTGCGGAAGGCGTGGTCGGCCTTCTGGATGGCCTCCTCCACATCCTCCAGGCTGGGCGCGCGCAGGCGGCCCACCACTTCGCCGGTGGCGGGATAGAGCGTGGTGGATTCGCCACCGCCGCCCAGGCGCCATTCGCCGGCGATGTTGATGGGGAGCAGTTCCAGGTTCGACATGGTCAGCCTCTCTCGTTCGTTCGAATCCAGCCGCCTCAGGCGGCCTTGGACGCCGTGGTGGTGGCCGGGATCTGGTCCAGCTTGTTCACGGGCGGGCCCGAGAACGTGGCCTTGAAATTGCCGATGGCGCGCATGTCGATCTCCAGCAGGAAGGGGCCCTTCTTCGGCCAGGCCGAGGCCAGCACGGAGGGCAGCTCGTCAAGGTTCTGCACGCGGGCATGGGGCAGCTGGATGGAGGCGCACAGCTGCGCGTAGTCGGGCGTGTGCAGCTCCACGTAGCAGCGGCGGCCGCCGTAGGAGGCGTCCTGGATGTTCTGGATCACGCCGTAGCGCTGGTCGTTCATCAGCACGATCAGGGTGTCGCACTCCTCCTGCACCAGCGTGGCCAGCTCGCCCAGGTTCAGGATGAAGCCGCCATCGCCCGCCAGGCCCAGCGTCTTGCGGCCCGAGCCGCTGACCGCCGCGCCCACGGCCGCGCCGATGGCCATGGGCATGCCCATGCCGATGCCGCCGCCCGTGGCGTGCACGCCCGCGTTGGGCTCGAAAAAGCGCAGCTCGCGGTTGCCCCAGGTGCTGTTGGAGACGGTCACGTCGCGCACCCAGTTGAAGTTGCGGCCCACGGCCTTTTGCAGCTCCTGCACCAGCACGCTGTACGGGCCCAGGCCGTCGCGCATGGTGGCCACGGCCTCGTCGTGCACCTGGCGCAGATCGGCCAGCAGCTCGGGGTCGGCCTTGTAGCCGCGTGCCTCCAGCCGGTCGGCCAGGCCCGTCAGCGCCAGGGCCGAGTCGCCGCAGACAAAGCCGTCATCGGCATAGCAGCGGCCCTGCTGGGCGGCGTCCACATCGATGCGCAGCAGCGGGCGCGGCAGCTTCAGTTCGTACTTCAGCGTCTCATTGCTGCGCAGGCGCGTGCCCACGGCCAGCATGGCGTCGCAGCGCTGGTAGAAGGCCTCCACGGGCTTTTGGATGTTGTAGGCGCCCAGCGAGGCCGGATCGTCCTCGGCCACGATGCCGCGGCCCTGGCCCGTGCTGACGATGCCGAAGCCCAGCGCCTTCAGGCGCTGCACGGCAGCGACTGCGTGGCGTGCGCCGCCACCCAGCCACAGCAGCGGGCGGCGTGCCTTGGCCAGCGTGTCGGCCAGCGCATCCAGCGACGCCTCGCTGGGTGCCAGCACGGCCACCGGCAGCGGCGACAGGTCGGCCGGCATGTCGATCACGGTCTGCTGGATGTCGATGGGAATCTCCACGCTCACCGGGCCCGTGGGCGCGGTCATGGCGGCCTGCACGGCGGCCTTCAGGGTGGACAGGCAGGTCTCGGCGCTGCGCACGCGGAACGCCGCCTTGGACACGGCGCCCAGCATGGTCAGTTGGTCGGGCGCCTCGTGGATGTACGACAGCTTCTGGTCCAGGTACTGCGTCTCGATCTGGCCCGTGATGTGCAGCAGCGGCGTGCCGGCCGTATAGGCCTCCACCAGGCTGCCGGCGATGTTGCCTGCGGCCGGGCCGGTGCTGGTGATGCACACGCCCAGGCTGGAGGTGGAACGCGCGCAGGCATCGGCCATGTTGCCGGCGCCGGCCTCGCCGCGCGCCATCACGAAGCGGACCCTGCCGCGCGCATTCATCGCGTCCAGGATGGGCATGTTGTGGATGGAGATCACCCCGAACGCGGCCTGCACGCCGCAGTGCTCGAGGAACTGGGCCACAACGGCGCCGACGGTGATTTTGGATGCGGAAGAAGTCATGTTCTGCTTTGAATCGGGTGAAGGGGCTGAAGCATTACGCTTGCCGTGCAAGACCACCGGAGACATCGATGTGGCTGCCGGTCGTGTAGGAGGACAGGGGCGTGGCGAGATAGAAGATGGCGCGCGCGGCCTCGTCGGGCGAGCCCAGGCGGCCCAGCGGAATGGACTTCTTGCGGGCGAGGTCGGCGCTCCAGGCGTTCCAGTCCTGGCTGCGGTCCTCGCGCGCCTCGAAGCGGCGGCGCCACTGGCCGGACTCGATCAGGCCGACCAGGATGCCGTTGACGCGCACGCCCTTGGGCGCGAACTCGGTGGCCATGGAGCGCACCAGGTTCTTGAGGCCGGCACGCGCGGCCGAGGTGGCCACCATGTGCGGCTCGGGCTGCGAGGCCAGCAGCGAATTGACGCAGACGATGGCCGGCTGCGCCGTGCGCTCGAGCTGCGGCAAAAAGGCGCGCGTGGGATGCAGCACCGAGAAGAACTTCAGGTGCAGCTCCTCGGTCCAGGCCGCATCGTCGGTGCTGGCAAACGTCGAGACCCGGCCCTGGCCCGCGTTGTTCACGAGGATGGAGGCCGGACCCAGCGCAGCCTCGCTGTCGCGCGCAAATTGCTGCACCTGGGCGGCGTCGAGCACGTCGCAGGCCTGGGCGAACAGGCGGGCCTCGGGATGGCGCCCGCGCAGCTGCTGCACGGCCTGCTCCAGGCGTTCGGCGCTGCGCCCGCACAGGGCGACACGCGCGCCCTGCGACAGCAGCAGATCGACCGTGGCCAGGCCAATGCCCGAAGAGCCGCCGGTGACGACGGCCGTGGTGTCCTTGAGTTGGGAATCAAACATGGCCGCCTCCTGCGCGCCGGGAATTGAGGGAAAGCAGCTGTGCCGTCTGCGTCTGCATTTGCGTTTGCGGGCGGTAGTTCAGCAGCTCGGACAGCTCGGCCGCCGCGTCGCAGACGCCGGCGATCAGGGTCTCGGCACGGCCCTCCTCCACATGGGGCGCGGGGACCGTCGTGCCCAGCGCCGCCACCACGCGGCCGCTGTGGTCGCGCACGGGGGCGGCGATGGTGCAGATGGAGCTTTCGTAGAAGCCTTCGCTGAACACATGGCCGCGCTCGCGGTCGGCCTCGACCAGGTTGAACAGGTCCAGCACCGTGCGCGGCGTCTTGGGCGTGTGCGCTTCCAGGTGGTCTTCGGGGTAGAGCGCGCGCAGCTCGGGCAGGGACAGGTCGGCCAGCAGCACGCGGCCCAGGGCCGTGGCATGGGCGGGCAGGCGCGTGCCCACACGCACCGAACTGGTCAGCGGCGTGGGCGGCGTGACCTTGGCCACGTAGACGATGGAGCGGCCATCGCGCACCACGATGTTGCAGGGATAGCGGATCTCGCCGCACAGCCGCGCGATCACGGGCTGGCCCAGCTCGGTCAGGTCCATGGACGACAGGAACTCGAAGCCCAGGCGCAGCACGGACAGGCCCAGCCGGTAGTCATTGCTGCCCTCGGCACGCTGCAGAAAGCCCATGGCCTCCAGCGTGTTGAGCATGCGGAAAATCGTGGCGCGCGGCAGCTGCAGGCGGCGGGCCAGCTCGGGCGCGCCCAGCGTGGCATTGCCGCGCCCGAACTCCTGCAGCAGGCGCAGGCCGCGCTCCAGCGCGGGCACCATGTACTTGTCGGCGCCGTTGTCCGCGCTCTCGGCGCTCTCGGCATTCCCGGAAGGGGTGGTGTCGGTCATGGCGAAACCCCTTCAATTCATGACGAAGCCGCCGTTGACGGGCAGCACCTGCCCCGTCACGAAGCGCGCGCCATCGGACAGCGCATAGGCCACGGCGCCCGACACATCCTCGGGCCGCTGCTCGCGCTGCAGCGCGCGCTGGTCGATGTACAGGCGGTGGCGGTGCTCGGGCACGTATTCCGTGGCCTCCACCAGCACCAGGCCCGGCGCCACGGCGTTGATGGTGATGCCGTCGGCGCCCAGCTCGCGCGCCATGGAGCGCGTCATGGCCATCACCGCGCCCTTGCTGGCCACATAGGCCATCAGGTTGGGGGCGCCCCACATCGCGGTGTCGGACGCCAGGTTCACGATGGCGCCCCGGCCGCTGTCGCGCAGCGCGGCGCGGCAGGCCCGCGTCATCAGCCACACGCCGCGCACGTTCACGTTCATCACCTGGTCCCACTTGTCCAGATCGATGTCGTCCATGCCCTTGCCGCCCGAATCGGTCACGGCCGCGTTGTTCACCAGGCCGTCCAGCCCGCCCAGCGCCTGCACGGCCTGCTGCGCGCAGCGCTCTATCGACTCCGGATTGCCGGCATCCAGCCCGAAGCCATGCGCCTCGAAGCCCTGCGCACGCAGCCGGGCCACGGACTCGGCCAGCAGCTCCTCGCGCAGATCGGCCATGGCGACACGCGCGCCCTGCTCGCAAAAGGCCTTGGCGAACGCAAAGCCCAGGCCGCGCGCCGAGCCTGTGACGAGGATGCGGCGGCCGGCAAGCTGGCCTGCGGAGGGCGTGGTGTTCATGGCGTACCTCAATCGAAGGGGGTTTGTGTCTGTTTCAAATTTGAAATGACACTTTTTTCTTGAAACAAGCGTGAGTTTAGGACTGATGGTTCGGGGTGGGATTGGGGAAAACACGGAGGCGTGTGGGAAATGGATGACAGAGGTGTGTCTGGGTGTGTGTTTTCGGGGTCTTTTTTGATGCTTCCTTGGTCTGCTTTGGACGCATGCCCGGCCTGCGGGCAGAGGCCGGGTTTCGGCCCGGCGGCCGACCGACTTTCTTGCCGCGCGGCAAGAAAGTCGGCAAAGAAACGCGCCCAAATGCCCGCGACCCCTGCGCTTCGCTCCGGGGCGACCTGCGTCGTGGCGGTTGCGGGGTTCGCTGCGGAACTCGCTGCGTTCACTGCGTGAACTCCGCTCAGACAACCGCAGCGAGTCAGATGACGAAGCAGTCCTGTCCTTCGGCAGGACTGCAACCCCACAACCACCACGCCGCAGGCGCGTTCATACGGGGAGTGGGTGCGGGCCGTCGCTTCGCTCGGCCTGGGGTTTGAGGCGGGGTTGTGGAATGCCTCTATGATTTCGATGGCCCCCTGTTCCGGGGCTGGTGCTTCAAAACACCTTTTCTCAAAGCGGTGCGGCCTCTCCGTTAACGAGGCCTTGTCACGTCTGAATCACTGGACAGTGGGCGCATGCCCACGTCCCTGCGGTTACGGGCGGGATGGGGCTACCCGTAAGGGCGTCCGCACGGCTTTGAGCGTGTTTTGAACATCCCGTCCACCTTCTTCGTGCGTCAAAACGCGGATTTGGTGGTTTCACGTCTCTCTCAAAGGAGCACGGAAACATGAGCGATCAACAGCATCCTCTGCCCGCCCACGCCAGCATCGAGCAACTGGCCCGCACCCTCACCGAAACCAACAGCTGGGTCCGCGAGGCCTGCAATGAGATAGGGGCTCTGGCCCAACTGGCCCTGGCCAGCCTGCATGCGCCGGAGGACTACCAACGCCCGCAAGCCCTGGCCCACGCCCTGCGCACCATCCGCGACGCCGCCGAGTCCCTGACCGACTACGTGCAGGGCGAAGCCAGAGCCGCAGGCTGCGACGCCACGTACCGCGCCAGCACATAGCCAGGCCGAGCGCAGCGAAGGCTCCGGCTGTTGGCTGCCCCTCAGCCTCCCCCCTTCTGCCAACGCAGGTCGCCCGTAGCGAAGCGAAGGGTCGTGGGCAGTGCGGGGCGCGCTTCTTTGCCTACTTTCTTATCGCGCGATAAGAAAGTAGGTCGGCCGCCGGGCCGACCCCCGGCCTCGAAAAACAACCCCCCGGCAGGGTCAAAAAACGCCCCCACCAGCGTCAAAAATCAAACAGCAAGCCGCCGCAAAAACCCATCAACAACCCGCAACGCATACCGACTCGCCACCACCCGCACAAACTCCGCAAAGTCCACATGCGCACTGTCATCCGCCCGATCGGAAACAGTCCGCATCGCAGCAAACGGCACGCCATAGTCCAGGCAGGCCTGCGCCACGGCGGCGCCTTCCATCTCCACCGCCAGCACCTCATGCCCTGCAGCACGCAGGCCCTGCGCCAGCGCGGAAGAGGCGCCCGCCGTGCCCACGAACTGGTCACCGCTGGCAATCAGCCCCTGGTGCGCGCGCGGCGCCGTGGTGGCGTGGGCGGCGCGCAGGTCTTCGCCCGCCTCGGCCACGCAGGCCTGGGCGGCGGCCAGCAGCGCGGCGGTCATTTCGGGGTCACAGGGCAGGCGAGTGCGTCCGTAGCCGGGCATTTCCCAGCGCGGGAAGATGGGCGAGGCGTCCAGGTCGTGCTGCAGGTATTCGTCGGCCACGACGACATCGCCCACGCGCACGCCTTCGCCCAGGCCACCGGCCACGCCGGTGAAGGCAATGCGGCGCACGCCGAAGCGCTCGATCAGCGCCGTGGCCGTGGTGGCCGCCGCCACCTTGCCTATGCCCGACAGCGCGCAGACCACGTCATGCCCATGCAGGCGCCCGCGCCAGAACATGCGGCCGGCGTGGGCCGTGCCCTGGGCGTCGAACATGGCATGGACCAGGCCTTCCTGTTCCTGCGGCAGGGCACTGAGGATGGCGATGGTCATGGTGGCTTCTCTTTCAACGTTTCAACGGCACAGGCAAAAAGCAAAGGCGGCCCGGGGGCCGCCTGCGGGGCGAAAGCGCCCATTGTGCCGCGAGCCTGTGCCCGGTACGGCTCAGATGGCGATGGCCGTGGCCTGGTTGAGCACGGCGCGCACCACGCTGTAGACGGTGAGGGCCGAGGTCTTGGGGTTGGCCTCCAGCGGCTTGCCGCGCATGGTCAATTCCATGGATCCGAAGGCGCCGCGCGCGGCCACATGGTGCACGTTCTCGTCCACGCCCGGGTCGGCGTACAGGCGCACCGTGGTGCGGTCCAGGCCCATGCCGGCCAGCGACAGTGTGGCGGCCACGTTGGCGTTCTTGGGGTAGAGCTGGGCGGCCTCGCGCGCGCTGCCTTCGAAGATGCAGAAGGCTTCCTTGAGGCTGGCGAGGTCGCAGCGCTGTTCTGCGGGCGTGCCGGTCCAGGCCAAGGGCGGCTTGCGGCCGGTGTAGACCACTTCGTCCAGGCCGCCGATGCGCGCGGCGGCCAGCGCGTCCACACCGCCGATGGCGCCCGACAGCAATTGCACCTGGGTGCCTCCGGCCTCGGCCGCGGCCTGCACGGCCTCGGCCATGCCGGGGGCGCTGAGTGCGCCGATGGAGGCCACGACGGCAGGAATGCCGCGCCGCAGGGCGGGCAGCACATGCTCCTCGATGGCGGCATGGCCCGCGCACTCCACGATGAGGTCGGGCCGGTCTTCGGCCGCCAGCGCAGGCAGTGCGCGCGCCTGGGGCGCATGCCGGGCCAGGGTGGCGCGCACGGCGTCCGTCACTTCGGGCACAAGCACCCAGCCCACCTGCACCGCGGCATGGCCCTTGAGCAGTTCGAGCACGCTGGCGCCAATCGCACCGCAGCCAATCACAGCAATATTCATCGTCATTTCTTTCTGAGCAAGAACGCGCTGAAGGCCGGTGGGAGCACCGTCTCCTCAGCGCAGAAAACCAGGATGCTGGGTGCGCAGGTGGCCCGTCAGTTCGACGGCGGCCTCGCGCACCTGTTCCACCCAGTGCGCCATGCGCCCGGGTGCGATTTCGGTAAAGGCCACGGCCATGCCCAGGCCCGCGATGATGCGGCCCTGCGCATCGCGCACGGGCGCGGCAATGCTGGAGACGCCGGGCTCGTAGAAGCCCTCGCCCATGGCGTAGCCGCGCTCGCGGTCCTGCAGCAGCAACTGCTGCAGTTGCTGCACGTCGCGCGGGGTGCTTTCCGAGAATTGCGGCAGCTCGCTGCCGCCGAAGAGTTCGCGCAGCTGGTCTGCGTCCATGTCCTGCAGCAGTGCCCGGCCCAGCACGGTGGCATGGGCCGGCAGGCGCGAGCCCACGCGCACGGCGCCCTGGAAGGCGCCGGCCGGCGCAATGCGCGCCACGTAGACCACGGAGGTGCCGTCCAGCAGCGCCAGGTTGGTGGTGAAGCCCAGGCGCTCGCACAGCGCCTGCAGCACGGGCTCGGCCAGCTGGGCCAGCGGCTGGGTGGACAGGTAGTCGTAGCCCAGGCGCAGCACGGACAGGCCCAGCCGGTACTCGGTGCCCGAGCGTTGCAGATACCCCATGTTCTCCAGCGTCGTCAGCATCCGGAACACCGTGGAACGCGGCAGCGCCAGGGTGCGCGCCAGGTCGGGCGCGCTCCACACGGGCTGCGAAGGCGTGAAGCAGGCCAGCAGGCGCAGGCCGCGCTCCAGCGCGGGGACGGTGTAGCGGTCGTTGTCGTTCGAGAGGGTTTCGGAGGTGTCGCTCATCGCAATTCGGGCCGGTAGGCCATCAGGTCAGCAGGGTGGCCAGCCTCTGTGCGACATCCGCAGGTTGTTCGACGACAGAGGCATGGCCGGCTGCCGCAAGCGTAACGTACCGCGCGCCCAGCCTTGCAGCCCAGGCCGCGCAGGCGGCGGGCGGCGTGACCACGTCGTGCTCTCCCACCCAGACCTCGACCGGCATGGCCAGTTGCCCCGCCGCCTGCCCCAGGTCGCTGCCGCACAGCAGCTCCACGGCCTGGGCGTAGCCGGCACCATGCAGGCGCGCCGTGTTCCAGCGCACCCATTGGCGCACGGGCTCGGGCGCGGCGGGCGAGACCAGGCGCTGGTCGATGGCGGCGGCCAGGCCTTCGATGCCTTTTTCCTGAAGGGCCGCAAGACGGCCCTGGCGTACCTTGGCCTGCTGCTCGCCCATGCCGGGTGCGCCATAGCCGCCAGCGGGGCTGATCAGCACCAGTTGCTGCACGCGCCCGGCACCGGCCTGCATAGCCCAGGGCGTGCCCATGAGCGCACCCAGCGAGTGGCCCACCAGCAGGCAGCGGCGCACGCCCAGCGCCTGCAGCGACTGCTCCAGCACGCGAGCGTAGTCGGCGCCCGCGGGCGCGGCGGGTGCCAGCGGCGTGGAGCGGCCATAGCCGGGCGCGTCCCAGGCCAGCACACGCGCGCGCGGCGCCAGCTCCAGGGCCACGTCCAGCCAGGAGGCGGCGCCCGAGCTGATGCCATGCAGCATCACCACGGCAAAGTCCGAGGCCGTGTCGCCGGCCTCGCGCCAGGCGGCCTGAGCGCCACCGGGCAGGGCGATGAGGTGTTCGGGGAACTGCGCCTGAAGGCGCTGCTCCATGCATGCTGTTACCGAGGGGGTCATTTCAGTTATCCATGGCGATGGCATGGCCCTTCAGCCATGAGACTGGCACGATCCGAGCCAGGGACAGCAGGCAAGGGCCTGCGCCGGCTGCACCGCCCCGCCGCGAGGCTGTCGTCCCCCTTTCAAGGGGGAAGGCGCGAAGCGCCTCAGGGGGTGCTCCATTTCTAACGTTTGATTTTTGCCAGAGGGTGCTCGGGCGGGTATGTGGGCGTGATGGGCTTCTTGGCGCCCAGCATCACGCACATCAGCGCGTCTTCGTCGCCGATGTTGATCTCCTCGCGGTACACGCCGGGCGGCACGGAGACCACGTCGCGGTCGGTGAGGATGGTCTCGAAGCGCTGGCCGTCCTTCTCCAGCACGAGCTTGAGCTTGCCGCGGATCAGGAAGAAGACTTCCTCCACATCGGTGTGCAGGTGCGAGGGGCCTTCATTGCCGGCCGGGATGACCATGGTGGAGAAGGTGAAGTTCTCGGAAGGGATGGTGTTGCTGTCCGCAGCCACGCCCGTGCCGCCCGTGCCGATGTAGCGCATCTGGCCACGGCGGTACTTGGGGTCGAAGTCGGCCTGGAACTTCAGCGCGTCGAAGTCGTACTTGCGCGTGGAAAACCGCGCCACGCGCGATTCCATCCATTGTTCGAAGCTGGAGCCTTCGGGCTGGTCCCAGGTGCGGGGCGTGTTCTGAGCGGATTCGGACATGTGTCTCTCCATCAACGTCGGTGGATCATGGCGGGGAAGGCGCCATTTGTTTTATCCATGAATCACAGTTCATGGGGTAAAACAATTATAGGAAGATTGATCGCACGCAACAAGGGCTACATGCGCAGCGGCATGTGGCCCGTTGGCTGCCCGTCTGTTGAGGGAACAGCGATGCGGGTGCAACAGCGATGCGGGTGCCTCAGGCAGCCATGCTGCGCCGCCCAGGCCGAAAGCCCGCCTGGCTGGCCGGCCAGACCACGGACAGACAGGCCAGCGCCAACACCACCAGAGCCCAGGGCAAGGCGGAGGCACCCCGCCAGCCCAGCAGCAGTCCGCCGGCCACGCCGCCGCTCGCCACGGCCAGGTTGAAGACCGTCACCAGCATGGACTGGGCCACGTCGGCGCCCTCGCCCGCCGCATCGGCCAACGCGGTCTGCAGCAGGGTGGGCGCACCGCCAAAGCTCAGGCCCCAGGCCGCAACCCCGATCAGAACGGCCACGGCCGACTGCCCGGCCAGGCCCAGCACCAGCGCAGACACGGCGAACAAGGCCAGGCTCAGCACGGTGAGCGCGCGCAGCCAGCGGTCCACCAGCAGGCCCGTGAGCCAGATGCCGGCAATGGCCGCAAGGCCGAAGAGCAGCAGCACCACATCCACCCTTTGCCCCAGACCCGCCGAAGCCAGGAAGGGCGCGATGAAGGTGTAGAGCATGTTGTGGGCCAGCATCCAGCCGAACAGCGCCAGCAGCACGGGGCGCACGCCGGGCACGAGCAGGATGCGCGCCACGGGCTGGCGTTGGTGCGCCGTCTGCCCGGCGTAATCCGGCACACCCAGCCGCACCCAGGCCAGCAGCAGCAGGCACAGCGCCGACAGCGCCCAGAACACGCCGCGCCAGTCGAACAGGCTGCCCAGCCAGGCGCCCAGCGGCACGCCGGCCGCCAGGGCCAACGGCTGGCCCACGCCCGCCACGGCCAGTGCGCGCCCCTGCAGATGCGGCGGCACCATGCGCCGCGCATAGCCGGCCACCAGCCCCCAGATCACGCCGGCAGCCATGCCTGCGGCAAAGCGGGCGACCAGGGTCAGGCCGTAGTGGCCGGACAGCGCGGTGAGGCTGTTGAAAAGCAGCAGCCCGCCCACCGCCGCCATGAACAGCGGCCGGCGCCTGAGGCCGCGCGTGGCGGCCACGACGGGAATGGCGGCCAGTACCGAACCCAGCGCGTACAGCGTGACCATCTGGCCGGCCATGGCTTCGGACACTGCCAGTCCCGTGCCGATCTGCGGCAGCAGGCCGGCCGGCAGGGTCTCGGTCATGATGGCCAGAAAGCCTGCCATCGCCAGGGCCAGCAGCCTGCCCAGCGGCAGGCCCGTGTCGCCGGAGGTGTCCATGGGCTGGTTCATTGCCTTTTCCTCGCTGCGCATCTCAGGCATGGGAGGCTGGATGGGATGCCAGGTGGGATGCCGCCATGTCCTTGTCGCCATGCCCGGCGGCCAGCGCGCGCTCGAAGCGGCGCAGCCCGGCCTGGGCGCCATCCAGCAGCAGGCCTGCGCCGGCTGCGGCATCGGCCACCAGTTGAGCGTCCTTGACGGCATTGGCCACGGTGAAGCTGGCGTCGTAGCGGCCTGACAGCATGGCAGCGGCCTTGGCCTGGAAGAAGCCGCTGTCCATGGGCCCGCCCGTGACGGCATCGACCACCAGGGCCGGTTCTATGTCCAGCCCCTTGGCCAACGCCAGGCTTTCGGCCAGGCCATGCGTGAGTGCGAAGGCCCAGTGGTTGAGCGCCAGCTTGAGCCGGCTGGCGGCGCCTGCCTGCTGCGCAATCCACAGGCTGCGTTTGCCAATGGCATCGAACACCGGCTGCACCTGGCCGCGCTGCGCCAGCGGGCCTGCGGCCAGGATGACAAGCTGGCCCTGCTCGGCCGGCTGGCGCGTGCCCTGCACGGGGCAGTCGTAGAACACCAGGCCATGCCGATCGGCGAACTGCGCCAGCGGCGCGATGGCGTCAACACCCACCGTGCTCAGTTGCAGCCACAGTGTGCCCGGCTGCAATGCGGGCGCTGCAGCCTGCATGGCCTGCAGCACGGCCGGCCCGTCCTTGAGCACAGTGACGACGATGCGGGCGCCACGCACGGCGTCGGCCGCATCGCCACAGGCCTGAACGCCGTCGGCCGCAAGGGCCTGGGCCTTGGCGGCCGTCCGGTTCCAGGCGCGGACGGTGAAGCCCTTGCGTTGCAGGTTGCGCGCGACGGGCGCACCGATCAGGCCCGTGCCGAGCACGGCAATGGTGGTTTGAAGGTTTGAATGCATGGGAACTCCAGGGTGATGAGAGAGTGAAACGGACACGGAAAATTGAAATCCGGATTACTGGAACGATCATTCCAATTTAAGGAAAATAAAAACCCGCAACGGCACGACATGCGCGCGGCGGGTGACGGGTGGCCGGCTATTGCGCCTGCAGCGCCATGTCGACCACGTCGACCACATCCATCAGGCACTGGCGGCGCTGCGGCGCGCTGCTGCCCTTGCCCAGCACGCGCAGGCCCTGCACGGTGTTCAGGACGAAGCGCGCCAGGGCGCGCGGCTTTTTGCTGTCGGTGATGTCGCCTTCCTGCTGGCCGCGCAGGATGAGCTTTTCCAGCGCCTTTTGCAGGCGCTGGAAGTTGCCGGCCACCCTCTCGGCCACGGTCTCGTCATGGCCGGCCAGCTCCAGCGCGGCATTGGCGACCAGGCAGCCACGGCGCCCGGCATCGCTCAATTCGTCCTGCACGATGCGCAGCAGCAGCTGCCGCACCAGGTCCCGGGCGCGCCCCGGGCCGGACAGCAGTTCCACGTTGGAGGTGGTCACGGCCTCATAGCGGCGCAGCGCATGCTGGAACAGCCCCTGCTTGTTCTCGAAGGTGCCGTACAGGCTGCTGCGCGACAGGCCCGTGCCGTCCACCAGGTCCTGCACCGAGGTGGCCGCGTAGCCGCGCTGCCAGAACACCTGCATGGCGGCGTCTGCGATGTCATCGGGGTCGAAGTCCTTGGTGCGCATGGTGGCTCATTGAATTGGAACGATCATTCCACTCAATGTAGGCGGCCGTTCCGCGGCTGTCAAGATTGCGCCAAAGGGCCTTCACTCGCAGGGAATTTCCAGCCCCACCTTCACGCGGTCCAGCGCCACGATGGTCTTGAACCATTTGACGTTGGGGTTCTCGGCGAACAGGCGCCGCGCCAGGGCCTCGTACTCCTGCATGGTGGCCACGGTGAGCACGAGCACGAAGTCCACCTCGCCCGTGACGTAGTAGCACTGCTGGACCTCGGGCACGGCGAAGTGCGACTTCATGGCGTTGAGCGCGTCGATGCTGGTGCGCTCGGTCATGACCTCCACGATGATCGTGATGGGCCGGCCCACGCGCGTGGGGTCCACGGTGGCGGCCTGGCCGGTGATCACGCCTTCGGCCTGCATGCGCTTGAGGCGGCGCTGCACGGCGGCAGTGGACAGGTTGACCTGCTCGGCCAGCAGGCGCAGCGGCACCGTGCTGTCGCGCTGGACGATGGCCAGGATGGCGCGGTCGAAGCCGTCCAGGTCGGCCAGGTGAGCAGGGTGGGCGGTGTGCTTGGTCATGGGAAGCGAGGACTTTTGGAGGGTGAGAAATTTTCTCGCAAACATCCCCAATTCAGAGACCAAAAAACAGGTGCCGCGAAATAGTATTTCGTCGTTTTCCGCATCCAACGCATGCGGACCTGCCTGCCGAGAAAGCCCATCCCATGGCCACCCTGCTCCACCTGTCTCCCGTGTTTCTTGTGATGTCCATGCTCATGGTTTTGCGCCGCCCGCCTGTGCAGGCGGCCATGGCCGGGGCGGCGCTGGTCGCCCTGCTGTGGCTGGTCGATGCCTGGATGGCGACGGGCACCTCCGCTTCCGGCGCCGCCCTGGCCGCAGCGCGCGACACGGGCGTGCTGTTCCTCAGCACGGCCTTCGTGATCGTGCCGGGCCTGGGCTTTGTGATCCTCATCGAACGCATGGGCGTGAACCAGGCGCTGAGCCAGTGGGTGCGCTCGCTGGGCCTGGGGCCGGCCGATCAGGTGGTGTTCATCGTGCTGGGCCTGGCGCCGCTGCTGGAGGCGATGACGGGCTTTGGCGTGTCGCTGATCGCCACCGTGCCGCTGCTGCTGAGCCTGTTCGAACGGCGCGCCGCGCTGCGCATGGCGCTGGCGGGCATGGCCATCATGCCCTGGGGCACGCTGGGCCTGGCCACGGTGATCGGTGCCTCGCTGGCCCATGTGGACGCGGCAGCGCTGGCCGCTGTGTCCTCGCTGACCAGCGCGCCGGTGTTCCTGGTGCTGGGCGCCCTGTCCCTGCATCTGGCCGGCGAGCGCGGTGCGCGGGCCTGGCTGCTGCTGGGCGGCTTTGGCCTGCTGTTCGTGGGCGTGCTGCATGGCATCAGCCGCTGGATGGGCCCCGAGGTGGCGGGCGTGGGCGCAGGCTTTGCGGTGGCGCTGGGCATGCTGGTGCGCGCACTGCTGCTGCGCGGCACGGCCCAGGCGGCACCCGGCTGGCCGCGACAGGCCTGGCCGTATCTGGCGCTGGCCCTTGCCATCGTGCTGCTCAAGCTGCTGGCCCTGGCCACGCAGTGGGACCAGCGCTGGATCGTGCAGGGCGCCCAGGTGGCCTGGAAGCCGCTGGCCTCGCCCGGCGTGGCGCTGACCCTGGTGCTGGCCCTGCTGCTGGCGCGCGGGGCTGGCCGTGGCGCTGCCCTGGCTGGTGCTCTGGCCGCCCGCGCCAAGCGCCCGCTGCTGACCATCTTCTTCTTTCTGGCCATGTCCCAGATGATGGTCAAGGCCGGTTACCTGTCCGGCCTGGTGCAGCTGCTGGCCGAGCTGGCGCCCGCTGCCCTGGCGCCCATCGTGGCTGCCTTCGGCGCACTGGCCGGCTACATGACGGGCTCCAACGTGGGCGGCAACGCGATCTTCATGCCCGCCATCGCCCTGCTGCCCGAATCCTCGCGCCTGCTGCTGGCCGCCGTGCACAACAGCGCCGCCGGGCATGCGGCGCTGGGCTCTTTGTCCATCGTGATGCTGGTGCTGGGCCTGGCACGGACCACCGCGCAGGAAGAAGGTGAGCTGGTGCGCTTCGGCTTTGCGCTGGCCTGCCTCAATGCGACGGCCGTGGCACTGGCGGCGCTGGCGGCGTTGGTCCTGGCGGGTCTGGGCGTGTTCTGAAGACGTGTTCCCTCCCAATGAAAAGAGGCGCCTCAGCGCCTCTTTGCAAACACGGCAAGCCGCCCGCGTTACTTGCTGTCGCGCAGCTCCCGGCGCAGGATCTTGCCGACCGGGGTCTTGGGCAGCTCGGTGCGGAACTCGATCACGCGAGGCCGCTTGTAGCCCGTGAGGTTGTCGTGGCAGAAATCGCGCACGGCCTGTTCGGTGAGGCTGTCGTCCTTGCGCACGATGACCAGCTTGACGGCCTCGCCGGTCTTCTCGTCGGGCACGCCGACCACGGCGCATTCGAGCACGCCGGGGCAGTTGGAGACCACGTCTTCCACTTCGTTGGG
Organism: Delftia sp. SD018; assembly: GCF_017355445.1. NCBI lineage: Bacteria > Pseudomonadati > Pseudomonadota > Betaproteobacteria > Burkholderiales > Comamonadaceae > Delftia > Delftia sp. SD018. The sequence continues at coordinate 20,945 of NZ_JADDRN010000016.1, forward strand.
ATAGACGTTGAAGCCGCTGACCAGGACCATGTCCTTCTTGCGGTCCACGATCTTGAAGTAGCCGCGCTCGTCCATGGTGCCGATGTCGCCGGTGCGAAAGTAGCCGTCGGCGGTGAAGACCTTGGCGGTTTCGTCGGGGCGCTGCCAGTAGGCGGCCATGACTTGCGGGCCCTTGATGGCGACCTCGCCGCGCTCGCCGATGGTGGTCACGTCGTTTCCTTCGTCATCGACGAGCTTCATCCAGGTGCTGGGCAGGGGCACGCCGATGGTGCCCGAGAACTCGGTGGAGGTGACGGGGTTGCAGCTGACCGAGGGACTGGTCTCCGACAGGCCGTAGCCCTCGCAGATGGGACAGCCGGTCTTTTGCAGCCACAGCTGGGCCACGGCGCTTTGCACCGCCATGCCGCCGCCGACCGAGACCTTCAGGTGCGACCAGTCCACGGTGTTGAAGTCCGGGTGGTTGGCCAGGCCGTTGAACAGCGTGCTCACGGCCGGGAAGCTGTGAAAGCGCTGCGTGGACAGTTCCTTGAGCGTGGCCTTGAGGTCGCGCGGATTGGGAATCAGGATGGTTTTGCCGCCCGTGCGCATGGACAGCATCATGTTCACCGTGAAGGCGAAGATGTGGTACAGCGGCAGCGCGCAGATGCTGGTGGGCTGCTCGCCGGCCGGCACCTTGCCCATGGCGGGCTGGTTCCAGGCCTCGGATTGCAGCACGTTGGCGATGATGTTGCTGTGCAGCAGCACCGCGCCCTTGCTCACGCCCGTGGTGCCGCCCGTGTACTGCAGCAGCGCCATGTCGGAGGCCTGCAGCTGCGGCGCCTGGAAGGGCGAGCGCATGCCCTTGGCCAGCGCGTCATTGAAGCGCACTGCACCAGGCAGCGAGAACGGCGGCACCAGCTTCTTGACCTTGCGCACCACGTAATTGACGATGGCGCCCTTGAGCATGCCCAGCTGGTCGCCCATGGTGCACAGCACCATGTGCTGCACGGGCGTGGCGGCCTTGCAGGCCTGCAGCGTGTGGGCGAAGTTCTCGATGATGACGATGGCCTTGGCGCCCGAGTCCTTGAGCTGGTGCTCCAGCTCGCGCGCCGTGTACAGCGGGTTGACGTTGACCACGACGAAGCCCGCACGCAGCACGGCGGCCACGGCCACGGGGTACTGGGGAATGTTGGGCATCATCAGCGCCACGCGGTCGCCGCGGGCCAGGCCCAGGCTCTGCAGATAGGCGGCGAAGGCGCGGCTTTGCGCATCGACCTGCGAGTAGGTCAGCTCCTTGCCCATGAAGGAATAGGCCACGCGGTCCGCGTAACGGCTGAAGGCCTCCTCCATCAGGGCCACCAGCGAGGGGTATTGGGAGGGATCGATGTCGGCGGGCACACCTGCCGGATAGGCACCCAGCCATGGGCGGTCACTCATGCTGCTCGTCTCCTGGTTTCTCGATTGAACGTGCATTCTCATAAAAAGCACGGTCGTTCGATACTGTGATAACCCTAGTACTACCCCTAGGGTCACCATTGCGTTGCTCCAGGTCAAAGCCCGCCGGGCCGCGCAGGCCCCCGATCCCAGCCCCGCTCAATCCCAGGCGGGAGCCAGGCCGTCAGGGCTGACCTGGCGGTCGCCGCGTTCCAGCGCGGCGATGCGCTGCATGTCTTCAGCGCCCAGCACCAGCTGGCAGCTGTCCAGGTTGGCCTGCAGGTGGGCGCGCTGGGTGGACGAGGGAATGACGGCATAGCCCATGGCCATGGCCCAGGCCAGCGCCACCTGGGCGGGCGTGGCGCCGTGGGCGGCGGCGATGTCGGCCAGCACGGGATCGGCCAGCAGCTTGCCGTAGCCCAGCGTCATGTACGAGGTGGTGTGAATGCCCTGCTGGCGTGCGAAGTCGGTGACGGCACGGTTTTGCAGATAGGGGCTCAGTTCGATCTGGTTGGTGGCGATGTTCGCGGCGCCCACGGCGGCGATGGATTGCTGCAGCAGCGCGATGTTGAAGTTGGACACGCCGATGTGGCGCGTCAGCCCCTGCTCCCTGGCGCGCAAGAGCGCGCCCAGGCTGTCCTCCAGCGGCACGCTGCGCGAGGGCCAGTGGATCAGCGTCAGCTCCACATGGTCGGTGCGCAGGGCTTCAAGGCTGCGCTCCAGGCTGGGGATCAGCGCGTCGGCGGACAGGTTCTCGGTCCAGATCTTGGTGGTGAGAAAGAGCCGATCGCGCGACACGGCGCTGGCGGCGATGGCGGCACCCACATCGGCCTCGTTGCCGTAGATCTGGGCGGTGTCGATGGCGCGGTAGCCCACCTCCAGGGCCTGGCCCACGGAGTGGCGCACCACCTCATCCTTGAGGCGGAAGGTGCCCAGGCCGAACGCGGGCACCACGGAAGCGAGAGAGGCAGTCGATGTCATGCAGGTCTTTCAAAAAGCAAACAAGGCGCGGAACCACGCCCCGAAGACTGCAGTCTGGCGGGTTAACGCTTGCAGATAAAGCCTGGTATCAGCAGAAAATATTTGACGCTGCAGCAACAATTGCGCCAAGCTGGCGCCCCATGAAAACCACCCTGGACGAGTTGCAGGCCTTTCGCGCCGTGATCGACTGCGGCAGCATCACGGCGGCGGCCGAGCAGTTGGGACAGACCACCTCGGGCATCAGCCGCAGCCTGTCGCGCCTGGAGAAAAAACTGGCCACCACCCTGGTGCGGCGCACCACGCGCAGCCTGGAACTGACCGAGGAAGGCGCGCGCTTCCTGGCCCGCGCGCGCGAGGTGCTGCAGGCCCTGGACGCGGCCGAGGAGGAACTGGCCGCGCGGCGCCAGGCGCCGGCCGGGCTGCTGCGCGTCAATGCGGCCTCGCCCTTCATGCTGCATGCCATCGTGCCGCTGGTCGGCGAGTTCCGCGCGCTCTATCCGCTGATCACGCTGGAGCTGAACACCGATGACCTGCACATCGACCTGCTGGCCCAGCGCACCGACATCGCCATCCGCATCGGCGAGCTGCGCGACTCCACGCTGCATGCGCGACTGCTGTGCCACAGCCTGCTGCGCGTGCTGGCCAGCCCCGCCTACCTGCAGGCCCATGGCCCCGTGGCGAGCGTGGCTGCGCTGGCGCGCCACCAGCGCATCGGCAACAGCCAGGTGCCGGGCCTGAACCACTGGCCGCTGCGCACGCCCGAGGGCGGTGACCGCTGGGATGCCGCGCCCCAGCTCACGGCCTCCAGCGGCGAGACCATGCGTCAGCTGGCCCTGGCAGGCCAGGGTGTGGTCTGCCTGGCCGACTTCATGACCGTGCGCGATCGCGCCCAGGGCGAGCTGGTGCAGGTGCTGGCGCGCGAGACCGTGCAGCAGCGCCAGCCCATCCACGCCGTCTACTACCGCAACACGGCGCTGGCCGCGCGCATCACGGCCTTCCTGGACTTTCTCGCGCAGCGCATGGCGCAGTCCTGAGGGCCCTGTGACGTCCGCCTGAACGGCTTGATCGGCCCGTTCGGCTTGTGCATGCAGGGCGCATGCATATGCGTTTTGCTTCGTTGCCACAGGGCTGGCGGCTTTACAGAATCCGGGATTCGCCGCAGCAGGCATGGGCCGGCTGCGGCCGGAGACCGCCTTGCCCCACCTGATCGAAAGCTTTGCCGACATGGCGCCCTTCGTGGCCCTACGGCGCGACCTGCATGCCCACCCCGAGCTGGGCTTCGAGGAACACCGCACCTCGGCCATCGTGGCCGAACGCCTGGCCGCCTGGGGCGTGGAGGTGCACACCGGCCTGGCCGGCACGGGCGTGGTGGGCGTGGTGCACGGCAGGCATACGGACGCACGCCACGGCACGCGCACCATCGGCCTACGCGCCGACCTGGATGCGCTGCCGCTGCAGGAAGAAAACCGGTTCGCCCACCGCTCGCAGCACGCAGGCTGCATGCATGCCTGCGGCCATGACGGCCACACCACCATGCTGCTGGCCGCGGCCTGGCATCTGGCACGCACGCGCGACTTCGCGGGCACGGTGCACCTGATCTTTCAGCCGGCCGAAGAGATGGGCAAGGCCGGCGCACGCAGGATGATCGACGAAGGCCTGTTCGAGCGCTTTCCCTGCGATGCGGTCTTCGCCCTGCACAACTTCGCGCTGGACCGCGTGGGCAGCTTCGCACTCAACCCGGGCGCGCTCATGGCCTCCAGCAACACCTTCCGCATCGTGCTGCACGGGCAGGGCACGCATGCCTCGCTGCCGCACACGGGCATCGATCCGGTGGCCGCCACCATTGACCTGGCCCAGCAACTGCAGACCCTGGTCGCGCGCCATGTGGATTCGCGCGAACGCGCGCTGCTGGCGGTGACGCAGATCCAGGGCTCGGACGCGCCCAACGTGATTCCCGACAGCGCCTGGGTGGGCGGCACGGTGCGCACCTTCTCCGTGGCGGCGCTGGACATCCTCGAAGCCGCCCTGCGCCGCCAGGCCGAGCACACGGCCCTGGCCCATGGCTGCAGGGCCGAGATCCATTTCCGCCGCGCCTCGCCGCCCCTGGTCAACCACGCGGCCGAGGCCGCCTTCGCCGCCGCCGTGATGCGCGAGATCGCGGGCGACGACGCCGTGGACACGCAGTTCCCCGGCGTGCTGGCGGCCGAGGACTTCGCCCACATGCTGCAGGCGCGGCCCGGCTGCTACGCCTTCATCGGCAACGGCCAGGGCGATCACCGACTGCCCGGCCATGGCGACGGCCCCTGCCTGATCCACAACCGCTCCTACGACTTCAACGACGACATCCTTGCCATCGGCGCCAGCTACTTCGTGCGGCTGGTGGAGCGGTGGCTTGCCGGCACCCAGGAAACTTCCCCATGAAAACCTCTCATCCTTCTCCCGTCACCCGCCGCGTTCTGCTGGCAGCAGCCCTGGCCCTGGGACTGGCACCGGCCGTGCATGCCGAACGCGTGATCCGCATCGTCGTGCCCTTCGGCGCAGGCGCCACGCAGGACACGGTGGCACGCACCTTCAGCAATGAACTGGGCCAGGCCCTGGGCGCCACCGTGGTGGTGGAAAACCGGGCGGGCGCGGGTGGCAGCGTGGGCACGGCCCAGGTGGCCAAGTCCGCGCCGGACGGCAACACCCTGGTGCTGGCTGCGGCCAGCCACAACCTGGCCGGCCATCTGTACGCGAAGCTGCCCTATGACCCGCTCAAGGACTTCGTGGGCGTGTCCTTCCTGGGCCGCACGGGCTATGTGGTGGGCGTGCCGGCCGCCTCGGGCGTGCAGACCCTGGGCGAGCTGCTGCAGCGCGCCAGGGCCCAGCCCGGCCAGCTCAACTATGCGTCGGCCGGCAATGGCAGCGCCTCGCACCTGGCCTCGGCCTCGCTGGCCGCGCAGGCGGGCATCAAGCTGCAGCACATCCCCATGAAATCCACGGGCGACGCCACCACCGAACTGCTGGCTGGCCGCGTGCAGCTGGTCACGGGCGCCACCATCGGCATGCTGGCCTTCCAGAAGGACCCGCGCGTCAAACTGCTGGCCTACTCGGGCCAGCAACGGTCGCGCTTCCTGCCCGATCTGCCCACGGTGGCCGAGTCCGGCGTGCCCGGCTATGCCTTCGACTCCTGGCTGGGCCTGCTGGCACCGGCCGGCACGCCACCCGCCGAAGTGGAGCGCATCAACGCCGCCGTGCGCAAGGTGCTGGCCGAGCCCGTGGTCCAGGAGCGCCTGGCCCGCGTGGGCGTGGAAGCCGCCACCCTGCCGGCCGCCGAATTCCAGCGCCTGCTCAAGGACGACTGGGAAGCGTCCGGGCGCATCGTCAAGGCGGCCGACGTGCGCATCGAATAGTCACCCAGGCCGTCACAGCAGCTTGGTGCCCAGCGGCACCTCGCGGTCGGGCACGCACAGTGCGACCTCACCGTTCTCGTTGTGGAATCCCGTGACCAGGCACTCCGAGCGCATGGGACCGATCTGCTTGCTGGGAAAGTTCAGCACGGCCACCACCTGGCGGCCTATCAGTTCCTCGGGCCGGTACAGCGCCGTGATCTGGGCGCTGGACTTGCGCAGGCCCAGCTCCGGGCCGAAGTCGACCTGCAGCACATAGGCGGGGCGGCGCGCCTCCTTGAACACCTGGGCGTCCACGATGCGGCCCACGCGCAGCTCCACCTTGAGGAAGTCGTCAAAGCCAATGGTCTCGTGCAATGCGGATGAAGTAGTCATGCGGCCATGATGCCGCGCCGCCGGGGCCGGCTTTGTCGAGCAACGCTTGCAGTGCGGAACAGTGGCGGGCTCACGAACGCGCGCAGGCATGCGCCAGCCGTGCCATCGCTTCCTGCTGCGGCAAATGCGCGAGGGCCTTCGCCGCCGGCAGATGCAAAGAGCAGAAATAGGCCAGTCCCTGCGGATGGGACAGCATGCCGGCCTGCTCGGCGCAATGGTCGGCAAAGCACAGCCAGGCTCCGTGCAGCGGGCCGGGTTCCTTCGTCGGATCCTTGTTGCAGACGCTGCAAAGGGCGGGTTGCATGGCGGTCGAATCACAGGTGACGAACAAGCCGTCAGTGTCGCAGCTTCCATGAAAAAGGCCGGCATCGCGTCCGATGCCGGCCTGGTGCGGGGCCCTCGACAGGCCCCGCAGCGGTTCGCGCCAGGATTACTTGGCGGCGACCACGCGCACCATTTCCAGGCACTTGTTCGAGTAGCCCCACTCGTTGTCGTACCAGGACACGACCTTCACGAAGGTCTTGTCCAGGGCGATGCCGGCTTCGGCATCGAACACCGAGGTGCAGGACTCGCCGCGGAAGTCCGTGGCCACGACCTTGTCTTCGGTGTAGCCCAGCACGCCCTTGAGCGCGCCTTGCGACTGGGCCTTCATTTCGGCGCAGATCTCTTCGTAGCTGGCTTCGCTGTTCAGTTCCACCGTCAGGTCCACCACCGACACGTCGGAGGTGGGCACGCGGAAGGACATGCCGGTCAGCTTCTTGTTGAGCTCGGGAATCACCACGCCCACGGCCTTGGCTGCGCCCGTGCTGGAGGGAATGATGTTTTCCAGGATGCCGCGGCCGCCGCGCCAGTCCTTGTTGCTGGGGCCGTCCACGGTCTTTTGCGTGGCGGTGGCAGCGTGCACGGTGGTCATCAGGCCGCGCTTGATGCCCCACTTGTCGTTGAGCACCTTGGCCACGGGAGCCAGGCAGTTGGTGGTGCAGGAGGCGTTGGAGATCACGTCCTGGCCGGCGTAGGTCTTGCAGTTCACGCCGAAGACGAACATCGGGGTGCTGTCCTTGGAAGGCGCGGACATGATGACCTTCTTGGCGCCGGCAGCCAGGTGCTTGCGTGCGGTCTCGTCGGTCAGGAACAGTCCAGTGGCCTCGATCACGATGTCGGCGCCGACTTCGTTCCACTTCAGGTTGGCGGGGTCGCGCTCCTGCGTCAGGCGGATGGTCTTGCCGTTGACGATCAGGTTGGAGCCCTCCACCGAGACCTCGCCCTTGAAGCGGCCGTGCACGCTGTCGTACTTGAGCATGTAGGCTAGGTAGTCGGGCTCGAGCAGGTCGTTGATGCCCACGACTTCGATGTCGCTGAAGTTCTGCACGGCAGCGCGGAACACCATGCGGCCGATGCGGCCGAAGCCGTTGATACCGATCTTGATCGTCATATTTGCCTCTTGGATTGACGGATTGCGAAAAACGGAAAAACTGAAACGGTGAGGGCCAAGCCGGGCCTGGCGGGCGGCAAAAAGGGGCCACAGGCCCCTTCTCGCAGCTTTACTTGCCGGCGCGCTGCAGCGCAGCCTGCACGGTGTCGGCCACGTTCTCGGCCGTGAAGCCGAAGTGCTTGAACAGCACGGGCGCTGGGGCCGATTCGCCGTAGGTGTCGATGCCGACGACGGCGGCGCAGCCGTACTTCCACCAGAAGTCGGTCACGCCCATTTCCACGGCGATGCGCGGCAGGTTGGCCGGCAGCACCTGGCTCTTGTACTTGGCGTCCTGCTTGTCGAAGGTGGTGGTGCTGGGCATGGAGACCACGCGCACGGCGACCTTGCGCTCGGCCAGCAGCTTCTGGGCTGCCAGGGCCAGCTGCACTTCGGAGCCGGTGGCGATGATGACGGCCTGGGCCTTCTTGTTCAGGCCGACGGCCTTGGGCTCGGACAGCACGTAGGCGCCGCAGGCGATGTCGTCCAGCGCGTCTTCGGTCTTGGCTGCGTAGGCCAGGTTCTGGCGCGACAGCAGCAGGGCCGTGGGCTTGTTCTTCTGGCTCAGGGCCACGGTCCAGGCGACGGCGGTTTCCGTGGTGTCGGCAGGGCGCCAGACATCCAGGCCAGGGATCAGGCGCAGCGAGGCGGCGTGCTCGATGGACTGGTGGGTGGGGCCGTCTTCGCCCAGGCCGATGGAGTCGTGCGTGAAGACGTGGACCACGCGCTGCTTCATCAGCGCGGCCATGCGGATGGCGTTGCGGCTGTAGTCGCTGAAGGTCAGGAAGGTGCCTGCGTAGGGGATGTAGCCGCCATGCAGGGCGATGCCGTTCATGATGGCGGCCATGCCGAACTCGCGCACACCGTAGTTGATGTGGCGGCCGATCTTGCCGTCTTCAGTCAGGACCACGGCACCCTTGTCGTCCACGCGCAGCGAAGGCGTGCTCTTGGTGTTGGTCAGGTTGGAGCCGGTCAGGTCGGCCGAGCCGCCCAGCAGCTCGGGCAGGGCTGCGGTCAGGCCTTCCAGGGCCAGCTGGCTGGCCTTGCGGCTGGCCACGGTGGCGCCTGCGTCATGCGCGTCGGAGGCGATCTGCGCGGCGATCTCGCCGAAGTTGGCAGGCAGGTCGCCGGCCATGCGGCGCGTGAAGTCGGCAGCCAGTTCGGGGAAGGCCTTGGCGTAGGCGGCGAACTTCTTGTTCCAGGCCGCTTCGGCCTTGGCGCCGGCGGCCTTGGCATCCCAGTCGCCGTAGACGCTGGCGGGGATGTCGAAGGGGCCGTGCTCCCAGCCCAGGGCCGCGCGGGTCAGCGCGATTTCCTCGGCGCCCAGGGGCTCGCCGTGGGCCTTGGCCGTGTCCTGGCGGTTGGGCGAGCCCTTGCCGATGCTGGTCTTGCAGCAGATCAGCGTGGGCTTGGAGCTGTTCTTCTTGGCAGCGGCGATGGCGGCATCGAGGGCCTGGACGTTGTGGCCGTCCACGTCGCGGATCACGTTCCAGCCATAGGCTTCAAAGCGGGCGGGCGTGTTGTCGATGAACCAGGGAGCGACCTTGCCGTCGATGGAGATGCCGTTGTCGTCGTACAGCGCCACCAGCTTGCCCAGCTTCCAGGCGCCGGCCAGGGCCGCGGCCTCGTGGCTGATGCCTTCCATCAGGCAGCCGTCACCCAGGAACACGTAGGTGTGGTGGTCGACGATGGCGTGGCCGGGACGGTTGAATTCGGCAGCCAGCAGCTTTTCGGCCAGCGCGAAGCCCACGGCATTGGTGATGCCCTGGCCCAGCGGGCCGGTGGTGGTTTCCACGCCGGGGGTGATGCCTACTTCGGGGTGGCCGGCCGTCTTGCTGTGCAGCTGGCGGAAGTTCTTGAGCTCGTCGATCGGCAGCGCGTAGCCCGTGAGGTGCAGCAGCGCGTAGATCAGCATGGAGCCGTGGCCGTTGGACAGGATGAAGCGGTCACGGTCAGCCCATTGCGGGTTGACGGGGTTGTGCTTGAGGTGACGGCTCCACAGTGCCACGGCCATGTCGGCCATGCCCATGGGGGCGCCGGGGTGGCCGGAGTTGGCTTGTTGAACGGCATCCATTGCGAGTGCGCGGATCGCATTCGCCATTTGTTGAGTGTTGGCCATCAGGGCGCTCCGTGAAGGAGGGGGTAATCAGAATAAGCCGGCCATTTTAAAGGACTGGGGTTTTCGGCTCCCGGGCGCGGGGCAATGGCCGCTGGCAATGGTCTACAGTTGCCCTCCATGACCGCCCAGCCCATCCCGCCGTTCCCCGCCGCCAAGGCGCTTTCCCTCACCGAACAGCCGCCTGCCATGCTGCTGGCCGCAGGCCGTGGCGAGCGCATGCGGCCGCTGACCGACACCACCCCCAAGCCCCTGCTGCAGGTGCAGGGCCAGCCGCTGCTGCAGCACCACATGCAGGCGCTGGCCCGGGCGGGCGTGCGCCGCGCGGTGGTCAACACGGGCTGGCTGGGCGCGCAGATTCCGGCGCGATTCGGCCCCCAATTCGTGCCTGACAACGGGGGCGAGCCGCTGCAACTGGCCTATTCCCCCGAGCCCGAGCAGGCGCTGGAGACCGCCGGCGGCATTGCGCGCGCGCTGCCGCTGCTGGGCGAGGTGTTCTGGCTGGCGGCCGGCGACGTCTACGCGCCCGACTTCGATTTTCCGTTCGAGGCGGCCCGCGAATTTGCCGCCAGCGGCCGCCTGGCCCATCTGTGGCTGGTGCCCAACCCCGAGCACCACCCGCGCGGCGACTTCGGCGTGGACGAACTGGGCCTGGCCTGCGACTGGCCCGAGGGCGATGCCCGCCCGCGCCAGACCTACGGCACCATTGCGCTGCTGCGCGCCGAGCTGTTTGCCGCGCCCTGGTGCGACATCCCGCCCGGCAACCCCGAGGGATGGCGCGTGCCGCTGGTATTGCTGCTGCGCCGCGCCATGGCGGCCGGCCAGGTGGGGGCCAGCCTGTACACGGGCCGCTGGACCGACGTGGGCACGCCCGAGCGGCTGGAACGCCTCAACGCGCCGGGCTGATACACCGCGCGTCGGTGAGTGCGGCCTGGCGATCGGCGGCTTGGCGCCCTGCCCGCTGCGCCTGCAGGCAGCGGCTCGCGCTTCGTGATAGCGTCGCCGGTTCGGCGCAGCGGCGCGCCAGAAAGCCTTTCGATGAGCGTGATCCAGTATGTGATGTTCCTGGCCCTGGTGGGCCTGGCGACGTTTTGCCAGAACCTGACGGGCTTTGCCTTCGGGCTGATCTTCGTGGGCGTGGCCGGTGCCACGCACCTGATGGGCATTGGCGATGCGGCCAACGTGGCCTGCCTGCTGTCCGTGGTCAACGGCGTGGCCTACCTGCGCGCCCACCGCCAGGTGCCGCAGTGGACGCTGCTCAAGCCCATGCTGATCAGCAGCGTCATCGGCGTGATCGGCGGCGTGCTGCTGCTGCAGTGGCTCAGCGGCAATGCGCTGAGCGGGCTGCGCATGCTGCTGGGCCTGGCCATCGTGGCCTGCGCGCTGTTGCTGTTGCTGCAAAAGCAGGTCAACGCGCAGGTGTCGGGGCCGGTGTCGCTGTGGGTGGCCGGTGTGGCATCGGGGGTGCTGGGCGGCCTGTTTGCCACGCCGGGCCCGCCCATGGTCTACCACCTGTACCGCCAGCCGCTGGACCGCCTGGTGGTGCGCCAGTGCCTGTTTGCCATGTTCCTCACCTGCGCGCTGCTGCGCCTGGCGATGGTGGCCTGGGAGGGCGAGATCACCGCCAGCGTGCTGCTGGCGGCGGCCCTGGCCTTTCCCGTGGTGACGGTGGTGACCTGGCTGCACATGCGCCATCCGCCCGCCCTGCCCAAGCGGCTGGTCGAATGGATGGTCTGCCTGCTGCTGGTGCTGTCGGGCACCAGCCTGCTGGTGTCGGGCTGGAACGCCAGCCACCCCCAGCCCGTGGTGCCCGATGACGAGATGGCCATGGCCGTACCCCAGCGGTCACCGGCTGCGGCCCCCGCACCGCGCTGACAACAAAAAAGCCCGCCGGGCGGACCGGCGGGCTTTTTTTGAAGGGGGAAGGAACCGATCAGTTCACGACCTGCTGCAGCGAACCGGCAGCGTACTTGGCGGCCATCTGCTCCAGCGTGTAGCCCTTGATCTTGGCGCCCTGGCCTTCGCAGCCGAACTCGATGTAGCGGGCCTTGCAGATCTGCTTGGCGGCTTCGCGGGCGGGCTTGAGCCATTCGCGGGCATCGAACTTCTCGGGGTTCTCGGCCAGGAACTTGCGCACGGCGCCGGTCATCGCCAGGCGGATGTCGGTGTCGATGTTGATCTTGCGCACGCCGTGCTTGATGGCTTCCTGGATTTCCTCGACGGGCACGCCGTAGGTTTCCTTCATGGCGCCGCCGTACTGGCGGATGATTTCCAGCAGTTCCTGGGGCACGGAGGAGGAGCCGTGCATGACCAGGTGGGTGTTGGGCAGGCGCGCGTGGATTTCCTTGACGCGCTGGATGGACAGGATGTCGCCCGTGGGCTTGCGCGTGAACTTGTAGGCGCCGTGGCTGGTGCCGATGGCAATGGCCAGCGCGTCCAGCTGCGTGGCCTTGACGAACTGGGCCGCTTCCTCGGGATCGGTCAGCAGGGCCGAGTGGTCGAGCACGCCTTCGGCGCCCACGCCGTCTTCCTCGCCGGCCATGCCGGTTTCCAGCGAGCCCAGGCAGCCGAGTTCACCTTCGACGGTGGCGCCCAGCTTGTGGGCCATTTCCACGACCTTGCGGGTCACGTCCACGTTGTATTCGAAGGAGGAAGGCGTCTTGCCGTCTTCCATCAGCGAGCCGTCCATCATCACCGAGCCGAAGCCCAGGTTCAGCGCGCCCTGGCAGATGGCGGGCGAGGTGCCGTGGTCCTGGTGCATGACCAGGGGGATGTGGGGATACTGCTCGGCAGCGGCCTGGATCAGGTGCTTGATGAAGGGTTCGCCGGCGTACTTGCGGGCGCCTGCGCTGGCCTGCAGGATGACGGGCGCGCCCACTTCGTCAGCGGCCGACATCACGGCTTGCACCTGCTCCAGGTTGTTGACGTTGAAGGCGGGAAGACCGTAGCCGTTTTCGGCAGCGTGGTCCAGCAGTTCGCGCATCGAAACGAGAGGCATGTGTAGGGTCCGTATCAAGTTGTTGAGAGGGGGATGCCCCTGCCGCATGGCAGCCGCCGCTGCGTCATGGGTGCGCTGCGGGGCCACGGCCGGGGGATCGCGGCAGTAACCGCTTGGTAACTGGCGATTTTAACCAGCTGCCGCCAACCCTGTCCCGGGCATTCCCATGCGGTAGCAGGTCGTGAAGCCTTCGGGCGGCGCGGCCTCGCCAAAGCTTCCCTGGTGGGCGCGCAGCACGCGCGCCACGATCTCGTGGCCCAGGTGCAGGCTGTCCACGGGCGCTGCCGCGCGCTCGGCGCCATCGCGGCGGCCGTCGCTACGGCGGCCGTCGTCGCAGACCTGCAGCCAGACCTCGCCGTCGGGCCCCTGCCCGGCCTGGACCTCGATCTGCGTGCCGTGCGGCGTGTGCTTGAGGGCGTTTTCCACCAGATTGCGCAGCGCCAGCTCCAGCAGCACGGCATTGCCCATCACGCCCAGTGCCTCAGGCGCCTGCACGGACAGGCTGCAGTCGCGCTGCCATGCCGCCTGCGCATGGGCGGCCACCACCTGCCGGGCCAGCGCGGCCAGGTCCACGGGCACGGGCGGCTCGGCCAGCATGGCGCGGCCGGCGCGCGCCAGTGCCAGCAGCTGGTTGAGCACATGGCCGGCATGCAGCGCGTCCCGGCCTATCTGCGCCAGCGCCTGGCGTTGGGCCGGGGCGTCCATGGCACCGGCCGGCGCATCGCCCAGGGCCCGCGCCTGCAAGGCGATGGAGGCCAGCGGCGTGCGCAGTTCATGGGCCACTTCGTTGGCCAGGCTGCGCTCGCGCTCCAGCGCCTCCTGCTGGCGGTCCAGCAAGGTGTTGATGGAGTTCACCACGGGCATGAATTCCCGCAGCGCGTGGCGGTGCGAGACGCGCTCGGCCTGGGCCAGGTCCAGGCGCTCCACCTCGCGCGAGAGTTCGTTGAGCGGCCGCATGCCCCGGCGAATGGCCAGCCCCAGCGCCAGCGCCACCACGGGCAGCAGCCACAGGCCGGGCTCGACCATCTGGCCCGCAATGTCGTCGGCCAGTTCGTCGCGCTCCTGCAGCTCGATCATCACGCTGACCTTGCGTGCGTGGTCGCGGCTCCATTGGGTGAAGCTGCGCCAGGCCCGATGCTCGGGACCCAGGCGCAGCGTGGCAAAGCCCTGCTCGGTGTCGAAGGAGGGCTCGGGCGCATCGCCCGTGCGCGAGATGAGCCGGCCCGAGCCATCCCACAGGGCCACGCTCAGCGACTGCTGGTAATCGTGGGCCATGAGGCCGGGGGGCTCATGCACGGGCGTGGCTGCTCCCTGGCCTACGGCGCCTGCGACTTCCAGGTTGAGTACCAGCGCAGCGACGCCGGCCAGGTGGCCGTCGGTGAGCTCGTCTGCCTCGTGCACGCCGGTCTGGTAGCCCAGCGCCACGAAGCTGGCCCAGACCACGACCAGCGCGCCCAGCATCCAGGCCATCAGATGCCAGATCAGCGAGGGGCGGCGGTCCGGCGCGGTGCTCATGTGTTCTCCACGGGCAGGAAGTAGCCCACGCCACGCATGGTGACGATGCTGGCATTGCCCAGCTTCTTGCGCAGGTGGTGGATGTGGACTTCGACGGCATTGCTTTCCACGGCCGTGCCCCAGCTGTAGAGGTGCTCTTCGATCTGCTGGCGCGAGAGCACGCGCCCGCGCGCCTGCAGCAGCACCCAGAGCACGGAGAACTCGCGCGGCGACATCTCCACCAGCTTTCCGTCGCGGCGCACGGTGCGCGCGGCCGGGTCGACCTCCAGCTCGCCATGGCGGATCACGGGTGCCGCCTGCCCGCCTGCGCGGCGCAGCATGGCGCGCAGCCGCGCCTCCAGCTCGTCGATGTCGAAGGGCTTGACCAGGTAATCATCGGCACCCAGGTCCAGCCCGGCGATGCGCTCGCGCACCTGGTCGCGCGCGGTCAGGATGAGCACGGGCGTGTTGGGGTCCGGCAGGGCCTGGCTGTCGCCACCCGGGCGGCGCGGGCCCCGCAGGCGGCGCAGGATTTCGCTGCCGTCGCCATCGGGCAGGCCCAGGTCCAGCAGCACGGCATCGAAGCGCTCCATCTCCAGCGCATGCCAGGCCTCGGCCACGGTGGTGCAGACATCGACCGCGTAGCGGCGCTGTTGCAGATTGGCCTGCAGGCCTGCGGCAATGCCCGCGTTGTCTTCGACGACCAGTATTCGCATGCGCGCATTGTGCAATGACCGCTGCCGGCTGCGGTGCCAGACGATGGCCGCACGCCGAGGCATGCGTTAAGACGGGTTTAAGCCGCGCTTCTCATGCTGCCGGCCATGCCGACACCTGAACCCCGAGATTTCTCCGCAGCCCCCGCGCAGGGCCCCTCCTTCAAAAGCACCCTGCTGTGGACCCTGGCGGCGCTGGCCGTGGTCTTGGCCTGGGATGCCAGCGCCCTGGACCTGGCCATGGCCCGCTGGTTTGGCGAAGCCGATGGCTTTGCGCTGCGTTCGGACTGGTTCTTCGTGAACATCGCCCACGAAGGCGCACGCCGCCTGGCCTGGCTGGTGGTGCTGGGCCTGACGCTGTGCGTCTGGCGGCCCGTGGGCCCGCTGCGCCTGCTGCCCCATGGGCGGCGCGTGCAGCTGGTGGCGGGCATCTTGCTGTCGCTGGCCCTGATATCGCTGCTCAAGTACACCAGCGCGACCAGCTGCCCCTGGGACCTGGCCGAGTTCGGCGGTGTGGCGCGCCATGTCTCGCACTGGTCGCTGGGCCTGGCCGATGGCGGGCCGGGGCGCTGCTTTCCCGCAGGCCATGCCTCGGCAGGCTTTGCCTTTCTGGCCGGGTATTTCGCGCTGCGCCGCCATGCACCGCGCGCAGCCTGGATCTGGCTGGCCGTCTCGCTGGCCGCAGGCCTGTCGATGGGGCTGGCCCAGCAGATGCGCGGCGCCCATTTCATGAGCCACACGCTGTGGACCGGCTGGCTGTGCTGGACGGCGGGCTGGCTCTTCGACCTGGCGGTCACGCGTGCGCTGCGGACCCGGGACAGCGCGCCTGACTCCCTGTGGCCCGCCGCCAGCCTTCCGCCTTCCGCACCCTGATCGAGCATTGCAATGCTGCCCCTGGACCCCGCCCTGTTCACGCTGCTGAACGCCAACGCGCAAACGCCCGCCATCTCGATCGAGGCGGCGCGCGCCATCTCCTCCTGGCTTCCCTCGCTGTGCGCCGTTCCCGTGATGGCCGGGCTGCTGCGCGGCTCGCCCGCCCTGCGCCGCACCCTGGTGCTGGCCCTGCTGTCCATGCTGGCCGCCTGGGCCGTGGCGCGGCTGATCCGCTGGGGCTTTCCGGCGCCGCGTCCTGCCCAGCTGGGCATGGGCGTGCAATGGGTGGATCACGCGCTGCGGTCCAGCTTCCCGAGCATGCACGCCACGGGCGCCTTTGCCCTGGCCCAGGCGCTGACCCTGGGCTGCACGCGCCACCGTCGCTGGGTCATGGTGTCAGCCTGGTCGCTGGCCCTGGGCATGGCCTGGAGCCGCGTGCACCTGGGCGTGCACTTCCCGTCCGATGTGGTCGGCGGTGCCATCGTGGGCATCTGCAGCGCCACCCTGGTCTGGCATGCCGCGCTGTGGCGCCGCCGTGCAGGCGGGCCGCTGCTGGCACGCCTGGGCTCAGGCACGCTCTGAAACAAAGAACCCGGGAAGACCTGTGGGCCTGTCCCGGGTGGGTTCAATTACTGACGCGCAGCGGATGCGTGCGCATCAGTTCACACGACATATCTTCAGCATGTTGGTGCCACCGGGCTGGCCCATGGGCTCGCCGCAGGTGATGGCATAGACATCGCCGCTTTGCACGATGTTGCGCGCGCGCAGATGGCCTTCGGCCTGGTCCAGCGCGGTGTCGCGGTCGGCGCTGGTGTCCATGAGCAGGGGGCGCACGTTGCGGTACATGGCCATCTTGCGCTGCGTGGAGATCTTGGGCGTGAGCGCGTAGATGGGGATGTGGATGCGGTGGCGGCTCATCCACAGCGCGGTGGAGCCGCTGTCCGTCATGGCGACGATGGCCTTGGCGCCCAGGTGGTGGGCCGTGAACAGCGCGCCGATGGCGATCGACTGGTCGATGCGCGAGAACTGGCGGCCGGTGAACTCGGCATCGCTGTCCGGGTCTTCGGCGGCTTCTGCGGCGGCGCAGATCTTGGCCATTTCCTGCACGGTCTCCAGCGGGTACTTGCCGGCGGCGGTCTCGGCGCTGAGCATGACGGCGTCCGTGCCGTCCAGCACGGCGTTGGCCACGTCGCTGACCTCGGCGCGCGTGGGCACGGGGTTGGTGATCATGCTCTCCATCATCTGCGTGGCGGTGATCACGAACTTGTCCATGTCGCGCGCCATGCGGATCATCTTCTTTTGCAGCGCGGGCACGGCCGCGTTGCCCACTTCCACGGCCAGGTCGCCACGGGCGACCATGATGCCGTCGGAGACATGCAGGATCTCTTCCAAGCGCGGAATGGCCTCGGCACGCTCGATCTTGGCGATCAGGCCGGGCTTGTGGCCGTACTGGGCCGCAGCCACGTTGCACAGCTGGCGCGCCATCTCCATGTCGGTGGCGTTCTTGGGAAAGCTCACGGCCACGTAGTCGGCCTGGAAGCTCATGGCGGTCTTGATGTCCTCCATGTCCTTGGCCGTCAGCGCCGGGGCCGTCAGGCCGCCGCCCTGCTTGTTGATGCCCTTGTTGTTGGACAGCTCGCCGCCCAGCTTGACGGTGGTGTGCACCTCGTCGCCGCGCACATGGTCCACGGTCAGCACGATCAGGCCGTCGTTGAGCAGCAGCACATCACCGGGCTTCACGTCGCGCGGCAGCTCCTTGTAGTCCAGGCCCACGCCGCCAAGGTCGCCGGGCGCGGTGCGCGATGCGTCGAGCACGAAGCGCGCGCCGGGCTCCAGCATGACCTTGCCTTCGGCGAACTTGCCGACGCGGATCTTGGGGCCCTGCAGGTCGGCCATGATGGCCACCTCGCGGCCTGCGCGCTGGGCCGCCTCGCGCACCATGGTGGCGCGGTCGATGTGGTCCTGCGCCTTGCCGTGGCTGAAATTCAGGCGCACCACGTTGACGCCTTCACGCACCATCTGTTCCAGCAGTTGCGGGTCGCTGGAAGCGGGGCCCAGGGTGGCGACGATCTTGGTGGCACGGCGGACTTGCATGGAATGTCTCTCGCTCAGGGTTTGTAATCGGGTTTCAATTCTCACACGAATGCGGTTACATGAAGGCAACATTCCGGCATGCGGCCAAGGGCTGAAAGCCAGGCCCCAGGCACACCGCAGATCGCGCAGGCGCGGCACGCAGCGCATCGCAAAGCACCGTGGCGCCTGGCCTTTGCCGCTATGGGTTTTGATGCTGCAGCGCAGCATCGCCGGCGCAGGCACGCCGCCATGCCTGCCGCCTGTGAAAGCAGTTTTGCCCGGGACGTTCGCAATGCCTGCCGCCCGCGTGTCGAACCCGCGACAGCCTCGCGCCCCTCCTGGCGTTTGAATGCCCTGCGCGCCTTGTTCGACAAACCAACGACAGGAGACAGACATGGGACATGCTCACGACCATGGACACACGCACGACGACGCCCCGCTGATGGAGGATCTGCTCAGGAACGCCCCCAGCAACTGGGGCCGCTGGGGACCCGACGACGAGGTCGGGGCGCTGAACTTCCTCACGCCCGCCGAGGTGCTGCGCGGCGTGTCCCACATCCGCTCGGGCGAGACGTTCACGCTGCAGCGGCTGATCGGCGACCCGCGCGGCGATCCGGTCTGGCCCGGCCGCACACCGGCCGAGCGCACCATGGTGTTTGACGAGTCCAGCTGGGACGGCCCCGATGCACCCCGGTTCCCCGGCGGCCTGCACTATGCCGATGACAAGCTGGACGCCTTCCTGCAGGGATCGACCCAGTACGACGCGCTGGGCCATGTCTGGTACGGCGGGCGCATCTGGAATGGCTATGACGCGCGCACCACCGTCGGCGGGCTGGACAAGGCCAGCGTGGAGGCGCTGGGCGCGCGCGGCATCGTGGGGCGCGGTGTGCTGCTGGACATGGCGCGCCACCGCGGCAAGGCAGCGCTGGAGCGTGCCGAAACCTTCACGCACGAAGACCTGATGGCCTGCGCCAAGGCCCAGGGACACACCATAGAAAAGCACGACATCCTGATCGTGCGCACCAATTTCCTGTCGGGCTTCTACGAAGACCAGGCGAGCTTCTACGACGACTTCTGCGAGCCCGGCCTGACCTACTCGCCCGAACTCGTGGACTGGTTCCATGCGATGGAGATCCCCAACCTGGTCACCGACACCATCGCCAACGAAGTCACCATGGACCCCGTGCACGGCGTGGCCCTGCCGCTGCACTGCGCGCTGATGCGCAACCTGGGCGTGACGCTGACCGAGATCTGCGACCTGGAGGCCCTGGCCGACAGCTGCGCGCACGACGGCCGCTACACCTTTCTGTACGTGGCCGCGCCGCTGAAGATCCACCGCGCCACGGGCTCGCCCGTCAATCCCGTGGTGATCAAATGAGCGCGGCCCCATCGCACGACAGGCCATGGCTGGGCCTTTACGCGCCGGGCCAGCCGGCCGAGATGCGGCCGCAGTTCAGCAACATGCTCGACCTGTTCGAAGCCTCGCTGGCTGCGGCACCCGGCTGCGCCATCGTGCGCTACTTCGACGGCGGGCTGAACCTGCGCGAACTCGACCAGGCCGCCAGCGCGCTGGCCCATGCGCTGCAGGCGCGGGGCTTTGCGGCCGGCGACCGGCTGGCCCTCTATACGCAGAACAATCCGGCCTTCGTCATCGGCCTGGTGGCGGCCTGGAAGCTGGGCGGTATCGCCGTGCCGGTCAATCCCATGAACCGGCAGCGCGAGCTGCACTACATCCTGCACAACGCGGGCACCCAGGCCCTGCTGTGCCTGGACCAGCTGTACCTGGACGTGGCCCGCGAAGTGCATGCGGCCGGCGGCCTGCCGCTGGCCACCGTGGTCACCACATCGGCGCTGGACTGGCAGACGCGCGGCGATGCGCGCGTGCTCGGCGACGGTCCGCGCCTGCCGGTGGCCGATGGCACGCTGGACCTGCTTGCGCTGGTGCAGGCCGGCGGCCAGCCCGCGCCGCTGGCGCGCCGGCCCGCGGCGGGCGATACGGCCGTGATCACCTACACATCGGGCACCACGGGCCAGCCCAAGGGCGCCATGAACACGCATGGCAACCTGGCCTTCAATGCCCAGACCTACCGCGACTGGATAGGCATCACGGCGGACGACAGCGTGCTGGGCCTGGCGCCGCTGTTCCACATCACCGGCCTGGTCGGCCATGTGGCCCTGGCCCTGCTGGTGCCCTGCCCGCTGGTGCTCAGCCACCGCTTCCATCCCGAGACCATGCTCGAATCCATGCGCGAGCACCGGCCCAGCTTCACCATCGGCGCCATCACCGCCTTCGTGGCGCTGATGAACCACCCGGGCGTCTCGCGCGAGGATTTCCGCAGCTTCAAGGCCTTGTACTCGGGCGGCGCGCCCATTGCGCCGGCCGTGATCCAGGCCTTCGAGCAGCTTTCGGGCCTGGCCATCCACAACGCCTTCGGCATGACCGAGACCTGCTCGCCCACGCACTTCGTTCCGCTGGGCGCGCGGGCGCCGGTGGACCCGGCCTCGGGTGCGCTGTCCATCGGTGTGCCGGTCTATGGCACGGTGGTGCGCATCATCGACGACCAGCACCGCGAGGCCGCGCCGGGCGAGATCGGCGAGATCGTCTCGGCCGGCCCGCAGATCATGTCCGGCTACTGGAACCTGCCCGAAGCCACGGCCGACGCCATGTTCGAGGGCGGGCTGCGCACGGGCGACGTGGGCTTCATGGACGAGCGCGGCTGGTTCTACCTGGTGGACCGCAAGAAGGACATGATCAACGCCGCCGGCTACAAGGTCTGGCCGCGCGAGGTCGAGGACGTGCTCTACACCCACCCCGCCGTGCGCGAGGCCGCCGTCATCGGCGTGCCAGACGACTACCGGGGCGAGACCGTCAAGGCCGTGGTCTCGCTGAAAGCGGGCCGGCAGGCCGCGCCCGAGGAACTCATCGCCCATTGCAAGGCACACATGGCCGCCTACAAGGTGCCGCGCATCGTCGAGCTGCGCGAGGAACTGCCCAAGACCGTGACCGGAAAGATTCTGCGCAGGCAGCTGCGCTGAGTCCTCCTGCATCGCTCTGCAGAATCAGACGGGGCCGCATTGACCCGGCAGGCGGCCTCTCTCTAGCATCGCCTGTTCATATCTGCGGCCCCCCAGGGTTCGCAGGCAGCAGCCAGAACATCCGGTGCCCCTTGGTTTCGCATGCTCAGCCAACCCGTCCACCGCTTTGCCATGCCACCAGAAAATCCAACATGCTCGACCGGCGACATTTTGTTCTGAGCGCCCTCGCCTCCTCGGCCCTGACCGCCTGCGGCGGCGGCGCACCCGCCAACCGCTACCTCCAGACACCCCTGCTCGCCAGCCATGCTGGCTACGGCGCGCGCTTCACGGAACCCGACTTCGTCAACGGCTGGGGCATTGCCATCCGCCCGGCCGGCGCAGGCGGCCATTTCTGGATTGGCGGCGGTGGCACTTCCTGGCAATTCCTGGGTGACGTCTCGCGCTCGTCCGAGCCAAGCCTGCGCACACTGCGCCAGGACGGCCTTCGCAAGGTGGCCGTGCCCCAGTCGGACTCCCGCATCGACGACGGCAGCGCAGGCAAGGTCACTGGCGTGGTCTACCACGGCGCGCCCCTGGAATCCCACCTGTTCCGCGTGCGCAGCCAGCCCGCAGGCGGGCGCCTGCTCGACGGCGCGGCGCGCTTCGTCTTCGTGACCGACAGCGGCAGCGTCAGCGCCTGGACCGAGCGCGACGCCGAGACGGGCGCCATCGTGCGCGTGGACGGCCCAGCCGTCGAGGTCTTCGATGGCACGGGCCGGGGCATGGCCTTCTTCGGCGCGGCCCTGCATACGGGCCGCTGGGACCGTCTGTGGCTGGCCGATTTCGGCGACCAGCCTCAGATCCGCACACTGGACGCGCAGTGGCAGCTCACCCCCACCCAGGGCTTCGTCAACCCCTTCGCCAGCGGCCCTGCCGGCGTTGCCAGACCTGGCGATCCCGTGCCGTTCAACATCCAGGTTGTCAACGACGGCTCAAGAGACCGCGTCTTCGTGCTCTACGCCATGAGCCAGCCCGACCCCGAGGACGCCAGCGCCTTCTTCGCGGGTGAGGAAGATGCCATGGATGCAGAGCGCGAGGCCGCAACCGGCAACCGCCCCGCGCGCGGCAAGCTGGCCGAGTTCGATCTGGACGGCCGCCTGCAGCGGATCTATTCAGACGACGGCAGGCTCAACGCGCCCTGGGGCGTGGCCATCGCACCGCCCGACTTCGGGCCGCTATCGGGCCGGTTGCTGGTGGGCAACTTCGGCGGCGCGGGCCGCATCTGCGCCTTCGACCTGGACAGCGGCAGCTACGTGGACGAGCTGCGCGATGGCCAGGATCGCCCGGTCGCCATACCCGGCCTGTGGGCGCTGCAGTTCGGCAACGGCGTGGCCCTGGGCGACAGCAACGCCCTGTACTTCGCGGCCGGCCCCAAGGATGAGACCGAAGGCTTGTTCGGCTCGCTGAGGTTTGGCTAGAGTCACACCAGCCCGTGCGAGAGCAGATAGGTGATCGCATGGGCCACCATGGCCGCCTCCAGGCCATAGCGCCAGAACAGGAAGCCGCCCACGGCGCCGTGGACGATTTCGAACAGCAGCAGCTGCAGCACCAGCCCGTCCGACAGGCCGCCCCAGGTACCCCAGGCCAGCGCCAGCTGCAGCAAGCCCCAGAGCAGGGCCGACAGCATCACCGACCACCAGCCCAGCATCCAGCCCGGGCGGCGGTCGGTGCGCCCGCTCAGCCGCCACAGCAGCCACATCACCAGCGTCATGCCGCCCAGGCGCATCACCAGCTCGGCCGTGATGCCCGCGTACAGGATCTTGGCGCCCAGCGGCATGGCGTAGACGGGGTCGATCAGGGTCAGGTCGTCGGGCCAGGCCAGGGCCAGGGTCACCAGCCAGGCCGCGCCGACCACGCCGCCGGCCAGCCCTGGCAACGTGAGGTAGCGCACGGCGCGCTGGGGCGAACGCCCGGCCACCCAGGTGGTCAACAGCGGTGCGGACAGGCCCAGCCTTGGCCCCAGCCACACCCCGACGCCCACGGGCAGGGCCAGCAGCGCGGCCATCACGCCAATGCCGGCCAGCGGCGTGGCCAGCGGCTCCACGGGCAGGCCCAGCAGGCGCATCCAGTCGGGCAGCACGAACCAGGCCATGGCCGCCACGCCGGGCAGGCCCAGCAGCCAGAGCACCGTGAAGATGCGCCAGCTCAGCCGCGGCAGCGCGGGTGGGACATAGGCCGATGGGGCGGGCATGAGGGTGGACACGGGGCCGGTGGTGGGCAGGCTGGCGTTGTCAGTCACGCATCAAGGCTTCTATCTCGTCGGGCTCCACGGGCACGCCACGCGTGATCAGCTCGCAGCCCGTCTCGGTGACGATGGCATCGTCCTCGATGCGGATGCCGATGTTGTGGAACTGCTCGGGCACGCCGGCCGCAGGGCGCACGTAGATGCCCGGCTCGATGGTGGTGCACATTCCCGGGCGCAGGATGCGGCTGGGGCGGTTGGTGATGGTCTCGCCCGACAGCGGGTCCTTGCGCTCGTGCGACTGGCCCAGCTCCGAGGGCTCCACATAGCTGCCGCAGTCGTGCACGTCCATGCCCAGCCAGTGGCCCGTGCGGTGCATGTAGAACTGGAAGAAGGCGCGCTGCTCGATCACGTCCTGGGCGTTGCCATAGACCTTTTTGTCCAGCAGGCCCAGGTCCAGCATGCCCTGCGCCAGCACGGCCACGGTGGCGTCGTGCGGATCGTTGAAACGCGCACCGGCGCGCGTGGCCGCCACGGCGGCCTTCTGGCTGTCCAGCACCAGCTCGTAGAGCGCGCGCTGCGGGCCGGTGAAGCGGCCATCGGCAGGGAAGGTGCGCGTGATGTCGCTGGCGTAGCCGTCGAGCTCGCAGCCCGCGTCGATCAGCACTAGCTCGCCCGCATGCACGGGCGCCTTGTCGGCCTGGTAGTGCAGCACGCAGGCGTTGGCGCCGGCCGCCACGATGGAGCCGTAGGCCACGTACTGCGAGCCCTGCTGGCGGAATTCATGCAGCAACTCGGCGTCGAGGTGGTATTCGCGCACCTCCTGGCCTGCGCGCAGCATGCGTGCCGAGCGCTGCATGGCGCGGATATGGGCCTGGGCGCTGATGGCGGCGGCGCGGCGCATGATGTCCTGCTCATGCGCGTCCTTGACCAGGCGCATCTCGTCCAGCAGCGTGCACAGGTCGCCCTGCTCGGCCGGGCACAGCGCGCCAAAGCGCACGCGCGCGCGCACCTGGCCCAGCCAGCCTTCCACGCGCACGGCCAGGCCTTCATGCGTGGCGAACGGATACCAGAGGCGGCCCCGGTTCTCCAGCAGGCGGGGCAGGCGCGTATCGATTTCGGCGCTGGAAAACGCCTGGCTCACGCCCAGCGTGGCCACGGCGGCCTCGGGGCCCAGGCGGATGCCGTCCCAGATTTCGCGCTCCAGGTCCTTGGGCTGGCAGAACAGCACGCTGGTGCCGTCGGCGGCCAGCACCAGGCAGGCGTTGGGCTCGGCAAAGCCGGTCAGGTAGTAGAAGTAGCTGTCGTGGCGGTACAGGTAGCCGGTGTCCCGGTTGCGCTGACGCTCGGGAGCGGTGGGAATGATGGCGATGCCGCCAGCGCCCAACTGGGCGGCCAAGCGTGCGCGGCGTTGAGCGTAAACAGATGTCATACAGCTATCGTACTGCCGTCCGGGGTTCTCCACAGTCCCCTGAACAGGGGAACTTGGGGGTCGGACAGCAGGCGTCAGGCTGGATTCAGTGCAGGCGCCGTCACTGCCCCAGGGCGCGCCGGTTCCAGGGCGCCTTCATCAGAACGCGCGCCAATCCGCAAAAGCCCGTGGCACCGGCCACGATCAGGCCGCAGCCCACGAAGGCCGACAGCAGGTGCCACCACGGGGACACCGTGGCGCCGAGCACGGCGCCCAGCAGCGCCAGCCCGCCCGCGCCCAGTTGCACCTGGCGCTGCAGCTCCAGCGGCTGGCGGCTGTCGCGCAGCACGGGCAGGCCTTGTGCCTTCCAGGCGTCCAGGCCGCCGTCGAGCACATGGCCGGCACAGCCGGGCGGCAAGGCTGCCGCCAGGGCCTGGGCGTTGAGGCGCGTGCGGTGGCCGGAGCGGCAGTGAAACACAACGGCGGCGGGCGCGCCGGCCAGGGCTCCCGCCGCCAGGCGATCCATGGGCAAGCTGCGGGCGCCGCCTATGCGTTCGCGCGCATGTTCGTCCGGCGCGCGGATGTCGATGAGCCAGGCGCCCTGCTCCTGCATCTGGCGGGCGGCTTGGGAGGAGACGGAGGAAAGGGACATGGATCAGCTCCTTGGGAACAGAGGATTTCAGGCGCAGAAGATGCTCTTGAGCGTGGCCACCAGCTTTTGCACATCGGGATTGGCGATGCGGTAGTACAGCGTCTGCGACTCGCGGCGGTAGGCGACCAGACCCTCTTCGCGCATGCGGGCCAGGTGCTGGGACAGGGCCGACTGGCTCAGCGGGATCTGCTGCAGCAATTCGCCCACGGACAGCTCGCCATGCTCGATCAGCAGGCACAGCACCAGCAGGCGCCTCTCGTTGCCCACGGCGCGCAGCAGCGCGGCGGCACGTGCAGCGCCCTGCTGCAAAAAGGCCTGTTCGGGAGAGAGCGTCGGTTCGGTCATGGTTGATCAAGAACAATCTAATTTAGCAAATTCTAATATAATTGCCGACAGGCTGCACACGAGCCATCGAACCAGGAGTGCCTCCATGACATCACCGCTGCGCATTGCACCGTTCTTCGACGCCAAAACCCACACCGTGACCTACCTGGCCTGGGACGCGGACACGGCCGATGCCGCCGTCATCGACCCCGTGCTCGACTACGACCACGCCAGCGGCCAGGCCCACACCGGCTCGGCCGATGCCGTGCTGGACGCCGCGCAGGCCCAGGGCCTGCGAGTGCGCTGGATTCTGGAAACCCATGCCCATGCCGATCACCTCAGCGCAGCCCCGTACCTGCGCGAGCGCACGGGCGCCCCGATTGCCGTGGGCGAGCACATCCGCGAGGTGCAGCGCATCTTCCGCCCCGTCTTCAACCTGCCCGCGTCCGGCGGCGACCAGCCCTTCGACCGGCTGCTGGCCGACGGCGACAGCCTGCCGCTGGGCGGGCTGCGCATCGAGGTGATGCACACGCCCGGCCATACGCCGGCCTGCGTGTCCTACCGCATCGCGGACGCGGTCTTCGTGGGCGATACGCTGTTCATGCCCGACTACGGCACGGCGCGCGCCGACTTCCCCGGCGGCGATGCGGGCACGCTGTTCCGCTCCATCCAGCGCCTGCTGGCCCTGCCGCCCGCAACGCGGTTGTTCATGTGCCATGACTACAAGGCGCCGGGCCGCGACCGCCATGCCTGGGAAACCACGGTGGACGCGCAACGCGCCGGCAATGTGCATGTGCACACGGGCGTGGACGAGGCCAGCTTCGTGGCCATGCGCAACCAGCGAGACGCCACGCTGTCCGCGCCCGCCCTGCTGCTGCCCGCCATCCAGGTCAACATGCATGCAGGGCATTGGCCTGCGGCCGAGGCCAATGGTGTGCACTACCTCAAAATCCCGCTGCGCATGAAGCACCGGCCCCGGGCAGCGGACGCAAAGCAGGCGTAGAGTCGTCCGTTGCCTCTCCCACCCCTCTTGCGACACCCCAGGACAAAGGACCTTCCATGATCCACAGCGCCCACGCCACCAGCACGGACACCCCCTATCGCGTCACGCTCGGCGACCCCCAAGGCCACAGCTGGCATGTGGACGAACCTGCGGACAAGGGCGGCGGCGACACGGCGCCCAACCCGCTGCAGCTGCTGCTGTCGGCCCTGGGCGCCTGCACCACGGTCACGCTGCAGATGTACGCGGCGCGCAAGCAGTGGAAGCTGGAGCAGGTGGACGTGCAACTGCGCCTGAACCCCGAAGGCACGCCGGCCAGCGGCAACCTGATCGAGCGCCAGATCACGCTGCAAGGCGCGCTGGACGACGAGCAGCGCCAGCGCCTGCTGCAGGTGGCCGAGGCCTGCCCCGTGCACAAGCTGCTGGCCGGCGAGGTGCACATCCAGACCGCGCTGCAGTTGCCGGCCTGAGCGCGGGCCGGGCCACCATGCAAAAAGCCCTGCAGCTGTCAGGCCGCAGGGCTTTTGGGAGTGGATGGGGACATGGCCGGCGTCAGGCTTGGCTGACCTCGATCTCCCCGGTGTCGACATAGAGCTCGAACTCGCGCTTGGCCAGCGACACGGTGATCGGCTGCTCGTCCTGGGTCCAGGACAGCACATAGCTTCCGATGGCCGTGGCCACCTGCACACGGGTGCCGCGCGGAATGTCTTCCAGGGGGCCGTCGCCTACCCGGTGCTGCACATTGCCGGTGACCGTGGCTTCGAACTTCTCGGGGAATCGCTGGACTTCCACGGCGCTCTGGACCGCCTCTTCAGCGGCTTCGGCTTGCGTCTGTACGGATGTATTCATGGCGTTTTCTCCTGTAAGAGTGAGGCCGGCGCCCGCCAAAATGGCGGGCGCCGGTCCGTTCTTCGAATGTAAACAATGTTCCTGAGAACGCGCTGTCAGCGAACAGGCCCAATCGATGCGAGCCGCGTTTGCCTGCTGCGCCGCGCTGCACGACACTGGTGGCTTCCCCCACGAAACAGGCCGATCCGACCATGTCCGACACGTCCCAGCCCCAGACCCAACCCCAGCACCTGCCCACCCGCACCGCCGATGTGGGCGGCATTCCCATCCAGCGCGCCATTCCCCAGCGCGCCCTGCGCAAGGTCGGCGCCTGGTGCTTTCTCGACCACGCCGGACCTGCCGACCCCGCGCCACCGGGCATGCAGGTCGGCCCGCATCCGCACATCGGCCTGCAGACCTTCACCTGGATGATCCGCGGCGAAGTGCTGCACCGCGACAGCCTGGGCCACACCCAGATCATCCGCCCCGGCCAGGTCAACCTGATGACGGCCGGCCACGGCATCGCCCACTCCGAGGAAAGCCAGACGCCCTCGCACATCCACGCCGCACAGCTGTGGATTGCGCTGCCCGAGTCGCACCGCAACGGTCCGCCGCGCTTCCAGCACTACCCCGAGCTGCCCAGGACCACGGTGGGCGACTTCACGGCCACGGTGCTGGCCGGCGAAGCGCTGGGCCTGACATCGCCGGCCGAGGTGCACACGCCCCTGATGAGCGTGGACCTGCATGCGGACAGCGCGGGCAATGGCAATGCCGTCGCCACGCTGCCGCTGCGCGCCGATTTCGAGCATGCCGTGCTCAGCCTGGAAGGCAGCGTGAGCGTGAACGGCCAGCCCCTGCCGGTGGAGGAACTGCTCTACCTGCCCCTGGGCACGGCCTCGGTCGCCATCGAGACCACGCCCGGCAGCCGTCTGCTGGTCATTGGCGGCGAGCCCATGGATGAAGCCATCTTGCTGTGGTGGAACTTCGTGGCCCGCACCAGCGAGGAGATCGCCGAGGCCCGCGCGCAATGGGAAGCGGAGGCCGGTCAGGATGCGCAGGCCCTGCCCGCAGGTGCGGCGCGCCGCTTCGGGCCGCCGCTGGCATCGCCCCTGAAGCCGCTGCATGCGCCTTCGCTGGACGGCGTGGTGCTGCGCGCCTCGCGTTGAACGCGCTTGCTGCGGTAATCGACCTGCAGCCATGGCCCTGCCCAACCAAAAGGCGCCCCAAATGGGGCGCCTTGCCGTTTGTGTTGCGGGAATTTCGAGGGTCAGGCCGGGCTGGCCGCATCCACCTCGGTGCCGTCTTCCACGCCGCGAACGCTCTCGCGGCCGTTCTTGTCCTTGAGCTTGCCCAGGTCGGTCTCCACGGCCCGCTTCAGCTTTTCAATGGCCGCGTTGAAGGCATCCTTGACCTTTTCAGCCTCGGCGTTCACGGCGATCGGCGGGCGGCCATTGGCCCGGGTCTCCAGAACGCAGCGCTTGCCGGGAGCGCCGGAGGTCTTGAGCGCATCGACGCCGGTGAGGAAAACCTCCACGCGTACCACGTAGTCCTTGAATCTCGCCAGCTTGGCGTTGATCTCTTCCTGCGCCCATTGCGCCAAGGACTCGCCACCCTGGATCGAATCGTCGGCATGAACCTGAACTTGCATGCATATCCTCCTAGTCGCCAAAAGCCGCACCACCGGCGCGGCGGGGTTGTCGGGGCCATTGATGAACTGGCGAATCCATCGTAACGCCATGCGGGCTGCCTGCACAGCAAGTCGCACCCTGCGTCGTCAGGTTTTTCGCGCTGCAGCATCCGCAGCCCCAACCCCTGCCTACAGGCTACACCCGCGGGCGGGGCGCCTGCACGAATGGACGGAAAAAGCTTGAGATGCCTCAAGACAACTCTTGCATTCACCTACACCTATTTGCAGTGATGGCCCTGCGCCGGTCGCGGGCGTTCAACCCCTTCCTACAGGTCGCAGGCACGATTGGGCTTACAACGTGGTCATCAGGACTTTCCCCTTGCCCACCACCCCATGAGCCCACTTGCCTCACGCCGCCTCAAGATCGGCCTTTCGGCCTGTTTCTCCCATGCGGACCCGCAGCGTCCGCTTTTCACGGGCAAGACGCTGCAGTACGTGGAGCAATCGATAGCGCACTGGATCATGTCGGCCGGCGCCATGGTGGTGATGGTGCCCTGCCCCACAGGAGAGACCGCGCGCGGCGACGTGACGCTGGAGCACTATGCCGAGTGGCTGGACGGCGTGGTCATGCACGGCGGCGCCGATGTCTGGCCCGGCAGCTATGGCGAGGAACCCATGCGCCCCGAATGGCTGGGCGACCGCGTGCGCGACCTCTACGACCTGGCCGTGGTCGAGGCGTTTTCCCAGGCCGGCAAGCCCATCTTCGGCGTCTGCCGCGGTCTGCAGCTGATCAACGTGGCCTTCGGCGGAACGCTCTACCAGGACATCGAGACCCAGGTGCCCGGCTCGCAGCTGCACCGCAATCCCACCGAGTACGACCGCCACTACCACGACATCGCCATCGTGCCCGGCAGCCGGCTGGAGGCGCTGTACCCCACGCTGGACCGCGCACGCGTGAACAGCATCCACCACCAGGGCATCAAGGACGTGGCGCCCGAGTTCGATGTGGAGGCCTGGAGCCTGCCCGACCGCATTCCCGAGGCCATCTTCCGCAAGCCCGGCACGCTCAAGAGCTATATCGCGGCCACGCAGTGGCACCCCGAATTCCAGTTCCGCAACCCGGACACCAGCACGCTGGATGACAGCGTGCTGCTGCGCGACTTCCTGGCTGCCTGCTCACGCGCCCGCGTGAGCCCGGCCGTGAGCCACAGCCCCTTCCAGATCCGCAACCGCGCAGCACGCCTGCTGCGCCGCGCCTTGCTTCGCAGGCATTGACGGCCCGGCGCCTCCAAGCGCCTGCGCCACCACCTGCTGCAACTGCCCGCGCAGCCACGCATGGGCGGGATCGGCCTGGTGGCGCGTGTGCCAGATCATGAACATGGGCAGCGGCGGGCAGTCCACGGGCACGGCAAAGCTGGCCAGCGATGACAGGGCCGTGCGGCCCAGCAGCGACGGCGCCGTCGCCAGCAGCGGCGTGCCGCGCACAAAGGCGGCCAGCGCCGCAAAGCCCGGCACGCGCACGGCAAAGCGG
This sequence comes from Delftia sp. SD018, assembly GCF_017355445.1. Lineage (NCBI taxonomy): Bacteria > Pseudomonadati > Pseudomonadota > Betaproteobacteria > Burkholderiales > Comamonadaceae > Delftia > Delftia sp. SD018. Next base: position 51,468 of record NZ_JADDRN010000016.1, read on the forward strand.
CGCTCCAGCCCGCGCGCCTGCAGTTGCAGGTCCAGGTCCAGCGCCTGGCGGTCGGCATAGGCCACGGTGGCGTGGTCGGCGTGCAGATAGTCGGCCAGGCTGGCCGGCGGCTGTCGCACGGCGCTGTCATAGAAGACTGCGTACTCATCGCTGAACAGGCGCTTTTGCACGATGTCCGTGGCATCGGGCGGGCGCGGGCTGATGGCCAGCAGGCAGGCGTCCGAGCGCAGCAGTTCGGCATCCGGCGCGCCGCTGTCGATCACGCGCAGCACCGTCCCGGGCGCGGCTGAGCGCAGGCGCTGGGCCAGCGCGGGCAGCAGCAGTTCGCGCTGCAGGTCGTTGGCGGCAATGGTGATCTCGGCACGCCAGTGCGCGGGGTCAAAGCTGGGCCCCTGGCCGAACTGCTGCATCTGCCGCAGCAGCTCGCGCGCCGGGTCCTGCAGCGCCAGCGCATGGGCCGTGGGCGCAATGCCCCGCCCCTGCCGCACGAACAATCGGTCGCCCGTGATGGCGCGCAGCTTGTCCAGCAGATGGCTGACGGCCGATTGCGTCACGCCCAGGCGCTGCGCCGCCGCCGTGACGCTGCCGGTCTCCAGCACGGCCAGCAGCAGTTGCAGCAGCCTGCCATCGAGCTGCGATCCATCGATTTGTCTCATGCATTCCATGATTGGCCGCCGCTTTATCTTTGGCAACGCGGGCCGGACACTGCCGCTGATCCAACGCAAATACCGGAGACAAAACATGGCCGATCAGCCGCAGATTCCCGGCACCACCCTGTTCGACGGCAGGCAGGCCCGCAAGGGCTATGCGCTCAACAGCATGTGCTTTTCCTTCAACGAGCTGGCCAACCGCCAGGCCTTCCTGGCCGACGAGGAGGCCTATATGCGCAGCTACGGGCTGAACCAGGAGCAGGCCGAGGCCGTGCGCGCCCGCAACGTGCTGCAGATGATCGCGGCCGGCGGCAACGCCTACTACCTGGCCAAGCTGGCCGGCATCTTTCACCTGGACATGCAGGACATAGGCGCCCAGCAGACCGGCATGACCAAGGCCGAATTCCAGGCCCTGCTGCGCTCGCACGCCTGAGCCCCGCCGCAGACCACACGCAAGACACAGCACAGGAGACACCCACCATGGCACATCTCATCGGCGGCCTCGGCACCTCGCACATACCCGCCATCGGCAACGCCATCCACAAGGGCCTGCAGAACGAGCCCTACTGGAAGCCCTTCTTCGACGGCTTCCCGCCCATCCGCGAATGGCTGGCCACGCAGCGCCCCGACGTGGTGGTGATGTTCTACAACGACCACGGCCTGAACTTCTTCCTCGACAAAATGCCCACCTTCGCCGTGGGCGCGGCCGAGCGCTACTGCAACGCCGACGAAGGCTGGGGCATTCCCACGCTGGCACCGCTGCGCGGCCACACGGAGCTGTCATGGCACCTGATCGAGTCCCTGGTGGGCGAGGATTTCGACGTGGTCAGCTGCCAGGAAATGCTGGTGGACCACGCCTGCACGCTGCCGCTCAAGCTGTTCTGGCCCGAGGGCGACTGCCCTGTGGCCGTCGTGCCGGTGTGCATCAACACCGTGCAGTTCCCGCTGCCCTCGGCACGCCGCTGCTATGCGCTGGGCCAGGCCGTGGGCCGGGCCATCGCGCGCTGGAACAGCGACCAGCGCGTGGCCGTCATTGCCTCAGGAGGCCTGTCGCACCAGCTCGATGGCGAGCGCGCGGGCTTCATCAACAAGGCCTTCGACCTGCAGTTCCTTGAAAGCATGGCCACCAATCCCGAATGGGCCACGCAGTTCAGCGTGCATGAACTGGTGGAAAAGACCGGCACCCAGGGCGTGGAACTGCTGATGTGGCTGGCCATGCGCGGCGCCCTGTCCGCGGCTGCGCCCGGCGTGCGCCGCGTGCACGGCAACTACCACATACCGATCTCCAACACCGCCACGGCGCTGCTGGCGCTGGAGGCGGTCTAGTCGGAAAACACAAAGGCCGCCGGGCATGCCAGGCGGCCTTTGTGCTTTGCGGGGCCGTGCGGACCGGGTGTATCCCGGCCCTGCCTCTCAATGGTGGTGGCCGTGGCCGCCGTGCACGTGGCGGTGCTCGATTTCCTCGGGCTTGGCCGCGCGCACTTCAGTCACCTTGCAGGCAAAGTGCAGCGCCATGCCGGCCAGCGGGTGGTTGCCGTCCAGCAGCACCACGGGGCCCTTGATCTTGACCACGTGGTAGATCTGGGGCTGGCCCTGGTCATCGGTGCCGCGCAGCTGGCCGCCGACCTTCACGCCGGGCGGGAACTCGCCCTTGGGGATGGTGCGGGTCAGGCTCTCGTCGCGCGCGCCGAAGGCGTCTTCCACGGCCAGGTCCACGGTCAGCGTGTCGCCCACGGCCTTGCCGTCCAGGGCGGCTTCCACCTTGGCGAAGATGTTGTCGTAGCCGCCGTGCAGATAGGCCACGTCGCCCTTGTCGAGCAGTTTGCCCAGCTTGTCGGTGATCTTGTAGTTGATGGTGACGGCGGTGTCTTTGGTGATGTTCATGGCAAAGGCCTTGGAAAACCGCAGCGCAGAAGGCGCGCCGCGCAAAGCTGCCATTGTCGGCGACCTGGGGCATTCCAGCGTCGCGGCCGTGGGTTCACCGGCCGCCCAACCTCAAGCCAGGCACTCGCGCGCACATTCGAGCAGGCTGCGCGCCCAGCGCGCGCGGGCCGAGGTGTTCAGCCACAGCAGGCCGACCTTGCGCGCATCGGCGGGGCGGGAGCCAGCTCCGTCCGCAGCAGCGCCCTGCTCCGGCAGCGCCAGCACGCGCACGTCGCGGCCCTGGGAGAGCACGGGGCCTATGTCGGGCACCAGGCCCACGCCCAGGCCCTGGTCCACCATCATGGCCACGGCCAGCACCGAGTTCAGTTCCATGCGCTCCAGCGGCGCAATGCCCTGGGCGCGCAGGTAGCGGTCGGCCAGCCGGCCACCGGCCAGGGAACGGTCGTAGCGCACCAGGGGCCGGGTGCGCAGCAGGGCCAGCGGGTCCTGCTGCGCATCGCGGGCACGGCACAGCACGACCAAAGGCTCCTGGCGCAGCTCGGCCCAGCACACGGTCTTGGGCAGGTCGAACGAGGGTTGCAGGCAGATCAGCACGTCCAGCTCGGACTGGACCAGGGCCGTGTACAGCTCGGGCGTGAGGCCGGCGCGCACGCTGATGCGCACCTCGGCGTGGCGCGCCACGAAGGCCCGCATCACGGCGGGCACAAAGCCGTGCAGCGCCGTGTTCACGGTGCCCAGCCGCAGCTCGCCGCCGTCCGCGTCCGAGGCCACCCATTCGCGCAGGCCCTCGAAGTCCTGCAGCAACTGGCGACCACGCTCGAACAGCCGCTCGCCCGCCTCGGTGGCGCGCACGCTGCGGCCATGGCGCACCAGCAGCGGCGCGCCCAGCTCGCCCTCCAGCACGCGCATCTGCTGGGCAATGGCCGAGGGGCTCAGGTCCAGCTGGCGAGCGGCTTCGGACATGGAGCCGGTGTCCACCACTCTCAAGAAATTGTGTATGTATCTCACGTCCATTTCACACATTTTCTTGAATCACAACGCAGATGCAACTGCTGTTTTCCCAGGCTGTGCTGCACCACACTGCGTGACAACGACTATTTCAGGAGACAGACGCATGGATTCCCGGCCCACCTCTCAAACCGCTCAAGCCTCTCAGACCTCTTTGCCGCGCCGGATGTGGCTGTCCACCGCCGCCGCCGCGCTGGCCGCCTGTGCGCTGCCGGCCTGGGCCCAAAAGCGCGGCAGCCGACTGGTGGTGCCGTTTGCGCCGGGCGGCGGCAACGATGTGTTTGCGCGGCAGATGGCGCATGGCCTCAACGAGTCCTTCGGCTACGGGATGATCGTGGAGAACAAGGCCGGCGCGGGCGGCAACCTGGGCACGGAAGCCGTGGTGCGTGCAGCCGGCGACGGCAGCACCTGGCTGCTGGGCCATACGGGCACGGTGTCCATCAATCCCTCGCTGTACCCGGGCCTCAAGTTCAATGCAGCCACCGATCTGCAGCCGGTGGCCATGTTCGCTTCGTCGGCCCTGCTGCTGGTCGTGCCGGCTTCCTCGCCCGCGCGCAGCGTGGCCGATCTGGCCGAGCAGATGCGCAAGCGCAGCGGCGAGATGAACTACGCCTCCAGCGGCTCGGGCACGGGCGGCCACCTGACGGGCGAGATGTTCGCCCACGCTCTGGGCGCCAAGGCCATCCACGTGCCATACAAGGGCACGGCCCCGTCGCTGACCGACCTGGTGGGCGGCAATGTGGATTTCAGCTTTGGCGTGATTCCCGCGGCCATGGCCCTGGTGAAGGCCGGCAAGCTGCGCGCCCTGGCCGTGACCGGCGCCAAACGCCAGCCCCAGCTGCCCGACGTGCCCACGGTGGCCGAGTCCGGCGTGCGTGCGCTGGCCGACTTCGAGAGCTCGCTGACCTACGGCATCCTCGCGCCCAAGGGCACGCCTGCCGAGACGGTGCGCGCGCTGGGGCGCGACATCCTCAAGGTGGCGTCTTCCGAATCCTTCCAGTCGCGCCTGGGCATCGAGGGCGCCGTGCCGCTGCTGGGCGATGGCGCGCAGTACGCGGCCCGCATCCAGGTGGAGAGCGCCAAGTGGGCGGCCGTGATCAAGGCCTCGGGCGCCACGGCCTGAGACCGGCAAGGACAGCATGTCATTGGTGAAGGACTATCTGGGCCCCGCCGACAGCGGCCACTGGTTTGCAGACGCGCGCTGGCTGCAGGCGCTGCTGCGCTTCGAGAGCGCGCTGGCCCAGGCCCAGGCCGACTGCGGCCTGGTGCCGCGCCCGGCCGCCGAGGCCATTGCGCGCGCCTGCGCGCAGGCGCCGCTCACGTGCGAAGGCGTGGTGGAGCAGGCACGCGCCAGCGGCGCGCTGGGCCTGGCCGTGGTGCGGCCGCTGCAGCAGTGGCTGCAGGCCCACGCCCCGGAAGGCCTGCCCTGGCTGCACTGGGGTGCGACCACGCAGGACGCCGTGGACACGGCGCAGGCCCTGCTCACGCAGCCGGCCCTGCAGGCGCTGCTGGCCGAGCTGGACGCGCTGCAGTCCGCACTGCAGGCCCTGGCCCGCACGCACGCGGCCACGCCCATGCTGGCGCGCAGCCTGCTGCAGCCCGCGCAGATCACCAGCTTCGGATTCAAGTGCGCGCAGTCGGCTGCCGCCGTGGGCCGCAGCATCGAACAGTTTGAAAGGCTTGCCACCGCTGCGCTGTGCGTGCAATTGGGCGGCGCCGTGGGCAATGGCGCCGTGCTGGGAAGCCACCGTGCCGAGGTGGAGCAGGCACTGGCCCGGCGCCTGAGCCTGTCGGCCTGCGGCCGCAGCTGGCATACCCAGCGCGACGACTGGATGCGCCTGGCCATGGAGGCCGCCGTATGCGGCGGCAGCCTGGCCAAGCTGGCCAAGGACTGGTCGCTGATGTCGCAGTACGAGGTGGGCGAGGTCAGCGAGGCGCCGCGCGGCAGCACCTCCAGCGCCATGCCGCACAAGCGCAATCCCGTGCACCTGATGCAGGCGGTGGCACAGGCCCAGGCCGTGCCCCAGCTTGCGGCCCTGCTGCTGGGCTGCATGGCCCAGGCCCATGAGCGCGCGCTGGGCGAGTGGCAGTCCGAGGTCGCGCACTGGCCCGACCTGTGGCGCCATGTGCATGGCGCCGCCGCCGCATTGCGCCAGGCCGCGCAGTCGCTGCAGGTGCATCCGCAGCGCATGCTGGGCCATGTGCGGGGCCTGCACGGACTGGTGTTTTCAGAGGCCTGCGTGCACGCCATGGCGCCCTGGACAGGCAAGCCCGAGGCCCTGGCCGCCGTGGAACTGCTGGCCCCGCAGGCGCTGGAGCAGGGGCGCGAGCTGCGCCTGCTGCTGGCCGAATGGGCCGCGCCCCGGCTGGACGCAGCGGCCCTGCAGGCGCTGCAAGATGCGCTGGCCCGGGCCTGCGACCCGGCCCGCGCCGTGCAGGCATCGCATGATGCGTGCCTGGCGCTGCTGGCAGCGCCGCAGACCCACGCCCACGCCAATGCCCATTCCCATGCTTGACACAGGAACCCCGCCATGACCGAATCTTCCGCCGACGCCCTGCAGCGCGGCCTTGCCAACCGCCGCCGCGTGCTGGGCGATGAATGGGTGGACCAATCCGTGGCGCGCGCCAACGAACTGAATGTGGAGTTCCAGCGCATGATCACGGCCTATGCCTGGGACGGCATCTGGAGCCGCCCCGGCCTGGAGCGCCGCACGCGCCGCATCATGGTGCTGGCCATCACGGCATCCATGGGCCGCTGGGAAGAGTTCGAGCTGCACATCCGCACGGGCCTGCTGGCCGACCCGTCCGATGCCGAGGCCGCGCCGCTGGACCTGGACACCATCCGCGAAGTGCTGCTGCAGACCGCCGTCTATGCCGGCGTGCCCGCAGGCAACACCGGCATGGCCATCACGCTGAAGATCCTCAAGGAGCTGGGGCGCACGCCCGCGCCGGCCAGCTTTCATCCACCCGCAGACGCGACCTGACGCGGCCTGACCGGACTCAGGCAGCCGGCGGCTGCTCCTCGGCCGCAGCGCCCGGATAGCGCGCAAAGCGCCGGTTCTCTGCGCCATGCACCGGGTCCTGCTCGGCCCAGGGCCACCCGCCGAACTGGGTGCGCCGGTAGTCCTGCATGGCCTGCATGATTTCCTGCTGCGTGTTCATCACGAAGGGGCCGTACTGCGCCACGCTCTCGCCAATGGGGCGGCCCTGCAGCACCAGGCATTCCACGGCGTCGGCGCCGCTGTTGTGCAGTTCCCAGTCCTGCGTGGCATCCACATGCAGGGCCGCATGCTGTGCCAGCGCCGTGGGCCCGACCTGCAGTGCCTGGCCTGCAAAGAAATACAGCATGCGCTGCGTGTCCGCGCCGGCTGCGCGCGGCAGCGTCCAGCGTGCGCCGGGCTCCAGGCGCAGCGTCCAGATGGCAACGTCGCCCTCGGGTTGCGAGGCCCAGGATTCGGGCGGCGGCGGCAGGGCGGCCGCCGTGCCGGGCAGGCTGCCTGCCACCACGGTGACCACGGTCCTGCGGCCTGCGGCGTCTGCGTGCTCCAGGCGCGGGATGCGTTCGTTCCAGAACATGGTGAAGTGCGGCTCCACCATCTTGGAGCGCGCAGGCAGGTTCAGCCAGATCTGGAACAGCTCCAGCGGATTGGGCGCGTCGCTGTCGAGCAGCGGGAACATCTCCGAATGCTGGATTCCCTTGCCGGCCGTCAGCCACTGCACGTCGCCGCCGCCAAAGCGCGCGGCCGCGCCCAGCGAATCGGAATGGTCGATCAGGCCCTTGCGCACCAGGGTCACGGTCTCGAAGCCGCGGTGCGGGTGGCCGGGAAAGCCCGGCACGCCGTCGCCGTGGTACATGGAAAAGCCGTCCTTGCGGCTGAAGTCGCTGCCCATCTGGCGGCCTTCCAGGTCCACGGCCTGCACGCCCAGGCGGCCATCGCTGGGCGGATAGGCATCGTCATGGTGGGCACAGAACAGGAAGGGGTCCATGGTGGGCCACAGCGGGCCCAGTGGCTGGCTCTGGAGGACGGGGGTGGTGGCTGCGGTCATCGTGGCTCCTGTGAGGCTGCGCCCGCAAGAAAAAAGGGGGCGCTGCATTCTCGGACAGATGCGGCCCCCGCGCCCGTTTTGAAAGCCACCATGGCTGGGACAGTGCGGCCCAGGAATGCAACGCCCGCCGGGTCAGTTGCGCGGCGGCGTCACCAGGCCCTTTTGCACGGCCGGGCGCGCCACGAAGGCGGCCAGCACGCGCTGCAGCTCGGGAAAGCGCTCCCAGCCCAGCAGTTCGGCCGCGTTGTAGCCCTGCTCCACCACCATGTTGCGTACCCAGGGCCACAGGGCGATGTCGGCAATGGTGAACTGCTCGCCCATCACCCAGGCGCGGCCGGCCAGGCGGCGCTCCAGCACGCCCAGCAGGCGCACGGACTCGTTCACGTAGCGGTCGCGCGGGCGCTTGTCCTCGAAGTCCTTGCCCGCGAATTTGTGGAAGAACCCCAGCTGGCCGAACATGGGGCCGACGCCCCCCATCTGGAACATCAGCCACTGCAGCGTTTCATAGCGCGCTGCCGGGTCGGCGGGCAGCAGCGGGCTGCCGGACTTCTCGGCCAGGTAGACCAGGATGGCGCCCGATTCAAACAGCGCCAGCGGCTTTCCGCCCGGGCCTTGCGGGTCCAGGATGGCCGGGATCTTGTTGTTGGGAAAGGTGTCCACGAACTCGGGCGAGAGCTGGTCATTGCTCTCGAAGCCCACGCGGTGCGCCTCATACGGCAGGCCCATCTCCTCCAGAGCGATCGACACCTTGACGCCGTTGGGCGTGGGCAGGGAATACAGCTGGATGCGGTCCGGCTGCGTGGCCGGCCACTTGCGCGTGACGGAAAAGGCGGAAAGCGGATTCTGTGAAGTCATGGGGCACCTTGAAGGCTGGACGGGTTCGCCAAGAAATCGATGGCCGCTGCATCGTAACGTTCGGCGCCCAGCCATGCTTGGCACGCTAAATAATGGCGGACCCCGCCCTGCCGCCGGGTCATAACAATCAACGGAGACATGCATGACAAGACATTCCACCCGCCGCCACGCACTGGCCCTGCTCGGCACCACCGCCGCCGCCTGGGCGGCCCTGCCCCTGGTCGCCACAGCGGCCGGCTACCCCGAGCGCCCCGTGACCGTGGTCGTGCCCTACTCGCCCGGCGGCGGCGTGGACATCATCACGCGCCTGGTCACGCCGCCCATGGCCGAGTTGCTGGGCCAGTCCCTGGTGGTGGACAACAAGCCCGGCGGCGGCACCAACATCGGCATGGGCGCGGTGGCACGCGGCGCGGCCGACGGCTACCTGCTGCTGACGGCATCCAACACGCTGACCACCAACAAGGCGCTGTACGCCAAGCTCAATTTCGATCCGCTCAAGGACCTCATCCCGGTGGGCCGCATCGGCGAGGCGCCGCTGGTCGTGGTGGTCAACGCCAAGTCGCCCCACAAGAACCTGGCCGAACTGATCGCCGCCGGCAAGGCCAAGGCCGGTTCGCTGTCCTATGGCACGGCTGGCGTGGGCAGCTCGGGCCACATGGCCAGCGCCCTGCTGGAGCGCGCAGGCGGCTTCCAGGCCGTGCACATTCCCTACAAGGGCGGCTCGGCCGCCGTGACCGACCTGCTGGGCGGGCGGCTGGACTTCATGGCCATCAACCCGCTGGAGGTGGCAGGCCATGTGGGCAGCGGTGCGCTGCGCGCCCTGGCGGTGCTCAACCACAATGGTTCGCGCCTGTTGCCGGGTGTGCCCACGGCACGTTCGCTGGGCGTGAACGTGCAGGCCACCGTGTGGTGGGGCCTGGTGGCGCCGGCCGGCACGCCGCCGGCCGTGGTGCAGGCGCTGAACCAGGCTTTGAACAAGAGCCTGGCCCAGCCCGCCGTGCTGCAGAAGCTGGCCGACATCGGCGCATCGCCCATGGGCGGCACGCCGGCCGAGTTCGGCGCCTTCATTCAGGCCGAGAGTGCCGAGCTGGGCGAGGTGATCCGCGCGGCCAATATCCGCGCGGACTGAGGCGCAGGCGAAGGTAAGGACAAAGGCGCGCCGCTGCGCTCAGCGCGGCGCGACGGGCTTCTGGACCAGGGCCACGCTCAGGCCGTCCGGCGTCACCGTGATGGCGCCAGGCTCCATGTTCAGCGAGTCCATCAGGGCCAGTTCCTTGTCCTGCAGCTGGTAGAGCACGAGCTGGCCCAGCGCCTGCTCGGCCAGCGCGCTGGCATAGGTGGTGAGCATGTCGCTCATGGCGGGCGCCAGGTCATTGATGACCAGGCTGTTGACCTTGATCTGGTGGGCGCGCAGCGTGCGGTCCGTGGGCTCGTAGCGCAGCGCGAAGTCCAGGTTCAGATGGCCGCCATAGCCCTGCTTGAGCACGGGCCCCGACAGATCGGCCTGCAGCACCGCATTGAGCGCGTTGCGCTCGGGCAGCAATCCCAGCACCGGCGAATGCAGCTTGAGCTGCAGCATGCCGGCCACGGGGAACTGCCGGGGAAAGCGCTGGGCCACCACCTCCTGCAGCCTTTGCCGCGAAACCGAGACATTCCCAGGTCCGGACTTTCCCGAACATCCGGTCGCGGCCAGGCTCCAGCCCGCTGCCACGACCATCAACAAAAAGCGGCGATTCATCACGACAGCACAAGCCTCAGAAAGCCCGACACGAAACCCTGAAGCGCCATGCATGCCATACGCATGGCGCTATGTTTTTTGAGAGCGACATTGTCCCGCCAGGGGCTATTCCCTGTCCCTGCAGTGGGTGTTGCCCGGCACCTGCGCGCAGCCACTTCGAGAACGAAACGACATAGCAGCTAGTGCCCGCCGGACATAGGCAGTACCGGCTCCCATACGGAAACTCGGCCGCTCGCAAAGTTCCCGCCTTCCAGAAGAAATCAAGGAGACACCATGAAGAAGAACATCGCCCTCGCCCTGCTGGCCACAGGCTGCGCGGCCGGCCCCGCCCTGGCGCAATCCACCAGCAGCGTGAGCCTGTACGGCATCATCGACGTGTCGGTGCGCGCGCAAAGCGGCCTGTCGGGCGCCAATGCGCCGGCTGCGGGCAGCATGGGCTCGGTCAACAGCGGCGTGGGTCCCACCAGCCGCTGGGGCATACGCGGCAGCGAGGACCTGGGCGGCGGCCTGCGCGCCATCTTCAACCTCGAATCCACGCTGGGCGCCGACGTGGGCGGCATCGGCGGCGTGGCCGGCACCTTCGACCGGGCGGCCATCGTGGGCCTGGCCGGCCACTGGGGCGCGGTCACGGCTGGCCGGCAGAACACGCTGATCTCCGACTCCGTGGGCCTGGTCGATCCCATCGCCCTGCGCTTTGCGGGCCTGAACCCCAACATCCAGGTCACCAGCCTCACGGGCCACGGCCTGAACAACGAATGGGGCGCCACCAACACCAAGGTGGGCTCCAACCGCGTCAACAACTCCATCAAGTACTCGGGCAGCTTTGGAGGCCTCACGGCGCGCGCCATGTACAGCTTCGGCGAGACCGGCGTGTCGGCCTCGCGCCTGGACACGCGCGGCCTGGGCCTGGACTGGCGCCAGGACGATCTGGTGCTGACCAGCGCCTACACCCAGTTCCACGACGCCAGCGGACGCACGCTGGACGCCGCCAACATCGGTGGCGCCTGGAGCCGTGGCGACCTGCGCCTGATGCTCAACTACGGCCGCAACAAGGCCGAGACCAGCGACACCGCGAAAACCACGAACAAGATCCTGGCCGTGGGCGCGCGCTATGCCGTCACGCCCGTCATCGGCCTGAACGGCGGCTACTACAAGGTGGACCGCGAGCGCACGGGCCAGGGCGACGACGGCTTCCAGCGCCTGATCGGCTTTGTGGACTACCAGCTGTCCAAGCGCACCAGCCTGTTCCTGGAACTGGACACGACCAAGTGGAAGAACGGATATCAGGGCGCAGGCAACAAGACACGCGCCAGCGGCATCAGCCTGGGTATCACGCACAATTTCTGACCCCCTGAGCGGCTGGCGCCGCTTCCCCCAGGGGACGACGCCCTCGGCTAGGCGCCCCCGCCGCGAGGCGGCTCTTGCTCGGCGTCTCTGAGTTGGAGCACGCCAGTTTCACAGGCTGTGATCGTGATTCGCAGACCTGCAAGCCGCCGCGAAATCCAGCTTTGCCGCGCCCTTGGGCGCGGTTTTTTTATCTATTCATATATCCATTCATGTATTTGCATAAATCCTTGATTTTCAATAAATTAACCCCTTGCTTCATCCATTCATGAATTGATTCCCCATGGCCACTGAAGACCTCTCCCTGCAGGTGCTGGCAGCACTGCGCCGCCAGGGCGGTGCGCTGGCGGCACGCGAGTTGCAGCAGATGCTGGGCGTGAGCCAGCCCACGGTGTCGCGCGCACTGGCACCGCTGATCCAGTCGGGCCAGGTGCGCAAGGTGGGGGCGGCGCGCACACAGCGCTATGTGCTGCCGCGCCAGGTGGCGGGCGTGGGCGCCGAGGTGGCCATCATGCGCGTGGACACCGAAGGCCATGCATCACCCTTCGGCCGCATGATCGCCCTGCACGGCGGCGGCTTCTGGGTGGATGAGGCCGACGGCCTCAGCGAGCAGCACGACGGCCTGCCCTGGTTCCTGGACGACATGCGGCCCCAGGGCTTCATCGGCCGCAGCTTTGCGCACAGCCACCCCGAACTGCAGCTGGGCGGCGACCCGCGCCAGTGGGGCGAGGACGATGTGCTGCGCGCCCTGGCCCGCTTTGGCGAAGACCTGCCGGGCAACCTCATCGTGGGCGAAGCCGCCTTCGAGCGCTTCCACTCCCTGCCCGCGCGCACGCTGCGCGCCGCCTCTGCGGCCGACTATCCGCGCCTGGCCATGCAGGCCATGCAGGGCACGCATCCGGGCTCGTCGGCGGGCGGCGAGCAGCCCAAGTTCTGCTGCATCACGGCCGGGCGCAGCGTCATCGTCAAGTTCTCCCCGGCAGGCAACGCGCCGGCCGAGCAGCGCATCCGCGACCTGCTGGTCTGCGAGCACCTGGCACTGCAGACCCTGGCCGAAGACGGCCTGCCCGCAGCGCGCACGCGGCTGTTCCTCGATGGCGGCCGCGCCTTCCTCGAATCGGAGCGCTTCGACCGCAGCCAGCCGGCGCCGGGCGATGTGCCAAGCGTTGTGCCAGGCGATGGACCGAGCGATGTGCCAGTCTCACAGGCCCACCCGGGCAGCAACCCTGGACGCATCGGCATGGTGTCCCTGCAGGTGCTCAATGCCCAGTACGTGGGCGAGGTGGACAACTGGGCAGCCACGGCCAACCGCCTGGCCGCACGCGGCCTCATCACCGAGGCCGACGCGCGCAGCCTGCGCCTGCTCGAAGCCTACGGCCAGCTCATCGCCAACACCGACCGGCACTACGGCAACATCTCCTTCGTGCTGCCGCAGCCCCATGGCGACTGGGCGCTGTCGCCCACCTACGACATGCTGCCCATGCTCTACATGCCCATCAACGGCGAGATCGTGGAGCGCGACTTCGGCGCCCAGCCTCAGCGACCCACGGCCGCCACGCTGGCCGAATGGCCGCATGCCCAGGCGCTGGCACGCCGCTTCTGGCAGGCCGTGGCGCAGGATGCGCGCATCTCCGGGGAATTTCGCAGCATCGCTGCGCGAAATCTTGAATTCATGAGTGCCTGATTGACAGGCACCATCAATGAAATCCGAACACCAATCTGTGGATAACACCGGTAATTTCTCTTGAAAATCCTGTGCACATTCTCTTGAAAAACATTTGCACAAGCTGTGCTTTGTCTGCGCAAAACCTGCCATCCACAAGGGCAGTACGCCACCGCCTGCACAATCGAAGGCTTCCTCATCCGACAAGAGCCTGGCCACCGATGACAAGCATTGCCCCTTCTCACGCCGCAGACCCGCGCATCGCAGACGTGCTCAGCTACTGGCTGGGCTCCGCGCATCCCGACAACGCGGGCGCCCTGGCCTGCAAGAACCTGTGGTTCATCAAGTCCGATGCCACTGACGATCAGATCCGCGAGCGCTTCGGCGCCCTGGTCGAAGATGCGCTGGCCGGCCAACTGGACGGCTGGGCCGGCACGGCGCTGGGGCGGCTGGCGCTGATCGTGTTGCTGGACCAGTTCACGCGCAACCTGTTCCGGGGCACGGCACGCAGCTTTGCAGGCGACCCGCAGGCGCTGCAGCTGGCGCTGGACGGCATCGCCCTGGGCCATGACCGGCATGCCGACCTGCCTGCCGTGGCGCGCATCTTCTGCTACCTGCCGCTGGAGCATGCCGAAGACCTGGCCCTGCAGGACCGCAGCGTGGCGGCCTTCCAGGCCCTGGCCGACCAGGCCGGTGACGCTGGCGGCGAGGGCGTGCGCGAGTTCCTGGCCGGCACGCTGGACTACGCCCACCGGCACCGCGACGTCATCGTGCGCTACGGCCGCTTTCCGCACCGCAATGCCATCCTGGGCCGCACCAGCACGGCCGAGGAACTGCAGTACCTGTCCCAGCCCGGCTCAGGGTTCTGAGAGCGCAGCGGATCTCCTTCACCCACAAAAAAAGGGAACGTGCCAACGTTCCCTTTTTGCTTTCGGCGCGCTGCCGGCATTCAGGCCGGCTGCGCCTGCGGCTGGCGCTCGCCGCCCTTGCGCTCGCCATCGCGCATGCGCAGCGCCCAGCGCTCGATCGTGTAGAACGACAGCGCCGACAGCGCCACCGAGATCGCCAGGCCCAGCGCCACCACCACGGGCCACGAGAAGTCGGCGCGCAGATAGCGCACCACCGGGTAGTGCCAGAGGTAGACGCCATAGGACAGGCGGCCCAGCTTCACCAGCGTGGGCGACGACAGCATGTCGAAGACCAGGCCCGAGCCCTGGCTTGCAGCCACCAGCAGCACCACGGCGGCGCATTCCACCACGGTGATGCCCCAGACCATGGCGTCCTGGTTATCCCATTGCAGCGCCATCAACAGCGGCACGGCCAGCGGCACCCACATGGCGTGGTGCATGCGCGCCTTCAGTGCAGCGATGAAGTCGGGCCGCTCGATCATCACCGCCGCCAGCAGCGCACCGGCGAACAGGCCCGAGGCACGGGTGTCGAAGCGAAAGAAGATCTCATAGAAGTGCTGGCCCTGGTCCACCCAGTACACGCGCCACAGCCAGCTCAGCGCCCACAGCAGGGCAATCGGGCGCCACAGACGGCCCGGCTTGGAAAAGCGCAGCAGCAGCACCAGCAGCGGCGGCCAGATCAGGTAGAAATGCTCCTCCACCGACAGCGACCACATGTGCAGCAGCGTGTCCGGGCTGTCGAAGAAGGCGATGCCGTAGTCGGCCAGATAGAGGATGGAGACCAGCGCATCGGTGTAGATGTCGTTCAGGTCCGGCCACAGAAAGGGCGCGAAGATGCAGTACGCGCCCAGGAACAGGGCCAGCGCCGGCATCAGGCGATAGAAGCGGCGGCGATAGAAGCGCCAGAAGCCGATGCGGCCTTCGGATTCGTTCTCCATCAGCAGCAGCGAGGTGATCAGATAGCCGCTGAGCACGAAGAACAGGTCCACCCCGAAGAATGCGCCATCGAACAAAGGCGCATGGGAGTGCGACAAGATCACCAACAGGATCGCCACGCCCCGCAGCCCGTCAAGGGCGGGGTTGTAGTGCAGTTTGAAATCCTTGACCACCAAAACCGGACACCTTTCCAACGCCGGGGCATACGCCCCGGGCCATGAACAAACCCCATGAAAAATGGAGCACGCGGACATGGCGCAGCCGTCCCCGGGAGGGTCGCAACGCATGGTCCAGCGCGATAAGAGAGACGGCACGCCCCAAGGTTCCCGGCGGATGCTGTGACCAGCAATCCGCGAGCCGCGGCTGCGGCGCACCTGGAGGATGCGGGCCGCCTCTACGGGCGGCCCTGCGTGCACGAACATGCCCTGCAGCACAGGGCAATGGCTGATGAATTTCAGCGAAATCCGATTTTAGCCATCACCGCCTGCGGGCCAGGTTCGATGGACATTCAGCCTGGAATCCTGGGTCACCCCGCCCCGCCGCCTGTCCACCTCTCATCGCACGCCGCGAGTATGGGCAGCGCACCGCGGCCGGAACGTAACAGGAAGTTGTCGCCGACGCTGCTGCGCCCGGCCTCATGCCGCCCTGCGCCGCCCTGTTGAGCCACTGGCGAACACAGGGCAAGGGGAGTTGGATGCGCTGTCAACAATTTGGAACAAAACGCCACCAATCCCAATGAACACCAGCATCTTCCGCTATCGTTTTTAACAAGCAGGCGGACAAACGGAAGAGATCGCGTCCTGCAGACCACGGCGCGCGTCACTGTCTGCCTGCACCGGCTGCTGGTTCTTGGCGCGCAGATAGTGCTCGGTGAACAGGGCAAGGTAGCTCTCCAGCGCACGGCCTGCGCGCCGGTCGCCTCCGTCGCCCGTCAGCTCCAGGCACAGGGCCGCCACCTCGCTGGTGCAGAAATGGTCTTCGCGCTGCGAGCGGCGCAGACGGTACTGCGACACCTGGTCCGGGTGCAGGCTCAGCACCGGAAAGCGGTCCAGGTAAGGGCTCTTGCGGAACATCTTGCGCGCCTCGGGCCAGGTCGCGTCCAGCAGGATGAACAGCGGGCGCCGGCCCGGGTCCGATTCGGTCCCGGCCTGGGCTCCGGCCCGGGGCACCGGCAGCGCATGCACCACTCGCTGCGGCGGCTCCACGAACTCGCCGGGAAACACCACATAGGGCTGCCACTGCGGATCATCGAGCAAGGCCAGCAGGCCCGCATCGGCCTCGGTGCGCGCCCAGCCGAAGGCGTGCGTCTGCTCCACCACATCGGCGATCAGCCAGCCCGTGTTGCTGGGCTTGAGCGGCTCGGCATCGTGCATCAACAGGCAAAAGCCCGCCCGCGTCGGCAGCATGGGACGCAGCGCGCAAAGGCAGTGCGAAGGCCGCAGCCGGCATCCCTCGCAGCGCTCGCCGCGCGGCCCGCCGCGCGACAGAAACGGCCGCGTGCTGCGCGCCAGCCGCTGCGTGCGCAGCCGCGAGACCGCATGCGGCGCCACGCCGGAGTCCACGCCGCGCAGATAGGACAGAGGCACGCAGGCATCCTGCGCCGCAGCAGGCACAGCTGACATTTCCAGGCTCATCCCACGCTTTCCAGCTCGAACAGCGGCAGCTCGGCGCGGCGGCTCAGCCACACGCCGCCGCCCAGTTCCTTGAAATGCTCGGCCAGCCCGCGCCGGTACAGATCGGCCCGGTGGCGGAACAGGCGCGGATCGGTCAGATCCTCATCGATCACGCCGCGTTCGTAATCCTCGCGCGCCACCGCCTCCACATACAGACCGCCTCGGCTCAACCGCCCCAGATTGGCCAGCGCGCGCTTGAGATCCGGCGGGCTCAGATAGGGCAGCACGCCCTGGCAGATCACCAGATCGAAGGGCACTGCAGGATCATGCGCCGCATAGTCCACCACCGAGCCGCGCTCCCAACCGAAGCGCCCGCACAGGTACTCGCTGAACTCCACGCCGTGGTAGCTGGCACCGGGGAAGTGGCGCTGCACCGCCTCGCGCCACAGACCAATGCCGCAGCCTACATCCAGCACGCGGCGCACGGGCACGCGCACATAACTCAGGTAGGAACAGACGAAAGCGCCCAGACGGTTCACATGCTCGGTATCGACCACGCTGGTCTTCTTGTCGAAGTAGTAGCGCTGGTAGTACGCCTCGTCGAACCACTGGTCACTTGCTGATTGCACGCATTCTCCTTGGGGGTGAGCGCCCGGCGGGCGCGTTCGGGCGGGAGTATGGCGCAGAGGGGTTTGTATATGCCGGGATGCGGTATTCGCTCAGGCCTTGGGCGGCCGATGCAACAGGCACAGCTTGTTGCCATCCAGATCCCGCACATAGGCCAGGTACAGCCGGCCACCGGGCGAAGCCTCGCGCCAGCCGGGCGGATCCTCGCAGGTCACGCCCCCGGCTGCCACGGCGGCGGCATGGGCCGCGTCGGCCTGCTCGGGCGACTGCGTCGCAAAGCCAATGGTCGCGCCATTGCCGTGGCAGGCAGACTCGCCGTTGATCGGTGTGGAAATGGCAAACGTGCCGCCCGCGCTGCGGTAGAAATAGCGGTTCTTGTTGGCCATGCCCGGGGCAACGCCGAGCGCGCCCAGGAATGCGTCGTAGAACTGCTTGGATTTTTCGAGGTCGTTGACCCCGACCATGACGTGGCTGAACATGCCTGTGTCTCCTTGGTTGATGCGAACCGGGATGTTAGCTGCGGCACGCCGTCCTGCTGTCACCCATGCGCGCCAGCGACCATACTGTCGCCCCCGCCACAGCCGGCGGACATTGCACCGATACCGCGATACCGAAACCATGCGCCTTCTTCACACTTCCGACTGGCACCTGGGCCAGCACTTCATGGGCAAGAGCCGCCAGGCCGAGCACGCTGCGCTCATCGACTGGCTGCTGGAGCAGGTCGATGCCCAGGCGGTGGATGCCGTGCTCATCGCGGGCGATATCTTCGACACCGGCGCGCCGCCCAGCTATGCGCGCGAGCTGTACAGCCAGCTGGTGGTTCGCCTGCATGCGGCGGGCGTGGCCCTGCTGCTGCTGGGCGGCAACCACGACTCCGTGGCCACGCTGGCAGAGAACCGCGAGCTGCTGGCCTGCCTGGACACCACCGTGGTTGCCGCCGTGGGCGAGACGGCCAGCCACGTGGTCGAGCTGCCGCTGCGGCGCCGGCCGGGGCAGCCGGCCGCGCCCGGCTGCATCGTCTGCGCCCTGCCCTTCATGCGCCCGCGCGACCTGGTGCTGAGCCAGCCCGGCCAAAGCGCCGAGCAAAAGCAGCAGGCGCTGCAGGCCGCCATCGAGTCGTGCTACCGCAGCGTGCACGACGCCGCCATGGCACGCCGTGACGCGCTGGCCGCCGCATCCGGCCAGCGCCTGCCCATCATCGCCACGGGCCATCTCACCACCGTGGGCGCCAGCAGCAGCGAGTCCGTGCGCGAGATCTACGTGGGATCGCTGGACGCCTTCCCCACCTCGGCCTTTCCGCCCGCCGACTACGTGGCCCTGGGCCACATCCACCAGCCGCAGAAAGTGGGCGGCCTGGAGCACATCCGTTACAGCGGCTCGCCCATTGCGCTGAGCTTTGACGAGGCCCGCCAGTCCAAGCAGATGCTGCTGGTGGACCTGGGCCCCGAAGGGCTGCAGGCCGTCACGCCGCTGCCCGTGCCCTGCTTTCAGCCCATGGCCTCGGTGGCAGGCAGCCTGACCGCCTTGCCGGATCTGATGCGCGCCGCCGCCCAGGCCGGCAGCCCTGCACGGTCCGTATGGTTGGAGGTGGTGGTGGAGCAGGACGACTACCTGCCCCAGCTCACCGACCGCGTGCAGGCCCTGGCCGACGAGCTGCCCGTGGAACTGCTGCGCGTGCGGCGCCAGCGCGGCCGGGCGGTGGCCGGCATGGCCGCCGCCGCCGGCGAGTCGCTGCACGAGATCAGCCCCGCCGACGTCTTCGAGCGCCGCCTGGCGCTGGAAACACTGGAGCCCGGCCTGGCCCAGGCCCTCACCCGGCGCTACCAGGAAGTGGTGGCCGGGCTTGATGCGCCCCAGCCAGGCGCCGGCGAACACGGCGAGGAGGCCCGCGCATGAAGATCCTTACGCTGCGGCTCAAGAACCTCAACTCGCTCAAGGGCGAATGGCGCATCGACTTCATGCAGGCACCGTTCGCGGGCAACGGCCTGTTCGCCATCACCGGGGCCACGGGCGCGGGCAAGTCCACCCTGCTCGATGCCATCTGCCTGGCGCTGTACCACCAGACACCCAGGCTGAACAACATCTCGGCATCGGCCAACGACCTCATGACGCGCCACACGGCCGACTGTCTGGCCGAGGTCGAGTTCGAGGTCAAGGGGCAGGTCTACCGCGCCTTCTGGAGCCAGCGCCGCGCACGCGACAGGCTCGATGGCGCACTGCAGGCGCCCAAGGTGGAACTGGCCCGGGGCGACGGCAGCATCCTCAGCAGCCAGACGCGCGACAAGCTGGAGCAGACCGCCGCCATCACCGGCCTGGACTTCGAGCGCTTCACCAAGTCCATGCTGCTGGCCCAGGGCGGCTTTGCGGCGTTCCTTGAAGCCAATGCCAACGTCCGCGCCGGCCTGCTGGAAGAGCTGACAGGCACCGAGATCTACGGCCTCATCTCGCAGAAAGTCTTCGAACGCGCCCGCGACGCGCGCCAGCGCCTGGACCAGCTCAAGGCCCAGGCCGATGGCGTGGAGTTGCTGACACCCGAGGCGCGCGATGCCCTGCAGGCCCAGGCCGACAGCCTTGTGAAGGAGCAGGCCGAGCTGCAGGCCGACTACCTGCGCACCCAGGCCCAGCACCAATGGCAGCAGCAACTGGCCCAGGCCACCCAGACACTGCAGGCCGCCCGCACCGGCTGCGCAGACGCCGCCCGGGCACTGGAGCAGGCCGCGCCCGAACTGGAAAGACTGGCCCATGACGAGCCCGCGCAGGCGCTGCAGCCGCTGCACCAGGCCTGGCAGCGCAGCACCGCCGCCTGCGATGACAGCCGCCAGCAACTGCAGCAACTGTGGGAGCACGAACAGCAGACCCAGGCCCGCCTGCTGCTGCAGCACCGCCATGCCCAGGCCCTGTCCGCCCGCCTGGCCCAGGCCGCGCAAGACACCCTGGCACGCCAGCAGGCCGAGCACCAAACGCTGGAACAGTTCTGCACCCAGCATGCCGCCCATGCCCTGCTGGGCGAGCGCCTGGGCAGCTGGCGCCAGCAGTTCAAGCTGCGCGCCAGCCAGCAACAGCAAGCGGCCAGCCAGCAGCAGGCCCTGCGCAAGCTGGATGCCGAACAGGCCCGCATGGCGCAAAGCGCCGAAGCCGGCACGGCCCAGGTCCAGGCCGCCACCGACGCCCAGGCCCGCGCCAGCGCCACACTCCAGCACGCGCAGGACGAACAGGCGCAGCGCCTTCAAGGCAGCGGCGGCATGGCCGAGCTGCGCGCGCGCGAGCAGGCAGAGCAGGACCGCCTGCACCTGTGGCGCCAGGCAGAAACCCAGGCCGCGCAGCGCCGCGAACTTGCGCGCCAGCAAGCTGCGCTGGAGCAGGAATTGCGCGATGGAGAGGCACAGGCGCGGGCGCAGGACACATCGCTGCAAGCCCTGCGGCAGCAGTACAAGAGCGTCAAGGAACAGGTCGCGGACAAGCAGACCCTGCTCCTGCAGGAGCAGCGCATCCAAAGCCTGTCCGAGCACCGCCACGCACTGCAGCCCGGCCAGCCCTGCCCGCTGTGCGGCGCGCACGAGCACCCGGCCGTGGCCGCCTACGAAGCGCTGGACGCCTCGGCCACCGAAGCCGCGCTGCGCCGCAAGCAGGATGAACTCGACGCCCTGCAAACCCAGGGCGAAACCGCCCGCGCCACGCTGGCCGCCACCACGGCCGCGCAGGCTGCGCGCCAGCGCCAGGCCGACGAACTGGAACAAGACATCGCACGCTGGCACGGCACATGGAACGACACATGGCAGGGCCTCACGCAACCCCTGCAACTCGCGCCAGACAGTTGGCAACAGGCCGACACCCTCGCCGCATCGGCCCAGGCCTGCGCCCGCCAGCTGGACACACTCAAGCGCGCCGTGCAGGCCGCCGAGCAAGGCGAGCAGGCCGTGCAACAGGCCAAGGACGCCGCCCAACACAGCCGCCAGTCACTGCAGACCGCGCAAGGCCAGCTTGCGCTGCAGCAGCAGGCCCTGGCCGACCACAGCGCACGCCGCGAAGAACTGCAGCAATCCATCGCCGGCCTGCAGGCCGAAGCCCAGGCGCTGAACGCGCAGTTGCAGGGCTCACTCGGCGAGGCCGGCCACACGGTGCCCGACGACGCCCGGCCCTGGCTTGAAGCGCGCGAAGCCGAATGGCAGCACTGGCAACAGGCGCGGCACGACCTGCAGCAACTGGCCCAATCCATGGCCTTGCAGCGCAAGGAATGCGAGGCGGCCGAGGCCGATGCGCAGCGCTGGAAAAAACAGTCCGAAACACAGTGGGAGGCGCAGTGGGAGGAGCAGAGAACGGCGCAGCCCCATCCCGCCGATACGGCTGTGGCAGAGCCGCCTTCACCCCCCTTGCCGCCCGTGGAACAGCTGCCGCAGGCCCTGGCCGAATGCGCCAGCGACATCGCCGCTCTCACGCGCCAGCAGGATGCCCTGCAAGGCCAGCAGCAACAGGCCCAGGCCACGCTGGCCCGCCAGCGCGAGGAAGCGGCCCAGGCCGAATCCGCATGGCAGGCCGCCCTGGCCGCCAGCCCCTTTGCTGACGAGCCCGCCTTCCTGCAGGCCCTGCTGCCCGCACCCGAACGCCAGCGCCTGGCCACGCTGCGCCAGCAACTGCAGGCGGCACAACAGCGCGCGGCCACCCTGCTCGAAGCCGCACAGCGCGAGTACGCGGATCTGCAGGCCCAGGCCCCGACCGACCTGGCACCCGAAGCCATCCAGGCGCTGCTGCAAACACTGCAGGAGCGCCATACGGCACTCAGCCAACAACTGGGCGGCGCCCGCGCCCAGCTGGCCGACGACCAGCGCCGCCGCCAGGGCCAGCAGGCCCTGTTCGAGCACATCGCCGCCCAGGCCAGCGACAGCGACCTGTGGCAGCACCTGGACGGCCTCATCGGCTCGGCCAAGGGCGACAAATACCGGCGCTTCGCCCAGGGCCTCACCCTGGACCACCTGCTGCACCTGGCCAACCTCCACCTGGCACGCCTGCACGGCCGCTACCTGCTGCGCCGCAAGCCCGAAGGCGAGCTGGAACTGGACATCGTCGACAGCTGGCAGGGCGACACCCCGCGCGACACGCGCACGCTATCGGGCGGCGAGGCCTTCCTCGTCAGCCTAGCCCTGGCCCTGGCGCTGTCCGACCTGGTCAGCCACAAGACCTCCATCGACTCACTGTTCCTCGACGAAGGCTTCGGCACGCTCGATGCCGACACGCTGGAGATCGCGCTCGACGCACTCGACCGGCTCAACGACAGCGGCAAGATGATCGGCATCATCAGCCACGTGGAGGCGCTCAAGGAGCGCATCGCCGTGCAGGTGCGGGTGGAGAAAGGCGGTGGCGTGGGGCATTCGAGGCTGGTGGTTTCTTCGTGATCCGAAGCGTTTCAAAATCTCTTAGGCTGTTGTTTTGAAAAGAATTTCGGTACGTTTCTGGTTTTTTGAGAAACGTACCGAAAAAGGCTCTTTCGATTTCTGCCGGTAAGTTGTTGCGTGCTACCGCTTCGCCCGACTCTGCTTGCGGGGCTGTGAGTCACTACAGAACTGTCACCAAACTGCCGCCCAACGCCTGCACCATCCTGCGGGCACGGCCTGCGTGGCCGCCGTTCACTCCTTTTCAAGGACCGCTCCATGCAAGTGCGCTTTCCCAATCCCTTCGGCCTGGCCCTGCCCGACGCCCAGGCGGTGCGCGAGTACCAGGCCGCGCAAGGCTTCTCCGACGCCTACGCGCAGTTCCTGATCACGCAGAACGGCCTGGACTTCGACCGGCTCGAAGCGGAGCCCGACCGCGAGGACTACCTGCAGGCCGACGACGAGACCGGCGACAACCACGCCTGGCTGCGCACCCTGCACCACTTCCGCGCAGGCTCGGAGCACTGCGACGTGGAGGACCACCAGCGCGAGAACCTGTTTGCCGCGCACTTCATGGTCATTGGCCATGACCCCGGCGGCAACCCCTTCGTGGAAGTGCTGCACGGCGCCTTCAAGGGCCGCATCGGCAGCCTGGACCATGAGCTGTTTGCGGGCTGCGAGGACCTGGAGCATTTCCTCGAAGAAATGGAACTGAGCGGCTTTGCCGCCGCCAGCGTGGACGAGCAGACCGACATGCTTTGCGACGAAGACCAGGGCCTGATCTGGTTCCACGCCAGCAGCCTGGACAGCTTCTTGCAGCAATGCGTGTTCTGCGACGAGGACGGCTCGGGCTTCGTGGTGGACGAGCCGGGGTTGGAAGAGGATTGAGCCACGGGGAGCGGACGGGTGCTGCCCGGCGCTACCAACTCGAAATAGCGCGGCAGCCAGCATGCACACATCGATGGTCAACTGATTGAGTAGCAGTTCGCTGATCTGAGCCTCAATAGCACCCGGCGCCTTCCACCAAAGCCATCAGCATCGCTGCGACTTGGTCTTGACCCAGCTGAACTCTGCTGGGCGGCCGTACTCCTGGTCCAAGGCCTGCACGCAGACTCTCACTTCGTGCCGCGCCTGTCTTCAGGCATCACCAAAGACCCCCCCATCGACCGAGCCGCAGAACAAGGCATGGACGCTGGAATGCGGGTCTCTTGGCAGGACCGCAGCAACAGCACAGTTGACGGCCACGGCCTGCGCTTCGTATACCAACCGATGCAACGGTGGAAGTCCATCTTCACTCGAAAGACCTTTGCTTGCCGCCGGACTCAAAGGATCAATAAAACCAGCAGATCAATATGTATTTAATTGAAACAACAACCAGATCATGAGCAGCTATAGCTCCACCCGCAGCATATCGCCGCGGATTGCAATGAAGGGCCTCAACTCCTGTATGCCAGAATGCCGGACACCAACCGGGAAACTCTTAGGCAGGACTTATATGGCGACTCAAGCACCTCAAAAAATGGATTTTGAGCAATGGAAAGAAGGCATTACGAAAGCTGTCGGTGACCCAAAGTGGAACGCCTGGGACTGTGACATTCAAATGGCAGTCAACGAGTACAACCGCCATCTTTCCAGTACAGCAGGATACGTGTCCCTCGACTGGCAACTCATCAAGGCTATGCTATGGGTTGAAACTGGCGCCAATAACTCACAATGGAACTCCAAGCCCATGCAAATCGGTGTCACGGGAGATCCTGGGCTGTCATCATTTCTGTCGAATGACGAAGGCAGCGACCTGATTCTGCCGCCCGCCTGGAAGGGCCGTCTGACCACGGGATCTGTTCGCTCCATACCCACGCACAATATTCATGCAGGCATTGGCTATCTGCTCATGCGCATGGCCAATTTCGAGTTCCAGACTGTGCCTGCTTCAGATCCGAAGGTGTACGAAGTCACAGTCAAACGCGGTGACAGCCTGGAAAAGATTGCAAAGACACAGGGCAGCACTCCAGAGACACTCAAGAGACTCAACCCCAAAGCGGCCACGCTACAGCCGGGGCAGGTTTTGAGGTACCAGAAGGCGTCCGTCCAGCGCGTCATTACAGGCTGGCGCTCCATTTCCGCCAACATGGTGGCGCAACGCTACAACGGCGGCGGCGATCCCAACTACGCACGTAAACTCAACCACACCCTATCGCTGGTTCGCAGCGCAAAGGCGGTCGCATGCGCACAATAAAGCTGACAACCCTGGCACTGGCAGCCTGCATTCCTCTGTGGAGCCTCGCCATGGAAATCATTCCTCAACCCGATGAACGCGCCTTGCGCGAGGAATGCAGTGCCCACTCCCAGGCCGGAATGCGAGACTGCCTGGCGCGCAGGCTCGCAGACAGCCACAAGGCATTGAAGCAGGCCGAGGAACAGGCAGCCAGCGCACTGGGGCAATGGGATGAGGATGCCAAATATGCCTCCCAGGCCAAGGCCAGGCTGTCCGCCTCCGGCAAGGAGTTCACGCAGTACCGCGATGCCCAATGCAGCTGGCTTGCTTCTCTGGCTGGCGGCGCAGCCGGCAACGCGACGGAGATCAGGCGCCTGTCCTGTGCTGCAGCACTGAACTTCGGGCGGGCCGCGCAGCTGCGCGACGCCACATCCGAGCTGCCGTTGAAATAGCACGGAGCGCCCGCTGCGGGCGCGCCTGAGGTGCGCGTGTCAGCGGAACTTCACCGGCTGCACGCCCCGGTGCTTGGGCCTGACCACCACGGTGCCCGCAATCTTGTCGTGCCAGCCCTGCTTGCGCGGGTCAAAGGCCACCCAGATCAACCCCAGGCACAGCGGGATGATGGACACGAAATAGGCCAGGTAGCGAATGATGGCCTGCCGTGTGCTCATGTCCGCGCCGGTCTGCGCGTCCACGATCCTGGCGGCGATGAGCATCTTGCCCGGCGTGGCCTGTTTCTTGATCCAGAAGATGACGACGGCAATGGCAGGCAGCACCCAGGAGATGACGAAATCGGCCGGGCCGTGCAGCAGTTTTTCGGACTCCAGGTATTCCCAGCCATAGATGGAGATCAGGGCCGGAAGCATGAGCACGAGCAGGATCACGGTGTCGATCAGCGCGGCGCCGGTGCGGGCCCAGAAGCCTACGTATTCGAGATCGTCATCCTGCATGGTGCGCCCTGGTTGGCATATGAGGCTGCCAGTGTGCCACCTCGGTGCCCCGTCAGAAATGCCGCGCAAGGCCAGGGCCTGCGCGGCAGGGTTGCGGCGGCCTGTCGGTCGAACTATCGATCGAATACCGCCTGCAGGTCCTTCTGCCCCGTCACGCCGGACTGCAGCGCCAGCATCAGCAGGATCCGCGCCTTGGGCGCGCGCAGATCGTCGGCCATGACGGCGCCGGCCTCGAACGAGGTCTTGCCGCCGCCCTCGAAGCCGTAGCTGGGCATGACGCGGCCGTTGTGCACGCGCGTGCTGACGACCACGGGCACGTTCTTGCCGATGGCGTACTTGGCGGCATCGAGCATGGCGACGTTCATGTTGCCCATGCCCAGGGCGTCGATGACGATGCCCTTGACGCCACGGTCCACCGCCTGGCGCACGGCCTGGCCGTTGGCGCCGCCGTACATGGGGAAGATCTCCACCTCGGGCATGGTCTGCGCCTGGATAGGCAGGTGCTGGCGGCGCGCGGGGGCGGAGGCGAAGTTCACGCGGTCCGGGTAGACCTCGCCCAGAAAGCCGAACTCACCCGAACGGAAGGTTTCCACGTTGGCCGTGTGTGTCTTGGTGACGTAGCGCGCGGCGTTGATCTGGTTGTTCATGGCCAGCATGGCGCCCTTGTCGCGCGCCTTGGGGTCCACGGCGATGCGCACGGCGTTGAGCAGGTTGCGCGGCCCGTCGAAGTCGGACACCGAGGCATTGCGCTGCGCGCCGATGAGCACGACGGGCTTGGACGACTGCACGGTCAGGTCCAGCCAGAAGGCGGTTTCCTCCAGCGTGTCCGTGCCGTGCGAGACGATGGCGCCAGCCACCTCAGGGCGGGCCAGCGCGGCCTGTACGGCCTGGGTGAGCTGCACCCAGCGGGCCGGGTCCATGTAGTCGGAGGGCACGTTGGACAGGTTGTTGACCTGGATGCGCGCGTACTTGCCCACGTCGGGCACGGTGGCCAGCAGGTCGTCGCCCGAGATCGCGGGCACGGGCGCGTTCTTGACCGGGTCGATCTTCATGGCGATGGTGCCGCCCGTGGCAATGAACTGGACCACGGGCTTTTCCTGGGCGGCGGCGCTGGTAGCAATCATGGGCAAGGTGCAGGCAGTGAGCAGGGCGAGGGCGGTGCGGCGGAAGGCTTTCACGGGTGTTGTCTCCTTGTTGTGATGTCAAGGAGCATGCTAACCATGGCGTGCGGCCGGCCCGCGCTGCCGGCCCTGCGTGAAACCCTGATGGACAGGCGCGATCAGCGCGCATCAACGCGCATCAAAGCGCCAGCGCGGCCTCGATGTCCGTGGACAGCTTGGCCGGCGCATCCTGCGGCGCATAGCGGCGGATGACCTGGCCGTCGCGGCCAACGAGGAATTTGGTGAAGTTCCACTTGATGGCCTTGGTGCCGAGCACGCCCGGCGCCTCGGCCGTGAGCCAGCGGTACAGCGGGTGGGCGTTGGCGCCGTTGACGTCGATCTTGCCCATGAGCGGAAAGCGCACGCCAAAGTTCAGGTCGCAGAAACTGGCGATTTCCGATTCGCTGCCCTTTTCCTGAGAACCGAACTGGTTGCACGGGAAGCCCAGCACCACCAGGCCGCGCCCGCCGTACTGCTCATGCAGCGCCTGCAGGCCCGCGTACTGCGGCGTGAAGCCGCAGGCGCTGGCGGTGTTGACGATGAGCAGCACCTTGCCGCGGTAGTCCGACAGGGGGACGGCCTGGCCCGTGATGGAGGTGGCCTCGAAGTCGTAGGCCGAGCGGGGCGCGGCGGCGGTGTCATTCATGCGGGTGCTCCTGGAGTGGAGCGCCCATGGTAGCGCCGGGACACCCAGGGGCGCGCTGGCCGGGCATGGGGATGCGGACTTGTCTCACAGACAGCAGGCGACCAAAAACTTACCTTGGAAGGCAACAGGCGGGCACATCGGCCCGCCTGGTCCCGTTTCGCTGGCAGGTGTTTACAAGCCGCATAGGCGCATGCCTGCCGTAGTTTCCGTCCCACGATGAAGAGACCACGTATGAACCCCAACAGCACCCCCACGAAGCAAGCCAAATCCAACGCCGGCAACGGCCACCTGGCGCTGGACCCCAAGGCCCTGGAGGCCGCCAAGCACAGCCTGGACGATGGCGCCGTGACCCCGCACTTCGGACCCTGGCGCGAGGACATCATCAAGCTGCTCAATGACTCGCTGGCCACCGAGCTGGTGTGCGTGATGCGCTACAAGCGCCACCACTTCACGGCCGTGGGCCTGGCTTCGCCCGCCATTGCCGACGAGTTCCTGGTCCATGCCAACGAGGAAATGGCCCACGCCGACAAGCTGGCCCAGCGCATCGTGCAGTTGGGCGGCGAGCCCGACTTCAACCCCCAGACGCTGACCCAGCGCAGCCATGCCGACTACAACGGCGAGATGGACCTGAAGGCCATGATCCGCACCAACCTGATCGCCGAGCGCGTGGCCATCGAGGCCTACAGCCAGATGATCGACCTGATCGGCGACAAGGACCCGACCACGCGTCGGCTGATCGAATCCATCCTGGAGCAGGAGCAGGAACACGCGGACGAGCTGTCCGACTGGCTGGAGAAATAAGCACTTCCCGCCAGTACCCGCCAGCCCGACAATACCGGGGCTTGGCCCATAGGCAAGGCACCCCGCGCGAGCGGGGTGCCGTTTTTTTGGGCATTCTCTCGGCTTCGCGGAAATGGTCCCGCCCTATCGGCCCTGATGTCCTGTCATCAGGGCCGTCTTGCAATATGCGCTTTTCTTTCAATGACTTGAAGCTGCCCGAAGCTGTGCTCGCAGCCTGGCAAAGGCTGCTGGCCAGCCGCATCGGCCAGCGCGTGGCGGCCCTGCCCTGGTGGCACCGCTGGCCCACGCGGCGTGAATGGCTGCTGTTCGCCGCCGCGCTGCCGCTGCTGTTCGCGCTGTATGTGCTGGCCCTGATCCCGTTCACGCCCGGCATCCGCGACATACGCAAGGCCAAGCTGGAGCAGCCCGCCCAGATCATGAGCGCGGATGGCAAGCAGCTCGCGCAGTTCAAGCGCAGCAACCGGCAGTGGGTGAAGCTCGACGAGATGTCGCCCTCGGTGATCAAGGCGCTGATCGCCACGGAGGACCACCGCTTCTACGAGCACCACGGCATGGACTGGCGCCGCACGCTGGGCTCGGTGGTGCACACGCTGCGCGGCGATCCGCAGGGCGGCTCCACCCTCACCCAGCAGCTCGCACGCAACCTGTACCCGACCGAAATCGGCCGCGCGCCCACGCTCAACCGCAAGCTCAAGGAGGCGATCACGGCCTTCAAGATCGAGGCGCTCTACACCAAGGACGAGATCCTCGAAACCTATCTGAATACCGTCCCCTTCCTCTACAACGCCTTCGGCATAGAGATGGCGGCGCGCACCTATTTCGACAAGCCCGCCGCGCGGCTGACGGTGCTGGAAAGCGCCACGCTGGTGGGCATGCTCAAGGGCACGAGCTACTACAACCCCGTGCTCAACCCCGACCGCGCGCTGTACCGCCGCAACACGGTGCTGTCGCAAATGGTCAAGCGCGGCGTGCTGCAGGAGGCCGAGTTCGCCCAGCTCAAGAAGCGCCCCATGCGCATCAACTTCGAGCGCCAGGAAGAGCCCCTGGGCATGGCGCCCCACTTCGCGCAGCAGCTGCGCAAGTGGCTGATCGACTGGGCCGACCGCAACGACTACAACATCTACACCGACGGCCTGGTGGTGCACACCACCATCGACTCGCGCCTGCAGAACTGGGCCAACCAGGCCGTGGCGCGCCAGACGCGCACGCTGCAGGGCGTGGCCAATGGCGCCTGGAGCCAGCGCGACGGCTGGAATGCCGCCAACCCGCTGGTGCAACAGCTGGTGCGGGAGACCCCCGCCTGGCGCGCGGCGCGCAAACGCGCGGACGGCCAAGGCAAGGACAAGGCAACGGACAAGGACAGCGAGGAAGACACCCTCAAGGCCCTGCTGGCCGACAAGGCCTTCATGAAGCAGCTGCGCGAGGACAAGACGCGCGTGCAGGCAGGCTTTGTGGCGCTGAACCCGGCCACCTCCGAAGTGCTGGCCTGGGTGGGCAGCCGCGACTTCACGCAGGACGCCTACGACCATGTGCAGCAGGCACGGCGACAGCCCGGATCCACCTTCAAGCCCTTTGTCTATGGCGCCGCGCTGCAGCAGGGCGCCACCCCCGACGACAAGCGCGTGGACGGCCCCGTGGAAATCAAGCTGCCCGGCGGCGAAGTCTGGCGCCCCACCGACGCCACGCCACCCACGGGCCGCGAGATGACGCTGCGCGACGCCCTGGCCTACTCCAAGAACACCATCACCGCCGAAGTCATGCAGTCCGTGGGCCCCGCCCGCGTGGCGCGCCTGGCGCGCGCCCTGGGCGTGCGCCAGAGCCCGCTGGACGAAGTACCCGCCCTGGCCCTGGGCAGCAGCCCGGTGTCGCTGCTGGAAATGGTCAACGCCTATGCCAGCCTGGCCCACGGTGGCCGCTGGCTGCCACCCATGATGGTCACGCGCATCGAGGACGCCGACGGCAAGGTCATTGCCGAATTCAGTCCGCCCAAGCCTGAGCGCGCGCTGGACGAAGACCACGCCTACGCCCTGGTGGACATGCTGCGCTCCGTGGTGGACAAAGGCACGGCCGTGGCCGTGCGCCAGCGCTACGGCATCCACGCCGACGTGGCCGGCAAGACCGGCACCACCCAGGGCAATGCCGACGGCTGGTTCATCCTCATGCACCCGGAAATCGTCACCGGCGCCTGGGCCGGCTTCAACGACCCGCGCATCACCCTGCGCAGCGACCGCTGGGGCCAGGGCTCGCGCAGCGCCCTGCCCATGGTGGGAGACTTCATGTCCCGCGCCCTGCGCAGCCCCGTCATCGACGCCAAGGCCCGCTTCGAGCCGCCCGAACAAAGCCACTGGTGGTCCGACATGGTCGGCCGCCTGCGCGAACGCATGCAGGACTGGTGGCCTGACCAGCCGCCGCCCGCACAGCCCGGCCAACCCGCCATCCCGGAGCCGACTCCGGCCCCTGAACCCGCACCCGAGCCCACGGAGCAACCCGGCCCGGGCCTGTCGCCCGGCGAGGAAATCATAGAAAGCACCCCCGCCCTGCCCGCTCCCAGCATCCCCCTCACCCAGGGCACGCTGGGCCCCACGGACCAGCGCGCAGTGCAGGAAGCCACCCCCGCCACGCCCACCCTGCCCGGCGACGAAGACGCCCCCGCAGGCACCGGCGTGGTGATCACGCCGATCCAGCCCTGACCCGGCTGGCTGTTGGCTGTTGGCTGTTGGCTGTTGGCTGTCCCCAGCCTCCCCCCTTCTGCCCACGCCTGCGTTGGGCGGGATGCGGGGTGGCAGCCCTGCCGAAGGACAGGGCTGCTTCGTTGTCTAGCTTGCCGCAGTTGTTTGAACGGATTGCGCCGCAGGCGCAAGGAGTGAGTTCTGCGGCACACCCCGCATCCCGCCCAACGCAGGTCGCCCGTAGCGAAGCGAAGGGTCGTGGGCAGTGCGGGGCGCGCTTCTTTGCTTCCTTTCTTATCGCGCGATAAGAAAGGGAGTCGGCCGCCGGGCCGAAACCCGGCTCCTGCCCGCCGCAAAGGCAAGCAGCAAAAATCAGTCCAGAAGATCAGCCCAGATCAGGCAAGAAAACAAGTCACCGCGAAGTCCGCGTATGACTCACATTGGCATCCACAGTCCCAAACACCGTCACCCCACTGCCACTGGACGCCTGGCTCCCCGAAACATCCCCAGCCACCCCGCCCGCGCAGCCAGCCAGCCCCACACTCAGGGCCACCAGCACCATCGCGGCCAGCCCACGCATGCCGTACTTCATCGCAATCTCCTTCATCTCCGGCGCAACCGACCGGCACAGCCCATGTTAGCCGCGCCAACCCGCCGCCCCGTGAGCGAAGGTAATCAACCTTCCAGGTAAAGCGCAGCCAGCCGCTCGCGTGCAGCGCTGTCGATGCCCAGCGCATCCCGCAGATACCCCTGCATTCCACCGAAGTCGGCCCGCACCATGTCGGTGGCCGCCGCCAGGTAGGACGCCTGCACGCGCCACAGCACATCCATCACCTCGGCAGGCATGGGGGCGAAGGTGGTGGCGGGGCGCTGGTAGAGCTGGTTGGTCAGCAGGTAGTCCTGCATCACGGTGTCCTCGTCCACGCCCAGCGCGGTGAGCAGCAAGGCGGCGGCCCAGCCCGTGCGGTCCTTGCCGGCCGTGCAGTGGAAGACCAGCGGGTCCTGGCTGTCCAGCAGCAGTTGGAACAGCTGTGCAAAGCGTGGCGCGTAGTCGTGCACGAAGCTGCGGTAGGTGTCCTGCATCAGCTCCTCGGCATGGGCGGCCGTGAGGTCGTTGCCTGCGGCAATCAGGGCGCTGGCGCGCTGCACCACGGTGGGCTCGACGATGAGCGCATGGCGGGCAATGCCCGGCCATTCGTAGGCCAGGTGGGCGCTTTCCATCTTGCCCCGGAAGTCCGCGCTGCGTGCGAGCTTCAGGCCCTGCAGCACGTCCAGGTCCGCTGCGCTGAGGCCGGCCAGATGGTCTGCACGGAACAGCGTGCGCCAGCGCACGCGCCGGCCATCCAGGCCCGTGTAGCCACCGAGGTCTCGGAAGTTGGAGGCGCCGTCCAGGCGGATGGAGCGCGAGGGCGCCGGGGAGGAAGCAGCGGCGGCAGCCGCTGCCGGGGTGAGCATTTCGGTATCCATGCCCGCTAGATTAGCCCAAGCATGTGTTGTCCCCGTGTCAGGCCGGCGACCCGCTCCGGCAAGGTGCAAAAGCGGGTCGCAGGATCAGGTCAGGCAGGCGCCTTACGCCAGATGCTTGCCGACGATGCCGGCCAGCTCGAACATGTTCACGCTGTCCTTGCCGAAGACGGGGCGCAGCTTGTCGTCGGCGCGGATGACGCGCTTGTCCTTGGGGTCCTGCAGGTTCTGGGCCTTGACGTATTCCCACAGCTTCTTGACCACCTCGGTACGCGCCACCGTGCCTTCGCCGATGACGGCGGCCAGGGCCGCGCTGGGCTGCAGCGTGCCGGCAGCCGGCTTGCGCGCGGTCTTGGTGGCGGTCTTTGCCGTGGTCTTGGCCGCGGCTTTCTTGGCAGGTGCCTTCTTGGCCGGCGCGCTCTTGGCGGCCGCCGTCTTGCGTGGCGGGTATTTGCTGTCGCGCTGCTCGAACTCGAAGTTGACCTTGCCGGCCGCGCCATCCCAGACCAGGAAGGCCTTGAAGCTGCGGCGCGTGCGGTTGGAGACGAACTTGTCCAGCAGGTCGGTCTTGCCAGTCTGCAGCAGCTTTTGCATCTGCTCGCGCTCTATGGGCTGCTGCAGGATGATCTGGCCGCTCTTGAAGTCGCAGCTGGGCGTGGCCTGGGCCAGCGTGGGCACGGCCTTGGCGCAGACGTAGTTGCTGCCGTGTTCGAAGACCGGCGCACCGCACTTGGGGCAGGGGCCCAGCGATTGCTGGCTGGCAAAGTCCACCAGCTCGCCCGTGTCTTCGGAGGCGGCGTCGTCGCCAAAGTCGAACTCGAGCTTGTAGTTGCCGCCTTCCTCATCGTGCACGATGGTGACCTCGGCCACGAAGGGCCAGCCTGCCTTGGAGCGAAAGCCGTCCAGCGGGCCCAGGCGGCGGTCGCGCAGCAGTTGCTCGGCCTCGGCCGTCTCGAAGGTGCGGCCTGCAGGCGACTTGGTGAACGAGAAGCCACAGCCCGCGCCCTGTCCGTCGCTTCCCGTGCAGCCGTAGCGGCGGTAGTTCTCCTTGACCACGCCGCCGCAGTTGGGGCAAGGCGTGGACAGGGTGGCGTAGTCGCCGGGCACGGTGTCTCGGTCGTATTCCTTGGCCTTCTTGACCAGCTTTTCCGTCATGGACTGGATCTGCTGCATGAAGGCATCGCGCGAGAGCTGGCCCTTTTCCATCTGCGCCAGCTTGTACTCCCATTCGCCGGTGAGGTCGGCGCGCGAGAGTTCTTCCACACCCAGGCCGCGCAACAGGGTCATGAGCTGGAAGGCCTTGGCCGTGGGAATCAGCTCGCGGCCTTCGCGCAGCATGTACTTTTCGGTCAGCAGGCCTTCGATGATGGCCGCGCGCGTGGCAGGCGTGCCCAGGCCCTTTTCCTGCATGGCCTCGCGCAGCTCGTCGTCCTCGACCTGCTTGCCGGCGCTTTCCATGGCGCCCAGCAGCGTGGCTTCGGAGTAGCGCGCGGGCGGCTTGGTCTTGAGGCCCTTGGGATCGACCTGGCCGGCGCGCGGCTGCTCGCCGGGCTGCACCGCGACCAGGGGCTGGCCCTTGTCGCCGTCCTTGCCGCCTTCGACCTCGTTGGCGGCCTCCTTGCCGTAGATGGCCAGCCAACCGGGCTTGACCAGGATCTTGCCTTCGGTCTTGAAGCTGTGCTGCTCGACCTTGCTGATGCGCGTGGTCACCTGGTGCTCAGCACTGGGGAAGAACACGGCCATGAAGCGGCGCACGACGAGGTCATAGAGCTTTTGCTCGGCCTCGGACAGGCCGCTGGGCGCCTGCGTGGTCGGGATGATGGCAAAGTGATCCGACACCTTGCTGTTGTCGAAGATGCGCTTGGTCGGGCGCACGTAGTTCTCGTCCAGCGCCTGCTGGGCAAAGGGCGCCAGGTGGCGCATGCCGCTGCCGGCCAGCATGGCGAAGGTCTGGTGCGCCACGGGCACGTAGTCCTCGGGCAGGGCACGCGAGTCGGTACGCGGGTAAGTCAGGGCCTTGTGGCGCTCGTACAGGCTTTGCGCCAGCGACAGCGTGGTCTTGGCCGAGAAGCCGAACTTGCCGTTGGCCTCGCGCTGCAGGCTGGTCAGGTCGAACAGCAGCGGGCTGGCCTGGGACGTGGGCTTGGACTCCTCGGTGACCTGGGCCGGCTTGCCGCGCACGGCGTCGGCAATGGCCTGGGCGTCGCGCTGATTCCAGATGCGGTCGGCGCGGGCTTCCGCATCCTCGCTCTTCTTCCATTGGGGATCGAACCACTTGCCCAGGTACTGGCCGGCCTGCGCATCGAAGGCGGCATGCACTTCCCAGTAGTCGCGGCTCACGAACTTGCGGATCTTTTCCTCGCGCTCCACCACCAGGGACAGCGTGGGCGTCTGCACGCGGCCCACGGTGGTCAGGAAGAAGCCGCCATCGCGCGAATTGAAAGCCGTCATGGCGCGCGTGCCGTTGATGCCCACCAGCCAGTCGGCCTCGGAGCGGCTGCGCGCGGCGCTGGCCAGGCCCAGCATCTGCGCGTCACTGCGCAGGTTCTGGAAGCCGTCGCGGATAGCCTGCGGCGTCATGGACTGCAGCCACAGGCGCTTGACCGGCTTGCCCAGGCCCTTGCCGTCGGGCTTGGCGCCTGCGGCGTACTGCTCGATCAGGCGGAAGATCAGCTCACCCTCGCGGCCCGCGTCGCAGGCGTTGATGAGTTCGGTGACATCCTTGCGCTTGGCCAGCTTGACCACGGCATTGAGCCGGCTCTTGGTCTTGTCCACGGGCTTGAGGTCGAAATACGGCGGAATCACCGGCAGGTTGGCAAAACTCCATTTGCCGCGCTTGACGTCGAATTCCTCGGGCGCCTGGATTTCCACCAGGTGGCCCACGGCGCTGGTCACGACGTAGTGCTCGCTCTCGAAGTATTCATCGTGCTTGTCGAATTTGCCCGCCACCGGAGTCAACGCGCGGACGATGTCCTGCGCGACCGAAGGCTTCTCAGCAATCACCAGGGTCTTTGTCATTGTGTGTACTCGTCATTCCCCGCAGGACCTGCATGTCGCAGCCTGCGCTTCTACAATCCATGGCTCACGCGTGTACGTACGTGTACGCGCACGCGCATGTGTGCCTATTCAAGTTATCAGAGAAAACATGCCCCGCACAGCTTTGGCCCCTTCCGGCGGCCGCCGTATCCAGACCCGCCGCTCGGGTGTCCATGGCAAGGGCGTCTTCGCCGCGCAGGATCTTGCCGAAGGCGAGGTCCTTGTCGAGTACGTAGGGGAAATCGTCAGCTGGCAGGAAGCCCAGGACCGGCATCCGCACGACCCCAGCCAGCCCAACCATACCTTCTACTTCCACGTGGACGAAGACCGCGTGATCGACGCCAACTACGGCGGCAACTCCTCGCGCTGGATCAACCACAGCTGCGCTCCCAATTGCTACACCGATGAGCGCGATGGCCGGATTTTCATCGTCGCGCTGCGCAACATCGCCGCCGGCGAGGAGCTGAGCTACGACTACGGCCTGATCATCGACGAACCCTACACCAGGAAGCTGAAGGCCGAGTATCCATGCTGGTGCGGCGCGGCCACCTGCCGCGGCACGCTGCTGGCGCCCAAGCGCGGCTGGCGCCCGCCCATGCCCGGCGATGCATTGCCGGCCAGCGCAAAGCCGGCATCGGAACAATCTGAAAAGACAAAGCGGGCCAAAAAGCAGCAGGTCAAAGCGGAAAAGCCTTTGGAAAAGCATTTGGAAAAGGCCCCCCAAAAGCCAAGGAAAAAATCCCGCAAATCCTCCACAAAGGCCGGCGCATGATGGCATCGTCCCCCATTCACTGGCCTGCGGAATCGCTGTGGCAGGCCATCGAGCCGCAACTGCCGGGCTTTTCCGTGGAAATCGTGCCCAGCATCGGCTCGACCAATACCGAGTTGATGGCGCGTGCCCGCGATGGCCGCAACGAACCCGTGCTGCTGGTGACCGAAGTGCAGACCGCCGGCCGGGGCCGGCTGGGCCGCCAGTGGACCAGCGGCGTGGGCGATTCGCTGACCTTCTCACTGGGCATGCCGCTGGCGCCTGCCGACTGGTCCGGCCTGTCGCTGGCCGTGGGCCTGAGCGTGGCGCAAAGCCTGCAGCCGCAATTGCCCGCACCGGGCTCGCAGCGCCCGCGCATCGGCCTCAAATGGCCCAACGACCTGTGGATCGACGGCGACCGCAAGCTCGGCGGCATCCTGATCGAGACGGCCAGCTTTGTCGGCAGCGCCGCACATGAGCCCGGCACGCCGCGCTACGTGGTCGTGGGCATCGGCCTGAACGTGCGCCCGCGCCCCGGCGACGGCATGCGCACGCCCCCGGCCAGCCTGCTGGAACTGGACGAGCGCCTGGACGCGCCCACCGCCCTGGCCTGCGTGCTGCCGGGCCTGGTCTCCGACATACAGACCTTTGCAGCCCAGGGCTTTGCGCCGCTGGTGGAGCGCTTTGCCCAGCGCGACCTGCTGCGTGGCCGCGCCGTCAATCTCAGCGATGGCGAAAGCGGCACGGCCGAGGGCGTGGGCCCCGATGGCGCGCTGCTGGTGCGCACGGCGCGCGGCCTGCAGGCCATCACCAGCTCGGAAATCAGCGTGCGTCCGGCTGCTGTAGGCTAGGGCGGGTGACTCATCACTAGGGCCCAAGAAACGACATGCTGCGAATCGCCTTCCTGCTGCTGGTGCTGGCCAATGCCGGCTACTACCTCTGGAACCACGGCCAGCTCCAGGCCCTGGGCCTGGCACCGCCATCCCAGACCGAGCCCGAGCGCCTGGGCCAGCAGGTGCGCCCGGAGGCGCTGAGCCTGCTGAGTGTGGACAATGCGCCAGCCCCCTCCTCGGCCACCCCGGGCACGGCTCCTGCGTCCCTTGCGGCACCCGCCACGCCCGCAGCACCTGCGGCACCGGCCAGTGGCGAGGAACCCGCCGCACCGGCTCGCCCCGAGAAAGCCGCGGGCCAGCCCACCAGCTGCCTGGTGGCCACGGGCATCGAAGACCGCCATGCCGAGGCGCTGCGCCGCGGCCTCATCGCCCAGGTCGCCAGCGACCAGTGGGACCTGAGCAGCACGCACCAGCCGGGCCGCTGGATGGTCTACATGGGCAAATTCCCCGATGCCGAGTTCCTGGAGCGCAAGCGCGCGGAACTGCGTGCACGCAAGATCGACTTCGACCGCGCAGGCGGCGCGCTGGAGCCCGGCCTGTCGCTGGGCCGCTTCTCCTCCGAGGAAGCGGCCACGCGCGAGCTGACCAACGTTGCGCGCCAGGGCGTGCGCACGGCCCGCGTGGTGCAGGAGCGCCCCGACATCACCCTCTACACGCTGCGCCTGCCCCAGGCCACGCCCGCGCTGCGCAGCCAGGTTGAGTCCATGGGCGGCAAGGCCTTCGAGGGCAAGCCGTTCAGGCCCTGCTGAGCCCCGCGAGGGCACGATGAAAAAAGGCCCGCGATCCTGTGATCGCGGGCCTTTTGCATTTCACTCGCAGGGGCTTCAGAGCGTACGCGGATCGGTGGCCATCAGTTGCTCCACCAGCACCTTCAGGTCGGTGGTCAGGCGCAGGTAGCCGGCCTGGTCGAGATCCAGGGTCTGCTCGTTCATGTAGAGCTTGCGGTTGATCTCGATCTGGATGCTGTGGCGGTGCTCGGCGGGCTTGCCGTAGCGGCGCACCAGCTCCACTCCCTTGTAGGGATGGTTGTAGTCCACGCTGTAGCCGCGCTCGCGCAGGAAGGCGCAGATGCGCTCGGACAGCGCCGGGCTGGCCGTGCTGCCGTCGCGGTCGCCGATGACGAAGTCGGCATGGACCAGGCCCGGGTGCAGCGTGGCATGGCTGGCTGCGACGGAAGGCATGGAGTGGCAGTTGATATGGATGCTGTAGCCATGGCGCGCATGGGCGCCGTCGATGGCACGCTCCACGGCGGCGTGGTAGGGCTTCCAGCAGCGCTCGATGCGCTGCAGCAGTTCAGCGGCGGGCAGCTGGCGGTCATAGATGGGCACGCCCTCATCGGTGAACTTCCAGATCAGGCCCTTGCCCAGGCGCACCTTCTGCAGCACGACCTGGTCGGTGGTGACGGGCAGCGGCCACTCGCCCTCGATCATGGTGGTGTCGATCTCGGTGGTGTCGCGGTTGGCATCCAGGTAGATGCGCGGGAAATGCGCCTCCACCCAGCTCACGCCCAGGCCCGGCGCAAAGGCGTAGATCTTCTCCACATGCGTGTCCTCGGCCTGGCGCAGCGTGGCCAGCGGCAGGCAGGAGCCGAAGTCCGCCGGGTAGACCGTGCCGCTGTGCGGCGAGTCCAGCACCACGGCACTGGCGCCGGCAACGCTGGTGACCATGGGCGGCGCGGCATCGGCCGCGCCGGAGCCTGCCGCGCCGGGCAGGGATTGCAGGAAGTTCTGACTGATCAGTCGCAGGACGGGATGCATGAGGAAGTGGTCTATCTCGGTTACGCATTGCACCGCTGCGCTGCGGCCAGCCCGCCATGAAACTGGCGCGTCCCAGGCCAGGGACGCCGAGCAAGGGCCGCCCCGCAGCGAGGGCGTCGTCCCCCTCCCGCGAAGCGAGAGAGGGGGAAGGCGCGAAGCGCCTCAGGGGGAGCCTTTAATCCAGCTGGATCTGGGCCGTGGCGGCAATCTTCTTCATCTTGGCGACTTCGCTGGCGATCTGCTTGGTGAAAGCGTCGCTGCTGGTGCCGGAGATGTACAGGCCCTGGGCCGCCATGCGCTTTTGCACGGCCGGGTCCTTGAGCGCGGCCGCGATGGCCTTTTGCACGCGGGCGATCTGCTCGGGCGGCGTGCTCTTGGGGGCCACCAGGCCGAACCAGGAGGGATCGTTCAGGTCGGCATGGCCGGCTTCGGCGTAGGTCTGCACGTCGGGCAGCACGTCCAGGCGCTCATGCCAGGACACGGCCAGGGCCTTGACCTTGCCGCCCTTGATGTGGGGCAGCGAGGAAGCCACCTGGTCGAAGTACACGGGAACCTGGCCACCGAGCACGTCGTTGATGGCCGGGCCTGCACCGCGGTAGGGAATGTGCTGCATCTCGGTGCCCGTGCTCTTCATGAACTGGGCGCCCCACATGTGGCCGATGGTGCCGTTGCCGGGTGTTGCGAAGCTGACCTTGCCGGGGTTGGCCTTCAGGTACTTCACGAACTCGGCGAAGTTG
Organism: Delftia sp. SD018; assembly: GCF_017355445.1. Classification (NCBI taxonomy): domain Bacteria; kingdom Pseudomonadati; phylum Pseudomonadota; class Betaproteobacteria; order Burkholderiales; family Comamonadaceae; genus Delftia; species Delftia sp. SD018. The sequence continues at coordinate 91,183 of NZ_JADDRN010000016.1, forward strand.
TTGGCGGGCACCAGCTTGGGGTTGATCACGATCACGCCGGGCGCCTTGACGATCTCGGTCACACCGACGAAGTCGTTGATGGCGTCGTAGGGCAGCTTCTTGAACACGGCGGGGTTCACGCCGTGCGTGGACAGCGTGGCGATGCCGAAGGTCACGCCGTCCGTGGCACGCGCCACTTCGGCCATGCCGATGGAGCCGCCAGCGCCGGCCTTGTTCTCGATCACCACGGCCTGGCCGCCCAGCAGCTTGGGCAGCACGTCCTGCATGTTGCGCGGGACCATGTCGGTGGAGCCACCAGCAGGGAACGGAACGACGATGCGCAGGGGACGGGAGGTGTCCTGGGCGAAGGACATTCCAGGAACGACAGAAGAAGCGGCGATGGAAGCAAGGAAATGACGTCGTTGCATAGGATCTTTCTTACAAACAAGTTCAGATTAAAAGAAATCTGCTCACAAAAAAAGCAAATACTGTGCCTGTTAATATTCCAAACAGGAATACTTTCATCATATCCCTGTCATGAGTTTGCGCCGCCTCAACCCGCCCACGCATCTGCTGCGCGCTTTCTCCACCGTGGTGCGCTTCGGGGGCGTCTCGCGCGCGGCCGAAGCCTTGCACCTGACGCAAAGCGCAGTCAGCAAGCAGATCCAGGAGCTGGAGAAATGGGTGGGCGTGCCGCTGTTCGAACGCGAGCGCAAGCGCTTGAGGCTGACGCCCGCGGGCGAGCGCTATGAGCGCGCAGTGCGCGCCCTGCTGGGCCAGTTGGAGGCAGCCACCCTCGAACTCATCACCAGCGATGACAGCCGAGGCGCGCTGCACCTGTCATCGCTGCCGACTTTCGCGGCCAAGTGGCTGATCCCCAGGCTGCCCCAGTTTCAGCAGCGCTATCCACAGATCACGCTGCACTTTGTACCCTACGTACACAGCTACCAATTTGACAGTCCGGGGCTGGACTGCGCAATTTTGTTTGGCGACGGGCACTGGAATGGCGCGCATGCCCACTATCTGGTGGGCCGCCAGGTGGCGCTGATCGCACCGCCGCGCGGCGCGGGCCCCGAGGCACGCATCACCACCCCCCAGGACGTGGCGCGCTGCACCCGGCTGCGCCATGTGACCATTCCCGATGCCTGGGCGCGCTGGAGCGAGGCCCATGGCGTCAACGGCATCAGCCCCCTTGCGGGCCCGCAGTTCGACCAGTTCCAGACCATCATCCGCGCCGTCATGGCCGGCATGGGCATCGCCCTGGTGCCGCGCTGCCTGGTGCAGGACGAGATCGCGGCCGGCCTGGTAAACGAGCCCCTGCCCCAGCACGGCTACCAGAGCGCACTGGGCTACTGGCTGTGCTACCCGGCCGACCGCGCCAACCACGGCACCCTGGGCATCTTCCGCAACTGGCTGGTGGACCATGCCGCGCAGACGCCGGGACGGATCGCGGTGGCGCCTGTGGCTCCCGGGGAATCTGCGGCAGCCGGGGAAGCCCCGCCACCTATGCCGCAGGCTTGGGCGACGGCGGCGAGCGCAGCGCCGTGAAGCGCACGCTGAAACGCGCACCCGGCGGCTGCTGGCCAGGATGCGCATCTTCCAGCACCACCTGGGCTCCATGCTGGCGCGCGATCTCCAGCACGATGGGCAGGCCCAGGCCCGAGCCATCGGCCTCCGAGCCCAGCACGCGGTAGAACGGCTGGAACACCAGCTCGCGCTCGGCCTCGGGCACGCCGGGTCCCGAATCCTCCACCTGCAGCAACAGGACCTGGCCGAAGGGGTCGGCCAGCACGCGCACCGTGACCATGCCGGGCCGGCTGCTGCTGGAAGGCGTGTAGTTGATGGCGTTGTCCACGAGGTTGCGCACCAGCTCCGTCAGCAGCGTGGCGTTGCCCTGCAGCCAGACGCCAGTGGCCGATGACTCGGCGCCGTCGTATCCCAGGTCCACATGCTTGTCCATGGCGCGCGGCAGGCAGTCGCGCACCACGTCGGTGACGATGCGCACCAGGTTGCAGGGCTGCATGGCCAGGCCGCGGCCCACGCCGGCGCTCTCGGCGCGCGCCAGCGCCAGCAACTGGTTTACCGTGTGCGTGGCGCGGATGCTGGAGCGCGCAATCTGTGCCAGGGACTGCCGCAACTCCTCCGTGCTCACGCCCTCGCGCTGGGCCAGTTCGGCCTGCATGCGCAACCCGGCCAGCGGCGTCTTGAGCTGGTGGGCCGCGTCGGCCAGAAAGCGCTTTTGCGTGGCCAGCGAATCACCGAGCCGACCCAGCAGGTCGTTGACCGAGTCCACCAGCGGCACGACTTCCAGCGGCACGTCCTTGTGGTTGATGGGCGAGAGGTCCTCGGGCCGGCGCGCGCGGATGCGCTCCTCCAGCCGGTGCAGCGGCTTGATGCCGCGCGCCAGCGCCAGCCACACCAGCAAGGCGGCCAAGGGCAGGATGACGAACTGCGGCAGCATCACGCCCTTGATGATTTCCGTGGCCAGCACGCTGCGCTTTTCGCGCGTCTCGGCCACCTGGACCAGGGCCTGGGGCTCGTCGGGCAGCGGCATGCGCACCCAGACATGGGCCACGCGCAGGTCAATGCCGCGAAACTCCGCATCGCGCAGCTGCACGGCGCCGCCGGTCGGTGCACCGCCGGGCGATAGATCGCCGGATGGCGGATCGTCGGACTCGGGCGGCAGCGGCAGATCGCGCTCGCCGGCCAGGTACTCGCCCTTGACGCCCAGCACCTGGAAATACACGGTGTCCGACTCGTCGGCGCGCAGGATCTCGCTGGCCGATTGCGGCAGGTTGAACAGCACCTTGCCCTGCTGCACCATCACCAGCTGCGCCAGCGCCTGGGCGTTGTACTCCAGCGCACGATCGAACGGCTTGTTGGCCAGGCCCTGGGCCACCAGCCAGGTCAGCGCCAGGCTCACGGGCCACAGCAGCAGCAGCGGCGTGAGCATCCAGTCAAGGATCTCGCCGAACAGTGAGCGCTGTTCACGCTGGAAGATTTTCATCGGCGGGCAGCCCTCACGACGGGTTCACGGCCCCGTGGCATCCGCCACTATGCGCAGGCAAGCCAACCCGGGCCTGACAGCCAGGGCGGCGGCCTCAGGAAGCGATCTTCTCAAGGCAGTAGCCCAGGCCGCGCACGGTGGCGATGCGGATGGGGCCGCGCTCTATCTTCTTGCGCAGGCGGTGGATATAGACCTCGATGGCGTTGTTGCTGACCTCGTCGCCCCATTCGCACAGGCGCTCGACCAACTGGTCCTTGCTGACCAGCCGGCCCGCACGCTGCAGCAGCACTTCCAGCAGGCCCAGCTCGCGCGCCGACAGCTCGACCATCTTGCCGTCGATGGTGGCCACGCGGCCGGCCTGGTCGTAGACCAGGGGACCATGCTTGATGGTGCTGCTGGCGCCACCCATGCCGCGCCGCGTGAGAGCGCGCACACGCGCCTCCAGCTCGGACAGCGCAAACGGCTTGGCCATGTAGTCGTCGGCGCCGTAGTCCAGCCCCTGCACGCGCTCTTCCACGCTGTCGGCCGCCGTGAGGATGAGCACCGGCAGCGCATCGCCCCGGCCGCGCAGCTTCTTGAGCACTTCCAGCCCGTGCATCTTGGGCAGGCCCAGGTCCAGGATGAGCAGGTCGAACTCGCTGCTGGTCATCAGCGCGGTATCGGCCTCGCTGCCGTTGGCCACATGGCTGACCACGGCGCCCGAGCCGCGCAGGCTGCGCAGCAGACCATCGGCCAGGACCTGGTCGTCTTCGGCAATCAGAATGCGCATGGGGTTGTCTCCTGAAATACAGACGCGCTCTGGATGTTGGAAATGCGCGTCTTTGATTCCTAGGATTCTAGGATGCGCCCCGCCCCACGGGCAGGGACCTTACCCGAGTGAGCCGCCGCCCGCATAGGCCTCCAGCCCCAGCGCCACCACGGTGGCGATGTCGTCGCCGACTTCCTCGCGGAACTCGGCTTCGGCCTGGGACACCGCGTCATGGAAGGCCTGCAGCCATGCCAGGCCAGCAGGAGTGAAACGGATGCGGCGTGCGCGCGCATCGCGCTCGTCGCTTTCGCGCGTGACCAGGCCCCAGGCCTCACACTGGGCTACCAGGTCGCCCATGGACTGCTTGGTCATGCCAGCGCGCTCGGCCAGGTCGGTGAGCCTGTCGCCAGCCAGCGACAGATGCCGCGTGATGTGGATGTGGGCCGCACCCACCTTGTCGCGCGCCGCAAGATTGGACAGCGCCAGCGGCACCTCCACATCGCGCGCCATGAGCTGCAGCACACGCGCGTCGAACCGCCGCATGGCATGGCCGAGCAGGCGGCCCAGGTGGGTCTGGCGCCAGGCATCGGCGGGCGGCGTGACGGGGGAAAACTCACTCATGGATGCATTGTGGAGGCAAATCCAAAAAGTCAGGAAAACTGACTAAAAACACCAACAAAACAAACCAACAAGCCCATAAACTACTGTTCAAGCATCCAGCCTGAATGCAAATACAGAGCTGAAACCCCAGCCAACCCAGGAGTCCGCATGAACACCGCCGTCACCACCGCCAACAGTGAAAAAGCCAAGGCCCTGCAGGCCGCACTCGCCCAGATCGAAAAGCAGTTCGGCAAGGGCACGATCATGCGCCTGGGTGAAGGCGAAGCCATCCAGGACATCCAGGTCGTCTCCACCGGCTCGCTGGGCCTGGACATCGCCCTGGGCGTTGGCGGCCTGCCCCGTGGCCGCGTGATCGAGATCTACGGCCCTGAATCCTCGGGCAAGACCACGCTGACGCTGCAGGTCATCGCCGAAATGCAAAAGCAGGGCGGCACCTGCGCCTTCATCGACGCCGAGCACGCACTGGACACCAGCTACGCCCAGAAGCTGGGCGTGAACCTCAACGAAGTGCTGATCAGCCAGCCCGATACCGGCGAGCAGGCCCTGGAAATCGTGGACAGCCTGGTGCGCTCGGGCGCCGTGGACATGATCGTCGTGGACTCGGTGGCCGCCCTCACACCCCGGGCCGAAATCGAAGGCGAGATGGGCGACCAGCTGCCCGGCCTGCAGGCCCGCCTGATGAGCCAGGCGCTGCGCAAGCTGACAGCCACCATCAAGAAGACCAACTGCATGGTCATCTTCATCAACCAGATCCGCATGAAGATCGGCGTGATGTTCGGCAGCCCCGAAACCACCACGGGCGGCAATGCGTTGAAGTTCTACGCCTCGGTCCGCCTGGACATCCGCCGCACCGGCACCATCAAGAAGGGCGACGAGGCCATCGGCAACGAGACCAAGGTCAAGGTCGTCAAGAACAAGGTCTCGCCTCCGTTCAAGACCGCCGAGTTCGACATCCTCTTCGGCGAAGGCATCTCGCGCGAAGGTGAAATCCTGGACATGGGCGTCAACGCCAAGATCCTCGACAAGTCGGGTGCCTGGTATGCCTACAACGGCGAGAAGATCGGCCAGGGCCGCGACAACGCCCGCGAATTCCTGCGCGAGAACAGCGGCCTGGCCGTGGAGATCGAGAACAAGGTGCGCGACAGCCTGGGCATCGCCCTGCTGCCCACGGCCGGTGGCGATGCTCCCGAAGCCAAGGCCGCCAAGGCGGGCAAGGCCAAGGCCGACAAGGACGGCGTGATCGAAGCCTGAGCGGCCTGACCCCTCACTGCAGGCGCCGCCGCGCCTGCACACAATGTGTTTGCCATCTTGGCGCAGGCTCACGTCTGCGCCTTTTTTATCGCCGGGACGCCCCAAGGCAAAAAAGCGGCCCCCTTGGGGGGCAGCGGACCTTGCGCAGCAAGGGGAGCGTGGGGGCCTTTTTTATTCGGGACGATTCAGGAGACATTGCCGCATGGGATTCGCCAAGCTGTCGCTCAAGGGCCGGGCGCTCAAGCTGCTGGGCCAGCGCGAACATTCACGGCTGGAGCTGGAACGCAAGCTCGCCCCCCATGTGGAGGAAGGCGAAGACCTGGGCGCCATGCTCGACGCGCTGGAGCAGCGCGGCTTCATCAGTGCCCAGCGCGTGGCCGAGTCCGTGCTGCACCAAAAGGCCGCGCGCTTTGGCACGGCACGCGTGGTGCAGGAGTTGCGCAACAAGGGGCTGGACGACGGACTGGTGCGCGCCGCCGCAGAGCAACTGCGCGCCACCGAACTGCAGCGCGCCCTTGCCGTATGGCGCCAGCGCTTCGGCGCACCACCGGCCACACCGCAGGAACGACTCAAGCAGATGCGCTTTCTGGCCGCCCGCGGTTTTGGTGGAGAAATTGCGAGCAAGGTGCTGCGGGGGCGCAGCGAAGACTGGGACGCAGGAGCAGAGGACGAAGGCTAGCCTGCGCGCCGGGTAGCACCCCAGCACACCAGCGACCCCACGGTCACCAGCACCACGCCCTGCCAGAAGCCCCAGCCCGGCTGCACCTGCAGCCAGGCACTGGCCAGCAAGGCAGAGAACACGGGCGTGAAGTACGAGGCGGCAGCCATCACGGCCAGATGCCCGTGCTGTATGCCGTGCTCCCAGCAGCTGTAGCCCAGGGCGGTGAGCCCGCCCACGGCCAGCAATTGCAGCACCACGGTGCCCGACCATTGCATGCCGCCTTCACCGCCCAGCCACAGCCATTTGATCCACAGCGCCAGCGCGGTCCATATCAGGAAAAGGCCCACGGCATTGTGGCCACCGCCCCAGCGCCGCGCAGCCAGCGAATAGCAGGGCCACAGCAGGGCCGCGCCAAAAGCCAGTCCATACGCCAGCGGGTTGGACAGCATGTGGTCCGCCATGCCCCGCAGTTGCAGCGAGTCGCCGCCCAGTACGCGCGTCAGCCCCCACAGGCACAGCAGCACGCCGGGCCACAGCCACCAGCGCGCATGCTGCTGGCGCAGCAGCACGGCCAAAACGATGGTCAGGCTGGGCCACAGGTAATTGATCAGCCCCAGCTCCAGTGCCTGGGCGCGGTCCTGCGCCAGGCCAATCGCCAGCGACAGGCAGATCTCGTAGACCGCAAACAGCAGGCCGCAGCCCCAGAAGTAGGCCGGATGCATGGCCCGCCACTGCGAGGGCCTGGGCAAGCCGCGCACGGCGGCCACGCACAGGGCGCTGACCGTGTAGAGCATGGCTGCGCCGCCCACGGCGCCCAGCGGCTCGGCCACCGAGCGCATCAGGCCCACGGTGCAGCTCCAGCACACCACGGCCAGCAGTCCGATGGCAGTGGCCCGGCCGGCGGCCACGGGGGAGTTGTTCTGCAGGGAAGACACGTCGATGGCTGCGCGCGGCAGATCAGTGCGGTTGCAGCAGCTGGCGCAGCGAGTGGTACAGCGCATCCGAGCCATGCGCGGTGTTGTCCGCATCGAACGAGAACTCGTTGCTGGACTGCGTGCCCGTCGCATCCTCGGGCCGGGCTTCCATGAAGAAGGACAGGAAGCGCGCGCCCTGGCGGCGGTGCATGGTCAGCACTTTCTCCAGCCGCTGCGGCGACAGGGCCACCAGCGGATGGAACTCCGTCACGCCATAGGCCGTGTGGCCATAGCGGCGCAGCATCTGGCCGACCAGCGGGCCGTAGGTATCTTCGCCGTACAGGCTGACACCCAGGGACAGCCCCGGCATGCGCTGCAGGCTGCGCTCCACGGCGTAGCGGTTGGCATCCCAGCTCGGATTCGCATGGGGGTTGAGCTGGTGGGCAAAGCGAGGAACCCGGCCCAGGCAGCCGTGGCCGATATGCTCGGAAAAGCCCTGGATGTAGTCGGCCACCTGCTGCTCGCGGAAATCGTTCCAGTCCGTGACCAGCGGGTTGTAGAACAGCGCCAGCCGGTCCTGCGGGCTGTCCACCCAGAATTCCACGCCGTCCGGCAGCTTGCCGAAGTCGGGCAAGGCCTCGGCGGCATGGGGCCTGGGCTCGCCTTGGTTGCGGTCCATCACGGCAATCTGGCGCGTGGCCAGCAGGCCCAGGCTGCGTCCACCGGCCTGCAGCACCACGTCGATGCGGTGCAGGCCCTCGCCCAGCGCCGGATAGCGGATGTCGGCACGCCAGCCCACATCGGGCGTGAGGAACCCGGGCTTGGCCTGTGCCACGTCCTGGCGGTGCATGTGCACGGGGGCGTGCGAGTAAGGATGCCCGTCCACGAAGACGGCCACGGCCAGCTGCTTTTGCAGCTTCGCATCGGGCGAGTGGACCCAGCCGGACACGGGCACGGTGCCGGCTGCATAGCTGTCGATGTGCTGGAAGAAGTTCTGCAGCGGCTCGCTGCGGATGTTGCGCGACGGCGGCTCGACCGCGTCGAAGCTGGCAAAGCCGGACTTCAGGTGGGCATTGAGCTGCGCGATGTCGCCATAGCGCTGGCGCAGGAATGCATGGAAACCCGCCACGGAGGCCGGGCTGTAGTCGGTGACCGCATAGCCTTCGGCCGCGAACCCCATGCCGGCCTCGAATCCCGGGAACAGCTGGTGCGTCTCGCCCAGCACGGTGAGGGCGCGCAGCTGGTGCATGGCGGCATCGCCTGCGGCGCACATGCGCTCGGCCAGGGCATCGACGACCAGTTTGCGTACGCGCGTGACTTCGTTGTCCTGCCGCGCGACCGACCACGGGAAGATGCGCGCGCCCAGATAGCTGTCCAGCGGCAGCGGCCCCTTGGGTGTCCACGCAAGATTGGCGGGATCGGCGGCCAGGCGCTCCTCGGCCTTGGAGTGCACCTCGAAATGCGTGGCGAACAGATACAGCACCACGGGCCGGTGCGCCTGCGCCACCGTGCGCACCACGCGGTCCAGCGCCTCGCCCCGGACTTCCCAGGCCTGGCCATTCCACTGCACATAGCGCAGCAGCGGCACGCTGAGCGTATAGCCCAGGTCCAGTTCACCCTGGGGCCGGCCCAGGCGCTGCAGCGTGGCTTTCACCATTTCTGTGGCCGAGCCCTGCGGACCCAGGCAACTGGCGGGTATCTGCTGAAATTCCTTGGGGAAGTCCTCGCGCAGCCCGTCCTGCACCAGACAGGCCTCCATATTGCCCAGCAGCGGACTGAGCAGCAGGCGCGATGAAGACGGCAATGCAGGCCGCAGCTTCCAGGCAAACACAACGACCAGCAGGCACAGCACGGCCAGGGCCAGGACATGGCCCCAGACCGGACCGCGCCGGCCCGGCAAGGACGGGGGCGCGGGGGGCCTCACAGGCCCAGCATGATCTGCAGGTTCTGCACGGCGGCGCCGCTGGCGCCCTTGCCCAGATTGTCCAGGCGGGCGATCAGCACGGCCTGGCGGTACTGCTCATTGGCGAACACGCGCAGCTCCAGCTTGTTGGTGTCCGTCAGCGTGTCGGCGGCCAGCTTCATGTCCTCGGTCGGCGGCAGCACCGACACCCATTGCTCCGGCGTGTTGGTGGCCGCGTAGTGGGAGGCCAGCGCATCGTGCAGGTCAGCCGCCTTGGGCGCGCCCGGCAGCAGGTCCAGATGCAGCGGCAGCTGCACCAGCATGCCCTGGCGGAAATTGCCCACGGCGGGAATGAACACCGGGCGACGCGTCAGGCCGGTGTATTGCAGGATCTCGGGAATGTGCTTGTGCGTCAGGCCCAGCGCATAGGCCTCGTAAGGCGCGGCCGTGCCGGCCTCATAGGCTTCGATCATGCTGCGGCCGCCGCCCGAATAGCCGGACACCGAGGGCAGGCTCAGGCCGTGGTCGGCAGGGATGAGGCCCGCGGCAACCAGCGGGTGCAGCAGCGCGATGGCTCCCGTCGCATAGCAGCCGGGGTTGGACACGCGCTTGGCAGTCTTGACCGCCTCAAGCTGGCCGGCACGCAGCTCCGGAAACCCATACACCCAGTCGGGCGCCACGCGGTGGGCCGTGGATGCATCGATGATCTTGATGGTGCGGCCGGTCTCGGCCTCGATGGAATCGACCATGGCCACGGTCTCGCGCGCGGCATCGTCATGCAGGCACAGGATGACCAAGTCCACGCCGGCGATCAGCGCACGCTTGGCGGCAGGATCCTTTCGCAGCTCGGGGGCAATGCTGACCAGCTCCACGCCGGACAGATCGACCAGACGCTCACGGATCTGCAGCCCTGTCGTGCCTGCTTCGCCATCGATAAAGACTTTTGCCATCGCTGTATTTCTCCTGCTGCGCGGCCCTCCTGGAGCCGCTGCGGCACCATTGCCGCGTTCCAGCTGCGGATTCTCACCGAAACCGGGTCCCCCTGCGCCCGTTGTCGCAAAACGGTTGGCAGTGGCGATCAAGGGCGCGCTGACATGCGCCTGTTACAAACGGCGGGCAGCGCCGTCTGCAGATCCTCTATAAGACAAAAGAGCTGTGGCGCCTGAACGAAATGTCGGGAAACCGTCTTTTCCCTGACATATCAATGCATTGCACAGTTCCTGACATGCTGCTTGGCCCGCAGGAAATTGTGGATTCTGCGCATGGGGGCGTGTCGGATGGCGCAGTGCAGCATGGTACATTCGGCGATTGCCAGGTCACTCCGCCTTGAGGCAGCACCCCAGGGCTACCGGGTCAATCCCCCCCTATTTGTTTGAGAGAGACATCATGAAGATTCATGAATACCAAGGCAAGGACATCTTGCGTCAGTTTGGTGTGCCTGTACCTCGCGGTATCCCTGCGTTCACAGTGCAAGAGGCCGTCGAGGCCGCCCAGAAGCTCGGCGGCCCCGTGTGGGTCGTGAAGGCCCAGATCCACGCTGGTGGTCGCGGCAAGGGCGGCGGCGTGAAGGTTGCCAAGAGCATTGACGACGTCAAGGCACTGGCTGGCCAGATCCTGGGCATGCAGCTGGTCACGCACCAGACCGGCCCCGAAGGCCAGAAGGTCCGCCGCCTGTACATCGAAGACGGCGCCGACATCCAGAAGGAATACTACCTGTCGTGCGTGACCGATCGCGGCACGCAGAAGGTGGCCTTCATCGCTTCCAGCGAAGGCGGCATGGACATCGAGGAAGTGGCCCACTCCACTCCCGAGAAGATCATCACCATCTTCGTTGACCCCCTGGTCGGCCTGACCCAGGCCCAGGGCGAAGAACTGGCCAAGGGCATCGGCATGCCTGCCGACTCCACCGCCCAGTTCATCGACATCTGCCAGAAGCTCTACAAGTGCTACATGGACACGGATGCCTCGCTGGTCGAGATCAACCCGCTGAACCGTGACAGCAAGGGCAACGTGGTTGCCCTGGACGCGAAGTTCAACTTCGACGCCAACGCCCTGTTCCGCCTGCCCGAAATCGTGGCCCTGCGCGACCTGGACGAAGAAGATCCCGCTGAAGTCGAAGCCTCCAAGTTCGATCTGGCCTACATCTCGCTGGACGGCAACATCGGCTGCCTGGTTAACGGTGCAGGTCTGGCCATGGCCACCATGGACACCATCAAGCTGTTCGGCGGCGAGCCGGCCAACTTCCTGGACGTGGGCGGCGGCGCCACCCCCGAGAAGGTCACCGAAGCCTTCAAGATCATGCTCAAGAACCCCAAGGTCGAAGGCATTCTGGTCAACATCTTCGGCGGCATCATGAAGTGCGACACCATCGCCACCGGCGTGATCACTGCCTGCAAGGCCGTGAACCTGCAAGTGCCCCTGGTCGTGCGCATGAAGGGCACGAACGAAGAACTGGGCAAGAAGATGCTGGCCGAGTCCGGCCTGCCCATCATCAGCGCCGACACGATGGCCGAAGCGGCCACCAAGATCGTCGAAGCCGTCAAGTAAGCAGGCCCGGAGAAAACACCATGTCGATCTACATCAACAAAGACACCAAGGTCATCACCCAAGGCATCACGGGCAAGACGGGCCAGTTCCACACTGAAAAGTGCATTGAATACGCGAACGGCAAGAACTGCTTCGTGGCCGGTGTGAACCCCAAGAAGGCCGGCGAAAAGATCTTCGACGTGCCAATCTACGCCTCCGTCAAGGAAGCCGCGCAAGGCACGGGCGCCACGGTCTCCGTGATCTACGTTCCCCCCGCAGGCGCTGCCGCCGCGATCTGGGAAGCCGTGGAAGCCGACCTGGACCTGGCCATCTGCATCACCGAAGGCATCCCCGTCCGTGACATGCTGGAAGTGCGCAACAAGATGCGCGCCAAGGAAGCCGCAGGCGGCAAGCGCACCCTGCTGCTGGGACCCAACTGCCCCGGCCTGATCACGCCCGACGAGATCAAGATCGGCATCATGCCCGGCCACATCCACAAGAAGGGCCGCATCGGCGTGGTCAGCCGCTCCGGCACGCTGACCTACGAAGCCGTGGCTCAGCTGACCGAACTGGGCATTGGCCAGTCGTCGGCCGTGGGCATCGGCGGTGACCCGATCAACGGCCTCAAGCACATCGACGTGATGAAGGCCTTCAACGACGATCCCGACACCGACGCCGTCATCATGATCGGCGAAATCGGCGGTCCCGACGAAGCCGAAGCTGCCCGCTGGTGCAAGGACAACATGAAGAAGCCGATCGTCGGCTTCATCGCTGGTGTCACTGCCCCTCCCGGCAAGCGCATGGGCCACGCCGGCGCGCTGATCTCCGGCGGTGCCGACACGGCCGACGCCAAGCTGGCCATCATGGAAGAGTGCGGTTTCGTCATCACCCGCAATCCTTCCGAAATGGGCCGCCTGCTCAAGGGCCTGATCTAAGCGGCACCGGTTCTGCGCGACATCCTGGGGTTCGCCCCAGGAGAAAATTACGCAGAATTACGAATCGGTAAGGCGGCAAGTCCGCCCTACACTGACGACTCCAAAAAAGAAAAAGCGCCAGAGGCCACCGCCCTGGCGCTTTTCAACTCATAACAGTGGAGAAACCATGGAATACCTGCAAAGCGCCGATTTCTGGATCGGCCTGTTGAAGATCGTCTGGATCAACATCATTCTGTCTGGCGACAACGCAGTCGTCATCGCCCTCGCAGCACGCTCGCTGCCCCCCGCACAGCAAAAGAAAGCCGTCATGTTCGGCTCCGGCGCCGCCGTGGTGCTGCGGATCATCCTGACCGTGGTCGCGGCCAAGCTGCTGGAGCTGTCGTTCCTGCAGATCGTGGGCGGCTGCCTGCTGCTGTGGATCGGCTTGCAACTGCTGACCGGCGAAGAAGAGGATGAAGGCGAATCCAAGGGTCACGGCAGCATGATGGTCGCCATCCGCACCATCCTGATCGCCGATCTGGTGATGAGCCTGGACAACGTGATCGCCGTGGCCGCCACGGCGCAGGGCAACATGGTCCTGCTGATCCTGGGCCTGGCCATCAGCATCCCGCTGGTGGTCTTCGGCTCCACGCTGATGATCAAGCTCATGGAGCGCTTCCCCGTCATCATCACGCTGGGCGCTGCCCTGATCGGCTGGGTCGGCGGAGAAACCATCGTCAACGACCGCCTGCTGCACGACTACGCCATCAGCCATCCCTGGCTGCACTACGTGGCGGCTGCCGCCGGTGCCGTGCTGGTCGTCGGCATTGGCAAGCTCCTGCAGTCGCGCTCCGGCGCCAAGCACGCGGCACAGGCCTGATACCGCCGCAGGTGGCCCCTCGCCACCTCCACAACGCACTGCCTCGGCAGTGCGTTTTTGCTTTGTGAGGGTCCGTCCTTGATGTGGCGTCAAGCTGACGAGCCGCTGCGCCGGCCCATTCTTGGCACTTGGGGGCACTGTTTTCAATTACGCTGTGCACCGGCTTCACCATTGCATCTGCACACAGGGACTGATGGCAACATCGCCGCGCCCGCCCTTCGCCACCATGCCCAGCGCACCCAAGACCCCGGACCAGCCCTGCCGACAGGCAGTCCCTGCGCAACACTGCGCCATGGTTGCGCGCACCGATGTGGGCCGGCGCCGTGACAACAACGAGGATGCGGTCACCATCCACCCCAGCGCCCAGCCCTGGCCCATTGCGGTGCTGGCCGATGGCATGGGCGGCTACAACGCCGGCGAAGTCGCCAGCGCCATGGCCATCAGCCTGGTATCCGTGGCACTGCAAAGCGTAGCCACCGAGGCGCCGGCAGCCAACACTCCGCAAGCCCGCCAGGAATTGCAGCAGTCACTGGCCAATGCCTTGAACCTGGCCAACGCCGCCATTCTTACGGCTGCCCGGGAAACACCGGGCTGCCGCGGCATGGGCACCACCATCATTGCCGCAGCCCTGCTGCCAGGTCTGCTGATGCTCGCCCACCTTGGTGACTCGCGGGCCTACGGCTGGCGCGAGGGTCAACTGCTGCGCCTGACCCGAGACCACACCTGGCTCCAGGAAGAAATCGACGCAGGCCGCATCCAGGAGCACGAAGCCAGGCAATCCGGCCTGGGCCACCTGCTCACCCAGGCCCTGGGCGTCACGCCGGACGTCACGCCCGATTTCAATGAGTGGCCGCTACAACCCGGCGACCGCATCCTGCTGTGCTCCGACGGCCTCACCGACATGCTCGATGACCAAGCCATCGCCGCCCTGTTCACCCAATGCAGCCCGCTGCCCGTCTTGCTGACCTCGCTGCTCGCCGCCGCCAATGAAGCCGGCGGAAACGACAACATCAGCGCGGCGCTGATCGAGATACACGCCAGCCCTCCCCCTGCAGCCAGCACCTCCCTCGATTGAGCCCACACAGCGATCGACGGCAGATCCCAACCGATGGACGCGCTTGCCTGCACCGCCCTCGCAGGTTCCAATTGTTAAAAATGATTGCAAGTCCAACAATCAGGAAAAGACAATCCATAGTCTGTATCAAATACCATGGCAGACCTCGGCGCGCGCAGGCCGCAGACATAATATTTAGATACACCCCAGCTCCGGATCGCCCAGTGGATGGTGCAACCCGGGCATAACAAAGGAACTTTGAGCATGCCGACCCTGGTCATCTCCATCGACGGCGCCGTCATCAAGGAAGTGCAGCTGGCCAAGGAGCGCACCACGCTGGGACGCCGCCCCTACAACGACATCGTGATCGACAACCTCGCCGTCAGCGGCGAGCACGCCGTTCTCAGCATCGTCGACGGCACCGTCATCATCGAAGACCTGCGCAGCACCAACGGCACCTATGTCAACGGCCAGCCCATACTGCGCCAGACCCTGAACCACGGCGACCTGCTGGACATCGGCAAGTACAAGATCCGTTTCGTGCAGCAGCAGGTCAGCGCCTCCTCGCGCTCGGCACTGGCGGCCATTGCCGCAGCAGTGGAGGCAACCCGCCCAGCCCCCTTGGCGGAAGACCTGCCATCGCAGTTCAGCACCCAGACCCCCTCAGGCTTCGACCACACCCTGCCGCCTTCGATGGCTGGCTTGGCCACGCGCCAGGCTGCCATCCGCATGCTCAACGGCAACGCCGCTGGCCGCGAAGTCCCCTTGGTCAAAGTCGTCACCACCCTGGGCAAGCCCGGCGTGGCGGTCGCCTCCATCACCCAGAAGCACCACGGCTTCGTGCTGGCCCAGCTGGAAGGCGACTCCCCCAGCCTCAAGCTCAACGGCCAGGAAATCGGCCGCCGCGCCATGCCGCTGCAACATGGCGACACGGTGGAACTGGCAGGTACGCAGATGCAGTTCCTGGTGGCGTGAGGGACCCTCTTGATCCACTGACAAGGTTCGCTGTTGCTTCGTTGGCAAGCTCACCATCCTTGACAAAAATGTCACGCAAAATTGGATCGATTTGTCAGAGAATGTCGACCACCCGTGTAAGTTGCAACCAAACAATACACATGCGCGAACCTTGGCCTCAAGGCGCAACTGGCACGGCTCTTGCTCGATAGAGCATGCAATCAACCCCCTATGAGGAGAAGTTCATGAAGCGTTCCATCCAGCAAGGTTTTACCTTGATCGAATTGATGATCGTTGTGGCGATCATCGGCATCTTGGCAGCAGTTGCGCTGCCGGCTTATCAGGATTACACGGTGCGTGCCAAGGTTTCAGAAGTTATCCTTGCTGGCTCCGCGTGCCGTACTTCCATTACTGAAACTATCCAAAGCACCGTAGGTACTACTCTTCCGGCTGCTGATGCTTGGGGCTGCGAAACAGTTAACCCGAGCAAGTATGTGGCCGCTATCAACACTACAAATATTGGACTGGTCAAGGTTACTTCCAGTGCCGCTGCCGATTTGAAAGAGGCAGCCAGCAAGATTGTTACCCTGCAGCCTATGAAGAATGCGACAACTGCCTTCACGAACACGGATGTCCAGACTACGGTTTTTGGCTGGCGCTGTGGAGCTACAGGTGATGGCACGACTCTGCCCCCCAAGTACCTCCCCGGCTCTTGCCGCGGTCAATTCTAAAATCGCCAATGGCCGGAAATCCTAATTTCCAGGCGATGAATAGAATAAGGAGTCATGGACCTTAAAACCATGTAAAAAAGGGGCACAAGTCGTGCCCCTTTTTCTTTTATCAGATGATCATGATCACCCGCTGATCCAAAATATATTACTTCTGATATTTCCCTATCAAGATACAGCATATCGTATTTTCAATTTTCATTTATGGAATTAACTGTATTAATGCCGTGCCTCAATGAGGCAAAAACCGTTGGCAAGTGCGTGCGCGACGCCATAGTGGCAATGAAAATGGCTGACATACAAGGCGAAGTAATTGTTGCGGATAACGGCTCTACTGATGGATCTCAAGAAATCGCCTCTGCCGCAGGCGCTCGTGTCGTATCCATAGCCGAGCGCGGTTATGGTGCAGCTCTGATTGGAGGCATTCATGTCGCAACGAGCCACTACACAATCATGGGCGATGCAGATGACAGCTATGATTTTTCCCAAATTGCATCATTTGTATCTGCTCTAAGAGAAGGCAATCAACTAGTTATGGGAAATCGCTTCAGAGGGGGTATTTCTCCTCGAGCAATGCCGTTGTTACATCGCTATCTTGGCAATCCTGTATTAAGTGCTTTGGGACGGATTTTCTTCCGCCTGCCTGTTGGCGACTTCCATTGTGGATTACGCGGCTTCGAAACCCAAGCCATAAAGAATCTCCACCTACAATCCCCTGGAATGGAATTTGCCACAGAAATGATAGCAAAAGCCTCGTTCGCAAAGCTTCGAGTCACTGAAGTGCCAACCACACTAAGACCGGATGGACGTGGTCGGCCGCCTCATCTTAGGACTTGGAGAGATGGTTGGCGGCATCTCAGATTCATGATGCTTTTCAGCCCAGCTTGGCTTTTTATGGGCCCAGGGCTTTTCTTACTAATGATCGGCCTGATTGGCCTAGGAGCCCTTTGGCAAGGTTCCATCGCCTGGGGATCAGTAGGTTTTGATATACATACTATGCTTTTTTGTTCTGCAGCAGTAATGCTCGGCTTTCAAGCGTTGCAGTGGGGCGGTATGGTGCAGTGGCTCTCAGTAGCTTCTGGAATGAAGCCACCGAAAAATGGATTTCTGCAATGGCTGGAAAAAATAATTACGCTTGAGCATGCGCTTATTTTTGGATTCTTACTATTAGGAATTGGATTTTTTTGGGCTTGGGAGCTATTTGTAGATTGGGCAGCAACGGACTTCGGGGCCATTGACAGCTCTAAGATTCTCCGACAAGCAATTATTGCAAGCACAACAATGGTAGTAGGACTGCAATCGATTGGTGGAAGCCTCTGTGCTGCAGCACTAAACGTCGTGCTGCAAGGCGGATTCATAAAAATCCGGAAATCACAGAAGATACAATATTAGTCAGCAAAACTTAAAATGTCAGATTCTGAAAATATTGAGAATATAAGTTACCCGCCTTTATTGGAATGGTCTGGTGCGTCAGCAGCATTGGCGATAGCCACTTTCTATTGGATAAACTCACTCGGCGGGCTATCATTAGGGTGGGATACATTGAATCATCACCTTTATCTTGGCTGGATGGCTATTGAAGGCAGCCGCTTACAGCAGGATGTTTTCGCAGCCGGCTCAATGTCTTGCCAATATCCATTTGCATATGGCCCGCTGTATTTTCTTCAATCACATGGCGCAAGTGGACAGCAGGCAGCAATTGCTCTAGCAATTCCTTCTATTGCCACTGCCCCCGCAGTATGGTTAATCACTTGGTCCCTCATACCTCAAAGAAATATCCATGCAAGCTTGGCACGGATTTCATCCACAGCATTGGCATATCTATCACCACTATGGTGGTCGCTGCTGGACAGTACATCTAATGACATACTTTCTTCTCTCCCGATAATTTGGGCATTTTCACTAGTAATCTGGAAATACTCTTGTGAATCACAGAATTATTATAATCACAAGAACTTCAATTCCTTAGCATGGACATTTATTGCAGGAGTACTCGCCACCACTTCTATAGTTCTAAAGATGAGCAATATCTTTGCAGGACTTGGACTGCTGGTCCTCAGCTTGGTTTCTGCAAAAACGATCTATACAGCATTAGCACGTCTTCTTGCCTTAGCACTAGGTGGCTTGCTGGTGACTTTTTTTCTATGGTGGCCTTGGGCTCAACAAATATGGAGAGACTGCGGTAGCCCATTTTACCCAATGTTTACCGACTCTCTTCGCCCTCTCTCCATATATCTACCATGAGTCGCTTTCGTCCTGACGGTTTTTATGAGCTATTAACAAGAACATTCGAGATCCTTGAATTTCAAGCCGGCGTATATGTAGAAATAATCGCACCGGATTTAAGACCTGCGGCCCTGGTACTATTAATCTCGCTCTGCCTCCTATGGATTACTTGGGCACGAAGGAAAGACAAAGATTCCATTATCTCATCCCATATTAAAAATCAGCGCCTGCTTATTTCCATATTATTAGGCTGGTCAGTTTCTTGGATATCTTGGCTCCTTGTCTCTGGTAATGGTCGTTATGCCATCCCCATGTTAATCTTTTCGGGGCCATTTTTCAGCCTTCTGCTATGGCGATTACCTATTCGCAAGGATTGGTTCTGGCTTGTTTTGACAGTAATCTTTGGAGCCCAAGGAATGCTTTTGAACAGTTCATCCCCTTCTCAGGGGTGGTCTATGTTAAAAACACGCTGGGCAGCGCCAGATCCATTCCCTAGCATACAAAGCCTACTGAGCCCATTCGAGCCAGACGTTATTATTACGCCGCAATCTCAAACAATGATGGCCCTCATGGTCAACACGCCGATAGCGAAAAGTTCCCAATTTGTCGCCTTAGATTTTGCGCAGGCTATGGGTAATTATTCACCAGAACACTCAAAGGCTATGAAAACCATTAATCAATCCCAACGCCCCATTCTCTTGGATTCTTTCAGTTTAGATTTCGCACTCAATAAGAATATTATTTATAATATTTGGCAAAGACGTTACGAAAATCTCTTAAATCAATACGGCCTCTCCATTGATGAGTCCAGTTGTAGAAATAAGATATCGCCATTGAACGTAATGCAGATAGCTTGCAAATTGACGCACACCAAAATAAAGAGCACCTTGGTCATCAACCCTGCCCCGCAGGCAAAATATTCGATGGAAAGGCTTATTCGTCTATGCGGAAACTCCCTGTGGCCCCTAGGTGCCAAGCATGTACTTCAAGACGGTAGTTTGGTACAAATATTCCGAGAATCACGTTATACGTTCATTGCAACTATCGATGGAAGCTTGTACGTACGGCGGCGTCAAGACATCAATTTTGAATTACGATGGCTTGGTCATAATGACACTAGGCCATGGGAATCAATTCAATGCAATCAAATTATAAATGGAGGATGGCTAAATTAGAAGATAAATCATTTTCAATTCTAAATATACTTTGGATTTTATCTTTAATTTCTATTGCAAGTCTCTCTATTAATACACATCAAATATGAAGACCATTATCTCATCAATAGAACGAAAACAGAAAAATCTTATTTATGAAATCAGAAATCACTGATGAAGATCATACAAATATCTCAAATCAGATAACATCTGATGTTAAGTCTCAGTATTTATTAATATTTTTGCAGATGGCTTATCCAGCCATATTTTCTGCACTTATCATTGGCATATATGGTATAGAGGAATACGGAAAATTTGCACCTCTTTTAGCCGTATGCAGCACTATTTCCATAGTAATAGATTTTGGCTCCGGTATTTTTCTTCCTCTGCAAATTGGAAGACTCACTAACATACAGATCCAGAATCGGCAATTTGCCTCAGTAATATTATTCAGGTCAATAGCAGGGACACTAGTTGCAATTGTAGGATTCTTGATATCAGGATATATTGTTAGAAATATAGACACAACTCTGACAATTTCCCTTATTGCCATCACCATAGTAGCAAGCATTCTCTCTCACCAAAGCAGAGAGTATGCATTACAGAGAATTTCGAGATTTGCCGAGAAATCAGCCATATTTCGCTTTATTTTCATATTACTCATAATTATTCTCTCGGCATTTAAAGTAGATGCAGCATATTTACTTTCAATCTATTTGACATGCTCTTTGGTAGTATCAGTTTCTACGGCAGACCGTAAAATATTGAAGATACTGCTAGATGACCGTGTTGTACGATGTCTACGAGTTACTTTCGTCCGTTCCATATATCATGGGCTAGCATTTACTTGTGGAAGTATAACCCTACAAGTACCTCATCTAGTCGCAGGCGCCATGCTGAATCCTGTTCAAGCAGGCGCCTTGCATTTAGGTGCAACGTTAATCAGGGCAACTTGCAGTATGGCCGCACCTATTGGAATCTCGACTTACGCCGCATTAAATCGAAGCAGATCTCTTGCATCTGGATATATCAAATCAGTCGGAACCAAGCTCCAGCAAGTACAGGTATATGTAGCATCTTTCATGTCGATAGCATTACTAGTCACCGCAATCTTCATATTCAAATATAGATCATCATCTCATGATAATAGTTTTCATATCTTGGCAGGAATATTAATAATCCAATTCACATTGCCACTTTTGACCACGGCCTCACAATTAGCAACCTTCAATTTTCTGTCAAAAAAACCCACAACACGCGTACATTTCTTAATAAACAGCATTGGACTGGCCGCACTTACATTGGCATGCATAGGGGGCGCTATCATCTTAAATGTCTACGGTATTTCTTTTGCAACGCTTATATACGAATTTGTTGTGGCCATCATCTGCATAAAGATAAATTCCTCCCTTCGATAATAAATAATGTTTATCGATTTATAGCATTGATTTATATGAATAAAATTCTCATTGTAGGAGCAGGTCTTTCTGGTGCGACCTGCGCAGCAGAGTTGGCTAATGCAGGTTTCGAGATAACTGTCCAAGAGGAAAGAAGCCATATTGCGGGAAATACTTTTGATGAATATGACTCGCATGGTGTCTTGATCCATAGATATGGTCCTCACATATTCCATACCAATAGCATCAAAGTCTTTGATTTTTTATCGCAATACACCTCTTGGCGAAGATATGAACACAAAGTATTGGCGAAATACAAAGAGAACTACTTCCCAATCCCTCTCAACATCACATCCATAGGTCATTATTTCGGCAAAAATCTCAAAACTTCAAAAGATTTAAATAACATCTTGCAACCACTTAGAGTACCAAGAGATGCAATCAAATCCAGTGAAGATTATCTGTTGGCGGCAATCGGCGTTGAGCTGACTGATGCCTTCTTCTCGGGATATACAAAGAAGCAATGGGGATGTGGTCTTGAGGAGCTTGATGCATCTGTCGCAGCGCGAGTGCCCTTTCGCGACTCAGTTGACGATAGATATTTTCAGGACAAATATCAGGGCATTCCATCAGATGGCTATACAGCCATGGTCACTCGTATGCTAGATCATCCTAGAATTAAAATTGAGCTTAATAAAAAGGCTACATCACATGATTTTGGAGACTATGAACATATTATTTTTACGGGTGCGATAGATAGACTTCTCAACTATCGCCATGGTCGGCTTCCTTACCGCTCCCTGCAGTTTTGTTTCGAGCATCACCCAAATATTGAACTATTCCAGCCAGTAGGAACCATTAACTATCCAGATATAGCGGATGGCCCAGAGACAAGAGTAACAGAATTCAAGCATCTCACTGGACAGGAAATTGATGGAACGACAGTGGTGCGAGAGATTTCTACAGATAAAGGCGACCCCTATTACCCTATACCAACGCAAGCCAATCGCTTGCTTCATGAAATATATGTTTCTGATATTTCACATTTAATGCCAAAAGTGCATCTCGTAGGCCGTCTAGCAGAATACAGATACTACAACATGGATCAGGCCGTGGCATCTGCATTGGCATTCACAAAGAGATTCCTTCTTCAATGATGAATAGAAAAATTTTCGTCGTTTGCCCAGGTGGAGTAGTGACAGGAGGACCTGAACTGCTTCATCAACTCGTCCATGAGCTCCGAGAAATTGGTCTAAATGCATTTATAAGCTACTATCCATTCGAAATTGAATTCAAAACTCCAGAACCATACTCCTCTATCTACAATATTACCATTGCCAAGCCAGAGAAGTCTGAGCACAACATTATGGTAATTCCAGAATCAGCTACACGATTGGCAAAAAAATACGACCCCATGCAAATTATCATATGGTGGCAATCTGTTGATAATTACTACCGCATCCCCCCTCAGAAAGGTTGGCGTTCTTGGGTACCAATCACTTTAGCAAGCCGCCTTGCCCGAGCACCTCTTAATTCCCTAAGGAGATACACTCATTTAGCACAATCTGAATATGCCAAAGCTCATTTAAGGGCGAACAACATATCAGCACGTATGCTTGGAGATTATTTGACTAAGGCACATGAATTAGATACCTCAGAGATTTTTCGATCAAACTCTGTGGCATTTAATCCGAGGAAGGGCATGAAGATTACCTCCAAACTGATTAATGCGCTCCCTCACGTAAAATTTCAAGCTATAGAGAACATGACGACTGAGCAGGTCAATAATATTTTACGCTCAGTAAAAATATACATAGACTTTGGAGAGCATCCTGGGAAGGATCGACTACCGCGTGAAGCAGCTCTTGCTGGGGCCTGTATTATCACAGGAATGGCAGGTGCAGCCGCCAATGCTTTGGATATCCCAATACCCCAATCTTATAAACTCAATAGCTCTTCAGAAAATTTCATTGCGGATTTTGAACTACTCACATCAAAAATATTTAATAACTTCGAGCAATCAACAATTGATTTCGAGCAGTATAGAAAGAAAATCCTACAAGAAAAGGAAGAGTTCAGCATTCAATGTAAAAATTTATTCCAGATGAATATCAGTGATATCTAATCGACCACTTAAATACTCCACGACAAGAAGAAATTTTAAGACCCAAACACCTCCCACTCCCTGCCGAACAAGGCTTTTACATTTTAGAAATTCGTACACTATTTTTAGCTTGTGACCTGAAGTGAGATTTCTCACGCACAAAAAATCCTTGGCACGCTCATTTTTCAATCTTTTATTGAACAATACATAAAATGTCTTCAATTGCAATATCATTATCCTGCACCAAGGCCTTCGCCATAGCAGGCGCATAATATTCTTATACCGACCCAATCCCGCGCCCATTCCAACCATATTTCCGCCGTGCTGTCGATAAAGCATGGAAGGTTGTTTATCGAAAATAACGGTACCAAATGCACTTATGCACAAGTACATCCACCAATCATGATAAACAATAGGGAATTTTCTTAACATTTCGTAAGGAATTGATCTTAAAACATCTAATGCCTTCCGATTAACTGCTGTTGTGCATCCTGTGGCAATGTTTTCACAGACTGCATTCCAAAATACTGGAGGTTTCTTGAAGTCTGGAGATAGTCCAATTGGCTTCATTTGCTGATCAACTAATTGTAAACGCGAGCAATAAAGGCAAGGCTCATTCCTATTCTTCAATGCACGACGTGCTTTTAGCAACTTTCCGGGCAACCAGATATCGTCTTGATCGGCAAGCATGTAAATTGAGTACGCGTTCTCAATGTTCGAAATCAACCATAGAAAGCTCTTTGAAAAACCAATATTCTCGCCGCAAACAAATACTATGCGAGAATCTTTGATCGAACCAATTAGATCAGCTGTATTATCAAGAGATCCGTCATCTCGAATAAATAGCCGGTCACAATCCCTCATTTGTAGAATGATAGATTCAACTTGCTCTAGGACATAGCCTGCACCATTGAATGTTGACATTAAAATAGCAGTAGGACAATCCGATGAATCCTCGTCAGGATTTTCATAAAAATCATATAAACTCTTATTATCTTCTTTATTTAACTTCATAGTCTCTAGTGAAGATTAATGTTAAGCGCGCTATATATCAATGTCACTTTATAAATCCAAATGACAATCCTATCAACATATTTTGAAAAATACAGATTCAAACTCAATGCATTTTTTATACATCTTGGCATTAGTCTTTTATTGGTACTTTCTTTAACCACAGCAGTAATCCAGCTATGGTACCCTTATCCCTATAGGGATATATCCTCAGGACTTGAGCTAATCTTTATAATTATAGTCATCGATATTCTTATCGGGCCCCTCCTTACATTTATAACTTTCAATAATAAGAAATCTCGTCGTGAATTTTTCCTAGACTTTGGGATAATTGGGGTATTACAGCTATCTGCATTGATATATGGTCTCTGGACGGCGGCGCTTGCACGACCCGTTCATATCGCGTTTGAATATGATCGTTTCCGTGTAGTTCACGCTTCAGAGATTCCCACCGAATTACAAAAAAAAGCGCCACCAGAACTTCAAAAATTACCATGGACAGGTCCAACATATATTTCTCTACGTTCGTTGAAGGCCGAAGAAAAACTAGACAGGACGATGATGGCGCTTGGCGGCATACCTCTTTCTGCTCAAGCTGATCTATGGCGCCCGTATCAGCATGGACAACGTGCTATATTGGCAGCCAGCCGACCTGTATTGGATTTGATAAAACGCTTCCCTATACGGCAGTCAGAAATTCGAAGTGTGATAGAAGGCACGGGGCAGTCTTTTGAAAAATTAGCCTATATTCCCTTGGTTTCTCGGAATAAAATTTTTTGGACTGTAATTTTGAACACTGAAGACGCAAAAGTCCTAGCATATCTACCACTAGATTCGTTTTGAATTTAAGAGTAACTCATTTAGTCAACTAGCATTTTCTATGCATAGTAGACTTCGAATTAAATTTTAAATGTCTTCCCCCCCCGCTTCTTCGCCACCCTCACCCCCTCCATCACCATTGACTTGTCCACCGCCTTGCACATGTCATAGACCGTGAGCAAGGCCACCTGCACGGCTGTGAGCGCCTCCATCTCCACCCCGGTCGGGCCAACGGTCTCGACGGTGGCAAGACAGCGGACGGACGACGTTTCGGGCAACAGTTCGAAATCCACTGCCACCCGCGTCAACGCCAGCGGATGACAAAGCGGAATCAAGTCACTGGTCTTCTTGGCAGCCATGATGCCGGCGATGCGCGCAATGCCCAGCACGTCGCCCTTCTTGGCGGTGCCACCTTGGATGATGGCCAGCGTGGCGGGCTGCATGGTGATGCGGCCTTCGGCGACCGCGATGCGGTGGGTGGCAGGCTTGGCGCCGACATCGACCATGTGGGCCTGGCCCTGGGCGTCGAAATGGGTGAGGGAAGACATGTCACAACTCCAAAAAATGCACGGGCCGGTCTACGGCAGTCCTGACACATTGGTCAGTCCTGCCATGAACGTTTGGCGAACCGAGGCATCATAGTGGGGTGTTTCACCGCCCCGTGCCGATGCACGGGCCCGGCCCCTTGGTTCTTACCTGCCCATGCGCCCATCACGCCTGAAGACACGTATCGCCGTCGGCCTGCAGCTGCTGGCGGCCTCTCTCACCATCGCAACGCATACACCGGCACAGGCCCAGTTGCGCTTGCCCACGCTGGGCGACGGCGCGGCCACGACGACCAGTGACGAGCGGCGCCTGGGTGACCGCATCATCCGCTCGCTGTACCGCGATCCCGATTACATCGACGATGCGGTACTGCAGGAATATGTGGAAGGCATCTGGCAGCACCTCGTCGATGCGGCACGCACGCGCGGCGAACTGTCGGACGAATTGGAAGAGCGCTTTGCCTGGGAAATCCTGCTGGGGCGGGACCGATCGGTCAACGCCTTTGCGCTGCCCGGCGGCTATCTGGGGGTGCACCTGGGCCTGATCGGCGTGGTCAGCACGCGTGACGAGCTAGCATCGGTGCTGGCGCATGAGCTGAGCCACGTCACCCAGCGGCACATTGCGCGGCTCATTGCCCAGCAGGGCAAGCAGACGCCGCTGATGATCGGCTCGATGATTCTGGGCGCGCTTGCTGCCAGCCGCAGCCCCGATGCCGCCATGGCCATGATGATGGGTGGCCAGGCGCTGGCCGTGCAGAACCAGTTGAATTTTTCGCGCGATATGGAGCGCGAGGCCGACCGCATGGGCTACGGGCTGATGGCGCCGGCAGGTTTCGCGCCACAGGGCTTTGTGACCATGTTCGACAAGCTGCAGCAGGCCAACCGCCTGAATGACAACGGCAGCTGGCCCTATCTGCGCAGCCATCCGCTGACCACGGAACGCATGGCCGACATGCATTCGCGCCTGCCGCGTGGCGTTGCGCCTGCGCCAGCGCCATCCCTGGAACACGTGATGATGGCCGCACGGGCCCGCGTGCTGTCGCGCCCCGGCGTGGATGTGCTGCGCCAGTGGGCCGAGCAGCCGCGCTCCACCAGCTTTGGCACCCAGTCCCCAACCCAGCAGGTGGCACAGCTATATGCCGCCACGCTGAGCGCCGTGCAATTGCGCGATTGGGCCGAAGCGCGGGAAATGTCCGGGCGGCTTCAAGTGGCAACCGCCGCAGATGCCGGCGCCCAGCGGCAGGCCAGGCTGCTGCAGGCCGAACTGGAGCTGACGGCCGGCAAGCCCGGCGCCGCGTTGCAGGCGTTGCCACCGCTCTACCTGCCGGCAGCTGCGCCTGCCCAGGCCAATCCCACGGAATCCATCCCCGCCAAGACAACGGAGAGCGGCCCCAGCCTGGCCACCGTCAATGTGGTCGAAAACCGCGCCGTGCGCAGGCCGGAATTGCTGATGCGCACACAGATCCTGCTGCGCGAGCAAGGCGCCGCCAGCATGGCGGGCCCGCTGCAGACCTGGGTGACGGACCACCCGCGTGATGCCAGCGCCTGGCAGTTGCTGGCCCAGGTGCAGCGCGCCCAGGGCCAGGAGTTGCGCGCGCTGCGCGCCGAGGCCGAGGCACAGGTCGCGCACTACGACTACGCGGCGGCAGTCGACCGTTTCAAGGCCGCGCAGGACCTGGCCCGCAAGGGCGGACCCAAGGTGGATTTCATTGAAGCCTCCATCGTGGACACGCGGCTGCGTGCCGTAGAGGAGCTGCTAAGGGAACAGGCGCGCGAGAAGTGATTCGATGGCCAGGCCCAGCAGCGAGTAGATAAGGGCGCCCAGCATGGCCGCCCAGAAGCCCGCGACGTGAAAGCCGCTGAGCAGGCCCGAGGCTGCCCAGAACATCAGTCCGTTGACCACGAAGAGAAACAGCCCGACCGTCACGATGGTCACGGGCAGCGTCAGCACCACGAGGATGGGGCGCAGCACCGCATTGAGCAGGCCGATGACCAGCGCCGCGATCATGGCCGAGCTGAAGCTGTTGACCTGCACGCCACCATAAAGATAGGCCACGACCAGCAGGGCACCGGCGCTGAGCAGCCATTTGATCAGGATTTTCATGCGGGCAGCATAGCAGCAGCCGGCAGATCCGGGTTGAGGCGGCGCACTGGAAACCGTGGACCGGAGAACCCCATGAAAAACGGCATCCCGTTTTTCGGGATGCCGTCCTGAAAGTGATCGCCTGACCAGAGCGGCCAGGCAGACGCCAGCCTTTAGATCATCGCTTCCTCGAACACCAGGCCCATCAGCGCGCCGATGGCCGCCAGCGTTCCCGGAAGATTCCAGCGCCGGCCCAACGGGGCGGCAGGCGCCACGGCGGGAGCCGTGGCTTCCTGCTTGGGGCGGCGTGCATCGACGATCTGGGCCGTGCCGTGCTCCTGCTGGAGCTGGGCCACCACTTCGGCCAGCGGGCCCTTGGCCAGCACCGGCGTGATCCTGCCAGCGCTGTCACCGAACACCGGCAGCAATTGGGCGAACAGCTTGTCCGCCCACTTGCCGCGCCAGCTTTCGCGCGCGCTGTGGCTCACCCATTTGCTGACCCGGTGGGTAATGCGCGGCGCGCAGGCCACCAGCAGCCAGTGCGAAGCCTGGGCCTGCGGCGAGGCGGCCAGGGCCTGTACCAGAGGCAGAGCGTAGGAAGCGTCATCCACGTAGACGATGATGGGGTTCAAAGCAAGTCCTTGTCGAACTGGGTTTGCGGGAGTGGGAGAGGCAGGCGGCCGGGGCCACCCTTGCCATGGATTGTCGCGAATCGGCGCGGGCGGCCCATCGGGCCAACCCGGCGCCCACCTCAACTTTTCAGCGGATCAGGCTCCGTGGGCACCGGCCTTGGGAGCAGGGCGGCGCGAAGCGATGTACTTGCCCAGTGCCAGCACCAGCAGGGCTCCGAACACGCTGGCACCGTACTTGAGCATGTCAGTCTGGGGCAGCTTGACCATCCAGTCCCACTTCTCCGTATTGGCGAAGACGGGGTCGGTGACCAGCATGCCGCCGGCAATCCAGCCCAGCAGCATGCCGCCGGCCACGATGATGATGGGGAAGCGCTCCATCAGCTTGATCACGAGCTGCGAGCCCCAGACGATGATGGGGATGGAGATCAACA
Organism: Delftia sp. SD018; assembly: GCF_017355445.1. Taxonomy (NCBI): domain Bacteria; kingdom Pseudomonadati; phylum Pseudomonadota; class Betaproteobacteria; order Burkholderiales; family Comamonadaceae; genus Delftia; species Delftia sp. SD018. Next base: position 119,725 of record NZ_JADDRN010000016.1, read on the forward strand.
GGCCCAGCACGACCAGCAGCATCTGGTGCTCGCCCGAGCTCTGGGCAGCGCCGGCGATGGCGATCACGTTGTCCACGCTCATCACCAGGTCGGCAACGATGATGGTTTTGATGGCAGCCAGCAGCTTGTCGCTGCCCTGGATGTTGTCGTGGCCGTCTTCATCAGGGGCAATCAGCTTGATGCCGATCCACACCAGCAGCAGTGCGCCGACGAACTTCAGGAAGGGCAGCGCCAGCAATGTCATCGCGAAGGCGATCAGGATGACGCGCAGGATGATGGCACCCGCCGTGCCCCAGATGATGCCCTTCTTGCGTTGCTCGGGCGGCAGCTTGCGGCAGGCCAGCGCGATCACGACCGCGTTGTCGCCGCCCAGCAGGATGTCGATGATGATGATTTGGCCCAGGGCCACCCAGAACGGGGCGTGAGTCAGAAAGTCCAAGTCCATAAGGTCCTCGCTGTTGAGTAAGGCCGGCGAGAACTCCTCCCTCCTGGAGAAACACCCACCGGCACAGAAAGACCGATGCAACGCCGCAGCGCCTACCCGGGCAAGGACATGCCTGGCTCAGGGGAGAACACATTGATCGACCGTCATCAGGTCCATCAAAGGTCTTGCTCGGCTGCGGTATGCACCGCAACCCGGAAGGCCGGAAGCTTGCGCTTCGTATTGACGACCATTCCGATGCCGGCACCGTGGCTTTGCAAAAACCACCCCCGCCGGCAGAGAGCTACTCCCCTTCGAACCTGTGGATTGCAACACAAAGCCGCCACGGCACGCAAGTGAAAAAACCCTTCATTTCCACGGGAAGCACAAGTCGCGCATCCCCCAGACCATTTATTCGCCTACCTCAAATGCTTCACTATCCATAGCAACCCTTGAGCCAACGGAGTGTTGCAGCCATGCCCGGCCATGCGCGGGCAGGCGTCTTATCATCGCTGTCCCTTGCCCCTGACCGTCCATGACCGCACTGCACATCACCGACATCGAAGCCGCCATCAACTACTGGCGCGAGCGCCATCCGTCCCCGGACGGCGTGCTGCTGCAGCCCGAAGTACGGGCCCTGGCCGAGGTGTACGCGCTGATGATCTTCTGGCATGAGAGCGAAGTACAGGTTGAGGGCTTTCCCTCGCACGCCATGGCGGCCTGGCTGGCCTGGTACGACACCACGCCCGATACGCCCTGCATCGCCATCTGCTCCACCAGCCAGGGCGACGAAAGATGCAAGGGCTGCGGCCGCAGCTTTGACGAAGTGCAGCTGTGGACCGCGATGGAACCGGCACAAAAGCGGATGGTCTGGCGCAGGATCACGGCAGAGGGCGACTCCTGGCGTTTCACCCGCTATGCAGAGCGTGCGGCCGAGCGCACGGACACATCGCGTGACTCTGGCTGATTGCTGGTTGATTGCCGGCTGATCTGCCGGATACCGCACCGGACCAGTGCGATGTTGCAGACGGCCTAACATCGGCCGCCATGCTGCAGACCGCCGCTTACCGCCACAGCCACCTCTGCCTCCGCCTTTGCTTGCGCCTCACGGCACGTGATGCGGGCGAGACGCGCGTGCCGGCCGGCAAGGCCTGGCCCGCCACGGCCGCGCGCCTGCGCGAGCGTGATGCGGCACGACTGAACATCGGCCCCCGACAGGCCGCACGGTCTTGATGCGCTGCCCTGCGCGGAACCGGGCAGCGTCGCTTCACTGAATCCGCTCTTCTTGCGCCGCCTTCATCCCTAGGCTGAAGGCGGTTGGATTTTCACGCGTCTGCCTGGCCTCAAGGCCAGCCGACGGCCAGCCGACGAAGCGAGCCCTGCCGTGACCTGTCTAGCCCTTGCCCCAGCCGGACCCTCTTTTGCCGCCCCCTCTTTTTCCACGCTCTTGCGCCATCTGCGCCATCTGAGCGATACCGTGGCGCATCGCGCCCTGCCCCGCTGCGCGCCACGCCACGTCACCGAGCTGCGCATCGACGTGATGCAGCCGCTGGTGGAGGGCGAGCTCGAAGCCATTCACGAGCGCCTGTACCAGCCCGGCAACAAGCTCCATGGCCTGGAGCGCCGCCCGTTGCACGACCCGCAGTTCCAACTGCACTGGCGTGAAGCCGATGGCGAATGGTTTGCCTACGTGGAGGACATGGAGCGGCGCTGCCTGGCCGGCTACACGGTGTTCAATCGCCTGGTCGAGGTGGACAAGCGCACCGACCGGCGCGTGCGCTCGCCGCATTCGCGCTTTGCGCCGCATTACCAGCGGCGCGGCATTGCCAGCGCCGTGTATCGCAGCGTGCTGGACAAAGGCACCTGCCTGGTCAGCGGCGCACGCCAGTCGCCGGGCGCCCACGGCCTGTGGAACCATCTGGCGCGAAGCTATGACGGCCGATATGTGGGCATTGCGGACAGCAAGTCGCTCATCCATCTGGGCCGCAATGTGCCGGACGATGTCATGGACCGCCTGTCCACGCGCCGCATGCTGCTGGGCGCGGGCTGGACCGTGGAGTCCTTCGCCCAGGCCGTCCGGATGCAGTTGCCGGGTTGAAACGTGGACTTGAGCGGGAGCCCGTTTACTTCCAGCGCAGCGGCTCGATGAAGACCGTGCCCAGGTTGCTGCTGAGCGTCAGCGCGCCTTCCTGGATGGTGGCCTGCAGCTGCATGCTGCGCTCGGCCAGCTCCGCCAGGGATTGGGATGTTTCGGAGGGAATGCGCCAGACCTGCAGCTTGTTCAGCCGCGCCAGCTTGCCCTCCAGGCCTTTCCACCAGACCTCGGCCGCATGGTGGAAGGCGTAGAGCACCACCGCATCGGACTTGTTGCAGGCCTTGGCGATGGGCTTTTCCTCGGGCTGGCCAACCTCGATCCACAGGCGCTTGGCGCCCGTGAAGTCGGTCAGCGAGACATCGGGGTCTTCGGGATCGGACAGGCCTGCGCCAAACGCCAGCGTGCCGTCGCCCTTGCACATGTCATTGAGCTGGTGTGCATTGAGGGCCAGGGCCACCAGGCGCACCATCATGCGTTCGTCCGTCTCGCTGGGATGGCGCGCCAGGGTCAGCGCATGGTCGGCGTAGTAGCCGTGGTCGATGTCGGCGATGGACAGGTTCGCCTTGAAGATGGTGGATTTGAGGGCCATGAGACAGAACCTATCAAAAACAAGAGCTGCCGCAGCAAGCCTGTGCTTGCATCGGCAGCCCTGAATGGTTGAAGCGCGCCCTTCATGGCGCGGCAAAGGATGGATTAGACGCGGCGGGCCAGCTCGGCCGCCTTGCCCACATAGGAGGCAGGCGTCATGGCCAGCAGGCGATCCTTGTCGGCCTGGGGGATTTCCAGGCCGTTGATCAGGCGGTGCAGGTCTTCGGCCTGCACGGTCTTGCCGCGCGTGACTTCCTTGAGCTTTTCGTAGGCGCCCTGCACGCCGTAGCGGCGCATGACGGTCTGGATGGGCTCGGCCAGGACTTCCCAGGCGTGGTCCAGGTCTTCCTGCAGGCGCTCTTCGTTGAGTTCGAGCTTGTTCAGGCCCGTCATCAGCGAGCTGTAGGCCAGCGTGGCATAGCCCATGGCCACGCCGATGTTGCGCAGCACGGTGGAGTCGGTCAGGTCACGCTGCCAGCGCGAGATGGGCAGCTTTTCGGCCAGGTGCTTGAGCAGTGCGTTGGCCAGGCCCAGATTGCCTTCGGCATTCTCGAAGTCGATGGGGTTGACCTTGTGCGGCATGGTGGACGAGCCGATCTCGCCGGCCTTCAGGCGCTGCTTGAAGTAGCCCAGGGACACATAGCCCCAGACATCGCGCGAGAAGTCGATGAGGATGGTGTTGGCGCGTGCGATGGCGTCGAACAGCTCGGCCATGTAGTCATGCGGCTCGATCTGGATCGAGTAGGGCTGGAAGCTCAGGCCCAGACCCTGGGGCTCGGGCGACTCGATCACCTTCTTGCTGAAGGCTTCCCAGTCGAACTCGGGCCAGGCCGACAGATGGGCGTTGTAGTTGCCGACGGCGCCATTCATCTTGGCCAGGAGCTTGACCTCGGCGATGCGGGCAGAGGCCTTTTCCAGACGCACCAGCACGTTGGCGATTTCCTTGCCCACGGTGGTGGGGCTGGCGGTCTGGCCGTGCGTGCGGCTGAGCATGGGCACGGCCGCGTAGGCGTGGGCCATCTCGCGCAGCTTGGCGGTGATGCCCGTCAAGGCCGGCAGCAGCACGCTGTCACGACCGGCGCGCAGTTGCAGCGCATGGCTGGTGTTGTTGATGTCTTCGCTGGTGCAGGCGAAATGCACGAATTCGGCGGCCTTGAGCAGCTCGGGACGGCCGTCGAACTTGCCCTTGATCCAGTACTCCACGGCCTTGACGTCGTGGTTGGTGGTCTTTTCGATGTCCTTGATGGCCACGGCATCGGCCTCGGAGAAGTTCTTCACCAGATCCTGCAGATAGACGCGGGCGCCTTCGGTCAGGGGCTTGAACTCGGCAAAGCCGGCGTCCGACAGGGCGATGAACCAGGTCACCTCCACCTGCACGCGGCGGTGCATGTATCCCATCTCGCTCATGATCGGGCGCAGAGGAGACAGTTTGGCGGCGTAGCGGCCGTCGAGCGGGGACAGGGCGGAGATGTGCGGCAGATTCATGGGCCGTGATTGTAGGTGCGCGCGGCAAAAACGGGGGCTGTAGGGGGAGATCGCCGGGCAGCGCATAGAATCGGCTGCCCGCCCATGGGCCGCCTCTTCGCCACGGAAAACAGCCATGAAACTGATAGGTTCCTCCACCAGCGCCTACGTACGCAAGGTACGCGTCGTACTGGCCGAGAAAAGGCTCGACTATCAGTTCGTCGAGGAAAACCCCTGGAGCCGCGAGCTGTCTCCCGGCACCGGCAACCCGCTGGGCAAGGTGCCACGCCTGGTCATGGACGGCAGCGATGCCATGTTCGACTCGCGCGTGATCGTCGAATATCTGGACACACTTTCCCCGGTAGGCAAGCTGATCCCCGGCACAGGCCGCGAGCGTGCCGAGATCAAGACCTGGGAAGCCCTGGCCGATGGCGTGCTGGACGCCGGAGCCCTGGCCCGCCTCGAGGCCACCTGGGATGGCCGCAGCGAAGAGCAGCGTTGCCAGGCCTGGATAGACCGCCAGCTGGCCAAGGTGCGCGCCGCACTGAACGTGATGTCCCAGGGCCTGGGCGACAAGCCGTATTGCTGCGGCATCCACTTCACCCTGGCCGACGTGTGCGTAGGCTGTGCCCTGGGCTGGCTGGACTTTCGCTTTCCCGAACTGTACTGGCGCGCCGACCACCCCAATCTGGCCACCTTGCAGGCCAAGCTGGCGGAACGCGCCAGCTTTGCGGCCACACGCCCGCCCCAGCCCTGAAAACGGGTCACCCCCGCAACGACAACTGCAGCTGCCGCGGCAACAAAAAAAGGCCACCCGATGGGTGGCCTTTTTGCTGGCATAAAAAAGTTGCGAAGCATCCCGAAACGAATAAAGAGAGGGAGGGAGGAGAAGCGCTTCGGGCGGAACAGTTCAGGACTGTGGCCCCAGAGGCTTCGCAACGTGAAATTCGGTCTGGATACCCTCTCTCGTCAACCTGTCCAATAGATGAGCTACTTTTGCAGAAGTTCCAGAGGTCGGGGGCGGGAAAAATGTAACATTTTGACGAAGAGCATCATTCTGCTGTAGGCCGTGTTCGATGGATGCTGACGGGATGGCGTCGGCCAGGGCCGACCACCTTCCCTCCCCGCATCCTCACACCAGAGCGGCCCCCGTGAAAACCGCTTCCCACAGGGCCTTGACCGGCGCACTGAGCGGTTCGGCCTGGCCGGGTACCAATTGGGCCGTCCGCTCGTCCAGCCGCGCCACGTGCTGCAGGCGGCGCAGTTCACGGTAGGCCCGGGCAGCCTGCTGGCCCACGCCTGCAGGCAGCAGGCCAGCCTCTTCCGCACGCTGCAGCAGCGCGATGTTGCCAAGATTGGCCATCAGACCCGGATGCAGGGCCGATTGCGAGAGAACCAGGTACTGGACGGCGAACTCCACATCGACCATGCCGCCGGGGCTGTGCTTGACGTCGAAGAGGCCGCCGCGCACCGGATGCGCAGTGCGAACGCGTTCGCGCATGGCCACGATCTCGTCGCGCAGGGCCGCGGCGTCGCGCGGTGCGGTGATCACGGCCTCGCGCACGGCGTCGAAGCGGGCCTGCAGATCGTCGCTGCCCAGCACGAAGCGCGCCCGCGTCATGGCCTGGTGCTCCCAGGTCCATGCCGTGTTGCTGCCGCGCTGCTGCTGGTAGTTGGCATAGGAGGCAAAGCTGGTCACCAGCAGGCCGGAGTTGCCGTTGGGGCGCAGCGCGGTGTCGATCTCGAACAGATCGCCCTCGCCCGTCTTGACGGCCAGCCAGTTGATGAGCTTGCGCACAAAGGCGGCATAGATCTCGGAGGCGTGCTCGTCGTCGTCATCGAAGACGAAGACGATGTCCAGGTCGCTGCCGTAGCCCAGCTCCTTGCCGCCGAGCTTGCCGTAGCCAATGATGGCGAACTGCGGCGACTCGCGGTGGCGGTTCTTGAGCCGGCTCCAGCACCAGCTGGCCGTCACGCGCAGCACGCAGTCGGCCAGCGCACTGAGGTCATCCGCCACCTGCTCGACCGTGATGCGGCCCTCGATATCACGCGCCAGCGTGCGAAAGACCTCGGCATGGTGGGCGCGGCGCAGCAGGTTCAGCAGGGTTTCGTCGTCGTCCTCGCCCGTGGTCTGCAGCGCGGCCAGGCGCAGGGCCAGCTCATGCTCGAAATCCATGGGAGAGAAGCGCTCGCCCAGCATGGCGTCGTTGGCCAGTTCGTCGATCACGCCCGGGTGCTGCTGCAGATAGCGCGCGGGCCAGCGCGCCGCGCCCAGCAGGTCCAGCAGCCGCTCGTGCACGGCAGGGCGCTCCAGCAGCAGGGCCAGATAGCTTTCGCGGCGCAGCAGCGGCTCCAGCCAGTTCAGAAAGCGCACTGCGGCGTCTTCGGGCACGCTGCGCTCGGCCACCCATTGCGCCGTGCGCTGTACAAGGCGGAACAGCCGGCTGCGCGCCTCGTCGCGCAGGTTGGCGATGCGGGCGTTGCCGCGCCAGTCGGCCACGTGGGCGGCCAGGGCGGGCGGCAGCTGCTCCATGAGTCCATCGATCTCGCGCGGCGTTCCTCCCTGGGCAGGGCTGCGGGCGCCGTTGCAGCGGCCCGCGCTGCATTGCGGCGGGGCCGAGCCGCCGAGCAGGGTGTCGAACTCCTCGGCCACCTTTTCGCGGTGGGCGTCGAACTGGTGCAGGAAGGCGCAGGTATCGGCAAAGCCCATGGTGCGCGCAATCCATTCGAGGTCGTCATCGCGCGTGGGCAGCACATGGGTCTGCTGGTCGTCCAGGTACTGGATGCGGTGCTCGACACGGCGCAAAAAGGTATAGGCCGCGCCCAGGGCGTCGGCCACTTCCTGACTCATGAGGCCGGCGCGCGCCAGGCGCCCCAGCGCCTCCAGCGTGGGGCGGCAGCGCAGCTCGGGGAACTGGCCGCCGCGCACCACCTGCAGCAATTGCACGGTGAATTCGATCTCGCGGATACCGCCGCGCGAGAGCTTGACGTCATTGGAGCGGCCGGGATGGCCCGCGCTACGCCGCGCCGCATGCTCGCGAATCTGGCGGTGCAGCGAACGCAGCGCATCGAAGACCGCGTAATCCAGATAGCGGCGAAAGACGAAGGGCAGGACCACGGCGCGCAGCGCCTGCACCTGCGTGGAGCGCACGCTGTCCATGGGCGCCACCACCCGGCTCTTGAGCCAGGCGAAGCGCTCCCATTCGCGGCCATGGGTCTGCAGATACTCTTCCAGCGAGGCCAGCGAGACAGCCGACGGCCCCGAGTTGCCGTTTGGCCGCAGCGCCAGGTCCACGCGGAACACGAATCCGTGCTCGGTGGTGTCGCCGATCAGGCCATAGATGCCTTTGACAACGCGCGCGAAGTACTCATGGTTGGAGAGAACGCCGCGCCCGTCAGGCAGGCCGGCCGTGTCGCCGTCCTGCTCGTAGACGTAGATCAGGTCGATGTCGCTGGAGACATTGAGCTCGCGCGCGCCCAGCTTGCCCATGCCGATGATCCACAGCTGCACGGGCCGGCCCTCGGGGCCTTGCGGTGCGCCATGGCGCGCATCGAGTTCGGCGCGCACTTGGATGCAGGCGCGCTCCAGCGCCAGCTCGGCCAGCTCGGTCACGGCCCGCGTGACCACGGCCAGCGGCGCCTGCTGCTCGCAGTCGAGCACCATGGTGCGCTCCATGACCAGCTGGCGCAGCACGCGCAGCGCGGCCGACAGGTCCAGCCCGCGCTCCAGCAGCGCCGCCAGGGCCTGCTCCATGGAGGCGCGCTCGGGCGGGCCGGGCGGCAACAGGCTCAACTCGTCGCCATAGCGACGATGCAGCCGTTGGTGGAAACGGGAATAGGCGGCCTGTGCGGGGACATTCAAGGCCGTGTCTGCCATTGCGTGCTCTGAGGATTGCATACGGAACGCGAAAGAAGCGGCCACTCACGCGCAGAGGGATCGCAGCAACCCTTGGTTACCGTCCGGCCCCTGAGGGTGCCGGTCATAATTCCCGTCATAGCTGATGCCGCCGATGATCGAACCGAAACCGCACCCCACACGCCTGACCCGTTGGATGGCCGGCCTTGCGCGGTGGTCACTGGGGCTGGTCCTGGCCTTCTGGCTGGTCCTGGGCTCCGTGTGGGGGGTGCTCCATGGCTGGATTGTGCCGCGAATCGGCGAATGGCGTCCTCAGCTGGAATCCCTGGCCTCACGCACGCTGGGCCTACCCGTGCGCATAGGCAGCATCACGGCCCGCAGCGAGGGACTGGTCCCCCGGTTCGAGCTGGGCGACGTGGTGGTCGAAGACCCAGAACACTCCGCGGACGCCCTGCGCCTGCCCAGCGTGGTGGTGGCCGTTTCGGCCCGCTCGCTGATGCGCCTGGGCGTGGAGCAGATCTATATCGACCGCCCCGAACTCGTGGTCCGCCGCGCGGCCGATGGCCGTGTCTTCGTGGCCGGCATCGAGATCAGCCCTTCGTCGGGCGGGGACAATGCCGCTGCCGACTGGCTGTTTTCCCAGACCGAGCTGGCCCTGCGCGGCGGCAGCCTGCTGTGGGTGGACGAGCTGCGCCAGGCACCGCCGCTGGCCTTGCGCGATGTGGATCTGGTGCTGCGCAACAAGGGCTGGAGCCACGGAATCCGCCTGGATGCCACGCCGCCCGAAGGCTGGGGCGAGCGCTTCATGCTCGCCGGCCTGTTCCGCGAGCCGCTGCTGTCCACGCACGAGGGCAACTGGCAGCGCTGGAGCGGACAGGCCCATGCGATGTTCACGCAGATCGACCTGTCCCGGCTCGGGCAGTACATGGATACGGCCGACCTGCGCCTGCAGCAGGGCCGGGGCGCACTGCGCGCCTGGATCGACCTGCGCCAGGGCCAGCCCGTGGGTGCCATGGCCGATGTGGCGGTGAATGCCCTGCAACTGCAGTGGCGCGAAAACCTGGAGCCGCTGCAACTGCAGGCGCTGACGGGCCGGCTGAGCGTGCAGCACCAGGATGGCTGGCGCTTCGCCGCGCAGAACCTGGAGTTCTCCACGGGTGACGGCCTGCACTGGCCTGCCGGCAATCTGCGCGCGCGCTACAACCCTGCGGGCGCCAGCACGCAGGGGGCGCTGGGCGAGCAGGGCGAGTTCCAGGCCGATGGCATTGACCTGGCCATCCTTGCCCAGTTGGGCCAGCGCCTGCCGCTGCCCGAGCAGCTGCAGCGCCATCTGGCCGACATGGCCCCGGCCGGCCAGCTGCGCCAGTTCCAGGGAAGCTGGCGCGGTCCGCTGGAGTCCTTGCAGCAGTACAAGGCCAGCGGCGAGCTGCAGCAGCTGTCGATCGACGGAGTGGCATCGTCCGAAGGCCCCACGAAGCCGGGCATGCCCGGCATCAAGGGCCTGAACGCACGCTTCTCGCTGGACCAGGACGGCGGACAGGCGCAGCTGGAGATGGAGGGCACGGGGCAGCAGCCGGCCGCACTGTCCTTTCCTGGCGTCTTCGAGGAACCCGAGATCCCGCTGCACCGCCTGCAGGCCAGCCTGCGCTGGCAGTTGCGCGGACAGGCCATCAGCGTGCAGGTGCCCAACCTGCGCTTTGCCAACGATGACACCGAGGGCGAGGCCCGTGCGCAATGGCACACCGGCGACGGCAGCGACAAGCACCCGCGCTTTCCGGGCGTGCTGGACCTGCAGGGCCAGTTGCGCAACGCAGACGGCACGCGCGTGCACCGCTATCTGCCGCTGGAAATCCCCGCCGATGCGCGCCATTACGTGCGAGAGGCCATCCACGCCGGGCGCGCAAGCACGGTGAACTTCAAGGTGCGCGGCCATCTGGACCACGTGCCGGCCGAAAAGCCCAGCCAGGGCGAGTTCCATATCGCTGCCAAGCTGCATGACGTGCACTATGAATATGTGCCGCCCCATCTGCTCACGCATGGCGAGGCGCCCTGGCCGGCCCTGGTCGATCTGTCGGGCGAGCTGGTCTTCGACCGTTCATCGATGGCCGTGCGCAATGCACGCGGCGAGTTCGCGGGCTACCCGCAGCTGCAGATGCGCGACATCCAGGCCAGCATTCCCAACCTGGGCCACACCGAGGTGGCCGTGACCGCCAAGGGCCAGGGCCCGCTGGCCGACATGCTGGGCGTGGTCAAGACCTCGGCCCTGTCGGCGCTGACCGGGCACGTGCTGGACGGCAGCGAGGCCACGGGCGCCGCGCAACTGGCCCTGCAGCTGCAATTGCCCATCGACCATCTGGACCGCAGCAAGGTGTCTGGACAGGTCACGCTGGCGGGCAACTCACTGCAGCTCGATGATCAGACGCCCCATCTGAGCCAGTTGCGCGGGGCCGTCAAGTTCTCCGAAACCGGCTTCTCGCTGGCCGGCCTGCAGGCGCGCGCGCTGGGCGGTGAGCTGCGCGCCGATGGCGGCATGCAGGCGCTGGCGCGCAATGCGCCGGCCACCGAATCGTCCGTGAAGGTGCGTGTGCAGGGCACGGCCACGGCACAGGGGCTGCGCGAAGCCAGGGAGCTGGGTTGGGTGGCCGACCTGGCCCGCCATGCCGAAGGCCAGTCGCCCTATTCCCTGCTGCTGAAGGTGCGGCGCGGAACACCCGAAATCCAGGTCCAGTCCAGCCTGCAAGGCATGCGCATCAACCTGCCCGCCCCGCTGGGCAAGGCGGCGGAGTCCATCCAGCCACTGAACGTGAGCCACCAGCTAGCACCCGCCAGCTTCACCTCGCCCGATGCCCCGCTGCGCGACCAGATCAGCGTGCAACTGGGCGATACGGGCTCGGTGTTCTATGAGCGCGACATCAGCGGCAAGCACAGCCGTGTGCTGCACGGCAGCATCCTCATCGGCCAGGAAGCGGGCACGGCCTCCACTTCGGGCCAGGGCGTGCAGGCCCACGTGCAGCTGCCACTCTTCAATCTCGACGACTGGCTGGCACTGGCACCGCAGTCCAGCGGCGCCAAGCCGGAGCCCGCCGATGCCGCGGACCCGGCGCGCGAATACCTCCCCGACCGGCTGACCCTGCGCGTCAAGCAGCTGCAGGCCAAGGGGCGGCAGCTGCACGACGTGGTGGCGGGCATCTCGCGCGATGGCGGCTCGTGGCACAGCAACCTCGCCTCCCAGGAGCTTGACGGCTATGTGGGCTTTCGCGAAGGCACGGATGCCCAGCCCGAAGGGCAGCTGGTGGCCCGGCTGTCGCGCCTGACGGTGCCCGAGGCCAAATCCGACCGCGTGGACGCCCTGTTCAGCGAGGGGCCGCGCCAGCTGCCGGCCCTGCAGATCGTGGTGGACGACATGCACCTGTCAGGCCACGCCCTGGGCCGCCTGGAAGTGGAGGCCCGCAACCGCCCCGTTCCCGGCGATGCGGCGGCGCGCGAATGGCAGTTGTCGCGCTTCAACATCGCCACGCCCGAGGCCACGCTGACGGCCAGCGGCCAGTGGCGCCTGCCCCAGGGCCAGTCCGAGCACCCGGGGCGCAGCCAGTTGCAGTTCCAGCTGGACCTGCGCGACGTGGGCAAGCTGCTCACGCGCTTCGATATGCCCGGCGTGGTGGGCAACGGCAAGGGCGTGCTGCAGGGATCGGCGGGCTGGACGGGCTCGCCCATCACGCCCGACTTTCGCAGCCTCTCTGGCTCCATGCACCTGGATGTGCAGACCGGCCAGTTCCTCAAGGCCGAGCCGGGCCTGGCCAAGCTGCTGAGCGTGCTCAGCCTGCAGGCGCTGCCCCGCCGGCTGACGCTGGATTTCCGCGATGTGTTCAGCAACGGCTTCGCCTTCGACTTCATGCGCGGCGACGTGCAGATCACCGACGGCGTGGCGCGCACCAACAACATGCAGATGAAGGGCGTCAACGCCGCCGTGCTGATGGAAGGCACGGCCGACCTGGTCCAGGAGACGCAGAATCTGCATGTGGTGGTGGTGCCCGAGATCAATGCCATGACGGCTTCCCTGGTGGCCACGGCCATCAACCCCGTGGTCGGCCTGGGCAGCTTCCTGGCGCAGGTGCTGCTGCGCGGCCCGCTGATCGCGGCGGCCACCAAGGAATTCCGCATCGACGGCAGCTGGGACGAGCCCCAGGTCACGGCCCTGCCGCGGCGCCGGGCCACGACACCCTCCGATCCTGCCGCCAACAGCCCCGCCAGCACGCCCTCCGGCGCCACCGAGCCCGCTTCTTCAGGAGAGAACCCATGAAAATCGCAGCCCTGCAAATGGTGTCGGAACCCGATGTGCGCGCCAACCTCGACCAGGCGCTGGCACTGCTGCGCCAGGCGCGCGACCAGGGGGCCGAACTCGCGGCCCTGCCCGAGTATTTCTGCGCCATGGGCCTGCGCGACACCGACAAGCTGGCCTACCGCGAGAGCTTCGGCGCAGGCCCCATCCAGGACTTCCTGCGCCGCGCAGCACGCGAGCTGCAGCTGTGGATCGTGGGCGGCACCCTGCCCCTGGTGGCCGATGACGACGCCCACGTGCTCAACAGCTCCCTGGTGTTCTCGCCCGAGGGCGAATGCGTGGCGCGCTACGACAAGATCCACCTGTTCCACTACGACAACGGACGCGAGCGCTACACGGAAGCCGCCGTGGTCCAGGCGGGCCACACGCCCGTGACCTGCGACATCACCTCGCGCGAGGGCGAGACCTGGCGCCTGGGTCTGAGCGTGTGCTACGACCTGCGTTTTCCCGAGCTGTACCGCCGCCTTGCCGAGCAGGGCGCCGACCTGCTGCTGGTGCCCGCCGCCTTCACCCACATCACGGGGCTGGCGCACTGGGAAGTGCTGCTGCGCGCCCGCGCCATCGAAAACCAGGCCTACCTGCTGGCACCCGCCCAGGGCGGCCACCATGAAAACGGCCGCCGTACCTGGGGCCACAGCCTGCTGGCCGATCCCTGGGGCATGGTGCTGGCGCAGCAGGCCGAGGGCGCCGGCGTGGTGCTGGGCGAGATCAAGCGCGAGCGCCTGGCGCATGTGCGCCGCCAGCTGCCGGCCCTGGAGCACCGCGTCCTGTGAATCCACCGCACCCGCCCATGCCGCCCATGCCGGCCATGTCACCGATATCGCCCATGCCCGAAGGCCGCTGGCCCTGGCGCCGCTGGCGCACGGCCTGGCGCCGCTGGTCGCTGTGGAGCCTGCTGGTCGCCCTGGTCCTGAGCATGCTCGTCACCATGGTCTGGCTGGCCGGGCGCTATGAGGCCTCCCAGGTCCAGGACAAGCTGGAGCGCGACACGGCCAATGCCGTGGCCGACATACGCGCAGCGCTCAACCGCAACCTGCAGGACCTGCAGGCGCTGAACGCGCCCGACAACGAGCCCGCCGAATGGAAGACCCGCGCCGCCGAGCTGCTGCAGGTGCGCCGCGAGCTGATGCGCATCGAGTGGCGCGACGCGGGCCTGCAGATCCGCTCCCATGCCGAGACCCCCTATCGCAACGTGCAGTGGGAAGACCAGCTGCGCACGAACAACACCCACCCCGAGGCCGTGCTGACCTGCACCCACGCGCGCCGCCTGAACGGCCCCGCCTACTCGCCCAGCTACTTCCAGCTGCTGGCCGAGGGCCTGGGCACGGAGATGATGGAGGTCTGCCTGCCGCTGACGCAAAGCGGCCACATCATCGGCTTCGTCATCGGCACCTACAGCCTGCAAAGCCTGCTGATCACCCAGGTCAGCAAGAACCTGCCGCGCACCCAGGAAGTGTCCTTCACCGAGCCCGACGGCACGCGCCTGGCCCTGCTGGGCGCCTCCTGGCGCGGCACGCGCATGTTCACGGCGCAGCAGCTGCTGGACCTGCCCGGCAGCACCCTGGTGCTGCGCATGGACAGCTGGCACCGCGCGCCCAGCGTGTTCCCCAACGTGCTCACGGCCCTGGTGACGCTGATGTCCATCGCCCTGGTCTCCGTGGTCGCCGTGCTGGTACGCGACAACCGCCGCCGCCTGCGTGCCGAGCGCGACCTGGGCGATGCGCTGGCCTTTCGCAAGGCCATGGAGGACTCGCTGGTCACGGGCCTGCGCGCGCGCGATCTGCAGGGCCGCATCAGCTATGTGAATCCGGCCTTCTGCAACATGGTGGGCTTCACGGCCGAGGAGCTGCTGGGCCTGAGCATCGCGCCCTACTGGCCGCCCGAGCGCGCCGAAATCTACGCGCGCCGGCGTGACAACCGCCTGTCCGGCAACGCACCGCCGCCGCGCGAGGGCCACGAAAGCATCTTCATGCGCAAGGACGGCACACGCATTCCGGTGCTGATCTTCGAGGCGCCGCTGATCAACGCCCAGGGCCAGCACACGGGCTGGATGAGCGCCTTCATCGACATCAGCGAGCAAAAGCGCATGGAAGAGATCTCGCGCGCCTCGCAGGAGCGCCTGCAGGCCACGGCCCGCCTGGCCACCGTGGGCGAAATGGCGTCGCTGCTCAGCCATGAACTCACCCAGCCGCTGGTGGCCATCTCCAGCTACGCCACGGGATCGCTGAACATGCTGGGCAGCGACGACGGTGCGGAGGGTAGCGCCGGCAACGAAGCCCATCTGCGCCAGCAGTTGCAGGACTTGCGCATGGCCATGGAGCGCATCAGCTTCCAGGCCGACCGTGCAGGCCGCGTGATCAAGAGCGTGCGCGACTTCGTGCGGCGGCGCGACCAGTCACGCGAAGTCATAGGTGCCGCCGAACTCATAGACGCCGTGCTGCCGCTGGTCAGCCTGCAGGCGCGCAACCTGGGCGTGCGCGTGACCACCGATATCGAGCCCGGCCTGTCGCCCGTGCTCTGCGATCCGACCATGATCGAGCAGGTGCTGCTCAACCTGGCGCGCAACGGCATGCAGGCCATGGACTCGCCCGAGACCGTGGACCGCGAACTGCAGCTGCGGGTGCGGCGTGCGGCCGCCAGCACGCGCCGCAGCTGGGTGGAATTCGCCGTCATCGACTGCGGCAGCGGCATCCCCAAGCATGTGGCGGAGCAGTTGTTCACGCCCTTCTTCACCACGCGCAACGAGGGCATGGGCCTGGGCCTGAGCCTGTGCCGCACCGTGGTCGAACAGCATGGCGGCCACCTGCAGCACAGCCCGCACAGCCCGCGCGGAACCGTCTTCGCCTTCACGCTGCCGACCCACAACCCGGCACAGGTGGAACCATAGATGGAACAATAGGCCCATGGAACCTGTACCCGACGCCACCGTCTACATCGTCGATGACGACACCGATGTACGCGAAGCGCTGGCCTGGCTGCTGCGCTCGCGCCGCCTGCTCAGCGAATGCTATGACAGCGCAGAGGCCTTCGACGCCATGCTGCAATCGCGCCCGCCACCACGCAATCCCTGCTGCCTGCTGCTGGACATGCGCATGGGCGGCATGAGCGGGCTGGCGCTGTTCAACCTTATGCTGGAGCGCAACCAGATCGCGGGCATGCCCGTGATCTTCCTGACCGGCCATGCCGACGTACCCACGGCCGTGGACACGGTCAAGCGCGGCGCCTTCGATTTCTGCGAGAAGCCCTTTTCGGACAACGCGCTCGTGGACCGCATCGAGCAGGCGCTGGAACTGTCAGCCCAGCACCAGGCCGAGACCCGCGCTCGCGAGGCCGTGCGCGCGCGCTTCAACGAACTGACGGAGCGCGAGCGCGACGTGATGCGGCTGGTGGTGGAGGGCATTCCCAACAAGCTCATCGCCGACCAGCTGGACATCAGCGTGCGCACCGTCGAAGTCCACCGCGCGCGCGTCTTCGACAAGATGCAGGTCAAGTCGGCCGTGGAACTGGCCAACCTGCTGCGCACGCACGGCTGACTCCTTCAGAAATACGTGGCGATCACGTCCACCACGTCATAGCGGTCATTGACGACGGCCATCTGCCGCCATTTGTCGAAGGTCAGGCAGGGGTGGGAGATATCGAAGGCCAGCATGTCGCCGACGCGCAGGCCATCGTCCTCGGCCACCTTCAGGAAAGCATGCTGGTCCATCATGGCCGTGACCTCCCAATGGGGCGGTGCGGCCACCGGCGCGGCATCACCGGGGCGGTAGCGCAGCGCGGGCCTGGGCGGCACGGCCTCGAAGGCGGTATCGCGCTTGCCCAGCGCCACGATGGCGCGGCCAGGCTCGGGCAGTGACTGCACATAGGCCCAGACCTGCAGCGCAGGCAGCAGGCTGGCACGCATCTGCTGCGCCACGGGGTTGGTCTGGTCGATGCGCTGCTGCGCTGCCTGGTAGATGCCCGCGTCATGCGTGAGATAGCAGCCGGGGCGCAGCACCAGATCCAGGGGACCGCCAATGTCGGCCTTGCCGAATTCCTGGGCCACCACGTCGTACCAGGCCGAGCCGGCCCCCGTGAGCACGGCCGGGCTGCGCTGCAATCGTCCATCGCTTGCGAGCCGCTCAAGCCAGTGAACGGCGCGCCGCAGCAGGGTGCGGATGGCATCCTCTTCCTTGAGCACGCCCTCGTAGACCTCGATGCCGGCCAGTTGCACGGCCGCGCCAGCCCTTGCCAACGCGTCCAGCAGCGGCTGCATCTGCGCATCGGAGCGCGCACCCGTGCGCCCGCCGGGCGGGCCCAGCTCGATCAGCACCTGCACGGACTGGCCCGCCGCGCCAAAGAAGGCCGCCAGTTGCTCGACCTGCTCGGCGCAGTCCACCAGGCAGAAGAACTCGAAACCGGGATCGGCCAGCAGCTCGGCCACGGCGGCCATATTGCGCCGTCCGATCAGCTGGTTGGCCATGAGCACACGGCGCACGCCGTGGGCATGGGCCACGCGTGTCTGCTGGGCGGTTGCCAAGGTGATGCCCCAGGCGCCCGCATCGATCTGCTGGCGGAACAGGCGGGGCGCCATGGTCGTCTTGCCGTGGGGCGCGAGCTTGGCGCCGTAGGCGTCCACAAAGCGCTGCATCCAGGCCAGGTTGTGCGCCAGGCGCGACTGCGAGAGCACGGCGGCCGGCAGGCCCAGATCCTCGCGCAGCAGGTTCCAGCCCTGCGCTGCGGCGTCCTGCGGCGCGCAGGGCGCCGACAGCGCACCCAGGCCCTTGTCGAGCGGGCTGACCACGTCGGCCATGCCTGCTGTGCTTGCTTCACTCATACGACTCCCCATTGATGGATGGGTGCCAGCATAGGGCAAGGCAGGTGGCCGCCCACGCAAAAACGCCCCGTGTTGCGGGGCGTTGCATCCGGGCCAGAGCCGGGATCAGCGGGGCTGCTGGTACTGGGGCTGGTATTGCGGCTGCTGGTACTGCGGCTGCTGTTGATACTGGGGCTGCTGCTGTTGCTGCGGGATCTCGCCCACGAAGATTTCCACGCGGCGGTTCATGGCACGGCCGCTGGCCGAGTCGTTGGAAGCCACGGGCTGGTGCGAGCCACGGCCTTCGGTGGCGATGCGAGCGCCCGAGACGCCGCGCATGGTCAGGTAGTTGCGCGTGCTGTTGGCGCGGTCCAGCGACAGCGGGTTGTTGATGGCGTCCGAGCCCGTGCTGTCCGTGTGGCCGATGATGCGCACCTCGGCATTGGGGTTGTTGCGCAGGCCTTCGGCGAAGCGGTCCAGGATGGGGGCGAAGTTGCCCTTGATGTCGGAACGGTTGGTATCGAACGAGATGTCGCTGGGAATGTCGAGCTTGAGCTGGTTGTCGGCCGTCTGGCTCACGTTCACGCCCGTGCCCTGGGTGGCCTGCTCCATCTCGCGCTTTTGCTTTTCCATGTTCTGCGACCAGATGTAGGTGCCCAGTGCACCCACGCCGGCACCGATCACAGCGCCCGTGCCGGCCCTGCCGCCGGTGACCGCGCCCAGCACGGCGCCGGCTGCAGCGCCCACGCCAGCACCCGTGGCCGTGCGGCGCTGGGTGTCGCTCATGTTCGCGCAGCCGGAGATGAACAGTGCGGCAGCCGTTGCGGCGGCCAGAACGATGTGCTTGCGCATGGGAAACTCCTTTTTGAATCTTGGGAACGCACCGTGCGGTAGCGCCAGGGTCCCCATTGTGGAAAGCAGGCTGAGCACAGCCTATCAGTGCGGGCAGGGCATACCCGTAGGACGGCGCCCGCTCCGCGAGGCTGCTTCCGCGTCCGTCACGGGCCGCTGCGATCCTGCCCGGGAGAGGGTTTGTCTGGAGACGGATGCGAATCCCGTGGCGTGTCCACGGGCAACTCGCCCTTGCGGCGCCCGGAGAACATGGTCCACCACACAATAGCGACCAGAATCACCAAGGCCAGCAGTGCTTCGAGCAAAATCAACCCCATGAATTTCCACCTCCTGCGCCATGCCGCGATGGCGCTGATTGTAGGGACGCTGGTCGCCTGCACGACCACCACCAAGCCGGTCTATGACCCTTCGCCCGTGCCCGACCTGCAGCCGGGAGGCCCGGTCACCGTGACACCCAGGCCCCCGCTGGTCACCAGCACCCCCACCAAGAGCCGCTGGATCGCAGCCGACTGGAGCGAATTGCCCGGCCTGCAGGAAGACGCGCTGCACGAAGCCTGGAATGCCTGGCTCAAGAACTGCGAACGGCCCAGCTCGGTCTTCGCGGGCCTGTGCCGGGACGTGCGCCAGCTGAGCATTGCCACGGGCGACGAGCAGCGCGCCTGGCTCATGGCCAATCTGCAGCCCTACCGCATCGAAGCGCTGGGCGGTGGCCCGGACGGCATGCTGACCGCCTACTACGAGCCACTGTTCGAGGCACGGCGCCTGCCGGGCGACGGCTTCAACGTGCCGCTGTACAAGACGCCGGCCGGCGCCGGCTTCGGCAGCCGCAAGCCCTGGTTCTCGCGCCAGCAGATCGAGACGATGCCCGAGGCCCAGGCGGCCCTGGCAGGCCGCGCCATCGCCTGGCTGCGCGACCCGGTCGATGCGATGGTGCTGCACATCCAGGGATCGGGGCGCCTGAACATCACCGAGCCCACGGGCGCGCAACGCACGATCCGCGTCGCCTTTGCGGGCACCAATGACCAGCCCTACAAGAGCGTGGGCCGCTGGCTGCTGGACCAGGGACTGGTGCGCGACGCCACCTGGCCCGGCATCAGCGCCTGGGTGGCCGCCAACCCCGGCCGCGTCAATGAAATGCTGTGGAGCAACCCGCGCTATGTCTTCTTCCGCGAGGAGCCGCTGGAAGGCCTGGACCTGCAATTCGGCCCCAAAGGCGCCCAGGGCGTGGCCCTGACCCCGGGCCGCTCCATCGCCGTGGACAAGCAGAGCATTCCCTACGGCACGCCGGTCTGGCTGTCCACATCCGGGCCCACCGTGGCCCTGAACCGCCTGGTATTCGCCCAGGACACCGGCAGCGCCATCGTCGGCGCCGTGCGCGCCGACTACTTCATGGGCTGGGGCCCCGAAGCCGGCGACCTGGCCGGCCGCATCAAGCAGAACCTGCGCCTGTGGGCCTTCTGGCCGCGCAGCCTTGCCAGCCAGGCACCGCACTTGAGGTGACCCCCTGAGCGGCTACGCCGCTTCCCGCTTTGGGGTGCGCCGGTTTTATCCTTTGCGCCAAGGCTCGCCCCGCATGGCACAAGACCAGCGCAGACACACCTCTATCCACTGTCCCTCGCTCTGGCGCGGCCCAACGCCAGGCGCGCCGAGCAAGAGCAGCCTCGCTGCGAGGGCGCCGTCCCCCTCAGGGGGAAGGCGCGCAGCGCCTCAGGGGGTATCGAAGTACCTCGTAACGCGCGGCGGTTCCTTGCCCTTGTGATAGGCCAGCTTGCGGTCGCGCAGGGCCACGTCGGCGGCGGTGACGCGGTCGAAGCGGCGCAGGTGCTCGGTCCAGGATTCGTCGATGATCTGCTCCACGTAGCGCTCGGGGTGGCTCATGCTGTGCAGCAGGCTCCAGCCCAGCGCGCCCTGGCGCATGCGGCTGCGGCGGCTTTCCTGCATGAGGGCGCGGAAGGCCTCGGCCTGGGTGGGGTCTATCTGGTACTCGATGGTGACGACCACGCGGCCGGCTTCGGGGATGTTGACCTCGGGGCGCTGGAAGGCCTTGGAGGGACTCAAATCCTCCTCGATCTGGCGGTCGCGCACCAGGCGCTGGACCAGCAGCATGCAGACCACGCCGCTGGCGGCGGCCACCATGAGGCTGCCCCTCACCCCCACCATGCTGGCCACCTGTCCCCAGAGCGCGGCGCCTGTCGCCGTACCGCCCATGATGGACATCTGGTAGATGGACATGCCGCGCGCCCGCACCCAGTTGGGCAAGGCCATCTGGGCCGAGACGCCCAGCACGTTGGCGGTGGAGATCAGCGCCATGCCGGCCAGCATCATGGCCGGCACGGCCATGTAGACATTGGGCGACAGGGCCACTGCCAGCGTGGCCAGCGCATGCACGGCAGAGCCCGACCGGATCAGACTTTCCTTGGACATGGCCTGGCGCAGGCGCGGCAGGAACATGGCGCCCACGATGGCGCCCGCACCCATGGAGGCCAGCAGCAGCGTGAAGGTCTCGGCGCCGCCCCCGCCCTCGGTGGGGCCGTGCAGGCGCTGGGCCACCAGGGGCAGCAAGGCCATCACGGCTGTGCACTGCAGGAAGAAACACACCGTGCGCGCCAGCACCGCATGCATGCGGGGCGACTCGCGCACGAACTGCAGGCCCACGCGCATGGCCGAGGGCAGGCGCTCGCGGCCCAGCGGGTTGGCCACATGGCGGCGCTTCCAGCGGATCAGCACGATGCCCGAGAGGATGGACAGCACGGCGTTCAGCACGAACACCCATGCGCTGCCCAGGCTGGCGATGATGGCGCCGGCCACCAGGGGGCCGATGATGCGCGAGGCGTTCATGGCCACGGCATTGAGCGCCATGGCCGAGGGCAGGTGGTGCTT
This sequence comes from Delftia sp. SD018, assembly GCF_017355445.1. Lineage (NCBI taxonomy): Bacteria > Pseudomonadati > Pseudomonadota > Betaproteobacteria > Burkholderiales > Comamonadaceae > Delftia > Delftia sp. SD018. The sequence goes on from NZ_JADDRN010000016.1 coordinate 141,012, forward strand.
GGGCACGAGTTCGGGGATCAGCGCCGAGAACACGGGCCAGCGCATGGCCAGGCCGATGCCGTTGGCAAAGGTCAGCACCAGCAGCCAGTGCGCCGTCATCTGGCCGGACAGCACGAACAGACACAGCACCAGGGCCACGGCCGCCACCCAGAACTGGGTGACGATGAAGTAGCGGCGCCGGTCCAGGATGTCGGCCAGCGCGCCGCTGGGCAGGCCCAGCAGGAAGACGGGCAGCGTGGAGGCCGATTGCACCAGGGCCACCAGCACGGGCGAGGTGGTCAGCGAGGTCATGAGCCAGGCCGCCGCCACATCGTTCATCCACATGCAGGTATTGGCCGCCATCCAGATCAGCCAGAGCATGCGGAAGGTGGGGCCGGACAGCGGCGCCCAGACGCCCTGCTGGGCCTGGGCCGCCTTCTGGCCTTCGGCCTCGGCAGCCGCCTTGTCGGCGGCCGTCATGCCTGACGGGTCTTCGATCAGGGTGCCCGGCGCCCCCATGCCCGAAGGCTCGGCCGGGGGCGGGGTGGAAGGCTCGGATTCAGAGGCAGGCGGCTGGGCGGGGACTGGTGTTGTTTGTTCTGCGGCCATGTGCCCCTGATTCTCGGCCCAAACGCGGGGGTGGCGCCAGAAATGGTTGTTGCACTAAGAACCACGATCACCGCCTTGCACGGCAGGCGTTTTTTGCTCCTTTTGCAGGAGCACACTGTCGCTTCGGCGCGACCTTCACAGGCCAGTACGCCGGCCTGCGGCTACTGGTCCGGCAGGCCCTTGCCCGCCATGGGCCCCAGCTGGGACAGGGGCAGCGCATGGCTGGACTTGATCTCGCCCAGCGAGAAACTGGTCTGCATGTCCTTCACATTGGGCAGATTCAGCAGCGTGTTGCGCGCGAACTGCGCAAAGCTGTCCAGGTCGCGCGCCACCACCTGCAGCTCGAAGGTGCCGGTTCCGCTGATGTAGTGGCAGGTCACGACCTCGGGCAGCTTGCGGATGGCGTCCTCCATCTCCAGCGTCAGCGTGCCGGCCGTGCGCACGGCATCGAGCCGCACGAAGGCCAGCACGCCCAGGCCGATCTTGTGGCGGTCGATGTCGGCGTGGTAGCCGCGGATGAAGCCCGCCTCCTCCAGCGCCCGCACACGGCGCCAGCAGGGCGCGGCCGACAGGCCCACGCGCTGGGCCAGCTCGGCATTGGTCAAGCGTGCGTCGGCCTGCAGGTGGCCGAGGATGGCAATGTCGAATTTGTCCAAAGTTTGCACAAAACACCGTTTTCAAGAAAGATTCTTGCTCAGGATACTTGAAACAGCGCAAAGAAAGCAAAGACCTATCAGACGAGCACGAATACACTGAAAAAAGGCGATTTGGTTCAGACAACGAGTGCCGTGCATGCCTCTTTCCCGTTCCGGGCAGGACATGACAGGGCGCCGACCATCGATGGAGACAAGCCATGAATGCCCCACTGCCCGAAGACGTGCGCCGCGCCCTGGAGACGGTCACTCTCGACGACAAATACGCTCTGCAGCACGGCCGTGCGTTCATGAGCGGAGTACAGGCCCTTGTGCGCCTGCCCATGCTGCAGCGCCAGCGCGACGCTGCAGCGGGCCTGAACACCGCAGGCTTCATCAGCGGCTACCGGGGCTCCCCGCTGGGCGGCTATGACCAGGCGCTATGGGCCGCGAAAAAGCACCTCGAATCCAACAACATCGTCTTCCAGCCCGGCGTCAATGAAGAGCTGGGCGCCACGGCCGTCTGGGGCACGCAGCAACTGGATCTCTACCCCGAGACCAAGAAGTTCGACGGCGTCTTCGGCCTGTGGTACGGCAAGGGCCCGGGCGTGGACCGCTGCTCCGACGTGTTCAAGCACGCCAACATGGCGGGCACCGCCAGGCACGGCGGCGTGATCGCGCTGGCCGGCGACGACCACATCAGCAAGAGCAGCACGGCCGCCCACCAGAGCGACCACATCTTCAAGGCCTGCGGCACGCCAGTGTTCTTTCCCAGCAATGTGCAGGACATCCTGGACATGGGGCTGCACGCCTTTGCCATGAGCCGCTTCTCGGGCCTGTGGTCGGGCATGAAGACCATCCAGGAGGTGGTGGAGTCCTCGGCCAGCGTGTCGGTGGAGCCGGACCGCGTGAACATCATCCTGCCCGAGGACTTCCAGATGCCGCCCGGCGGCCTGCACATCCGCTGGCCCGATGCGCCGCTGGAGCAGGAGCAGCGGCTGATGAACTACAAGTGGTATGCGGCCCTGGCCTATGTGCGCGCCAACCGGCTCAACCACAACGTGATCGACGGTCCCAACGACCGCTTCGGCCTGATCGCCAGCGGAAAGGCCTACAACGACATGCGCCAGGCCCTGGCCGACCTGGGCCTGGACGACGACACCTGCCGCCAGCTGGGCATACGCGTGCACAAGGTCAACGTGGTCTGGCCGCTGGAGGCCACCATCACGCGCGACTTCGCGCGCGGCCTGCAGGAAATCCTGGTGGTGGAGGAAAAGCGCCAGGTCATCGAATACCAGATCAAGGAAGAGCTGTACAACTGGCGCTCCGACGTGCGGCCCAACGTGGTCGGCAAGTTCAGCGATGAGCACGGCGGCGAATGGTCGGTGCCCAATCCCAGCCAGGACTGGCTGCTGCGCCCCAATGCGGACCTGACGCCGGCCCTCATCGCGCGCGCCATCGTCCAGCGCCTGACCAAGATCGGCGTGCCCGAACACATCGCCCAGCGCATGCACGAGCGCATTGCCGTGCTGGACGCCCGCGAGGCCGCGCTCAAGGCCGCCCAGAGCCAGCCCACGGGCGACCGCGTGCCATGGTTTTGCAGCGGCTGCCCGCACAACACCAGCACCCGCGTGCCCGAGGGCAGCCGCGCCGTGGCCGGCATCGGCTGCCACTACATGACGGTGTGGATGGACCGCTCCACCAGCACCTTCACGCAGATGGGTGGCGAGGGCGTGACCTGGGTGGGCCAGGCGCCCTTCACCAAGGACGCGCATGTCTTCGCCAACCTGGGCGACGGCACCTACTTCCACAGCGGCCTGCTGGCGATACGCCAGAGCATCGCGGCCGGCGTGAACATCACCTACAAGCTGCTGTACAACGACGCCGTGGCCATGACGGGCGGCCAGCGCGTGGGCGAGCGGCCCGAGGGCCACTCGGTGCTGCAGATCATGAACAGCCTCAAGTCCGAGGGCGTGGCCAAACTGGTCATCGTCACCGACGAACCCGCCAAGTACGACGGCGTGCCGCTGGCCGAGGGCGTGACCGTGCACCACCGCGACGAGCTGGACCGCATCCAGCGCGAGTTCCGCACCCTCAAGGGCTGCACGGCCATCATCTACGACCAGACCTGCGCCACCGAAAAGCGCCGCCGCCGCAAACGCGGCACGCTGGCCACGCCCGACAAGACCGTGGTCATCAACGAATTGGTCTGCGAAGGCTGCGGCGACTGCTCGGTGCAGTCCAACTGCCTGTCGGTCGAGCCGGTGGAGACCGAGTTCGGCCGCAAGCGCCGCATCAACCAGAACACCTGCAACAAGGACTACTCCTGCGTGAAGGGCTTTTGCCCCAGCTTCGTCACCATCGAAGGCGGCCAGCTCAAGAAGCCCAAGAAGGAGAAGAAGGGCGACCTGTCCATGCTGCCCGCCATCCCGGAGCCCGTGCTGCCGGTGGCCGAGCAGGCCTGGGGCATCGTCGTGGCCGGCGTCGGCGGCACGGGCGTGATCACCATCGGCTCGCTGCTGGGCATGGCCGCCCACCTGGAGGGCAAGGGCGTGATCACCCAGGACGCGGCCGGCCTGGCGCAAAAGGGCGGCTCCACCTGGAGCCACATCCAGATCGCCAACCGCCCCGAGGCCATCTACACCACCAAGGTGGACATGGCCAAGGCCGACCTGGTGATCGGCTGCGACCCCATCGTCACGGCCACGCCGACCACCATGTCCGTGATGCAGCCGGGCCGCACCTTCGTGGCGCTCAACAGCCACGGCTCGCCCACGGCAGCCTTCGTCACCAACCCTGACTGGCAGGCGCCGGACGACCGCTGCGCCAGCGCCCTGGCCCAGGCCGTGGGCCCCGAGCTGCTGGGCAGCTTCGACGCCGAGCAGGTGGCCGTGCAGCTGCTGGGCGACAGCATCTACACCAACCCGCTGATCCTGGGCTACGCCTGGCAAAAGGGCCGCGTGCCGCTGTCGCATGCGGCGCTGATGCGCGCCATCGAACTCAACGGCGTGCAGGCCGACAACAACAAGGCCGCCTTCGAGTGGGGCCGCCGCTGCGCCCATGACCTGGCTGCCGTGCGCGCCCTGTTCCAGACGGCCCAGGTGATCCAGTTCGTCAAGAAGCCCTCGCTGACCGAGATGGTGGCCAAGCGTGTGGACTTCCTCACGGGCTACCAGAACGCCGCCTATGCGGCCGAGTACCAGGCCTTCGTGGACAAGGTCCATGCCGCCGAGCGCGGCGTGGCGGGCTCCGGCACGCGCCTGTCGGAGGCCGTGGCCCGCTATCTGTTCAAACTCATGGCCTACAAGGATGAGTACGAGGTCGCGCGCCTGCACACCGATGCGGCCTTCAGCCAACGCATCGCCGGCATGTTCGAGGGCGACTACCGCGTGGTCCACCACCTGGCGCCGCCGTCGTCGGCCGGCAAGGATGAGCACGGCCATCTGGTCAAGAAGTCCTACGGTCCTTGGATGCGCAAGGCCATGGAAGTGCTGGCGAAGATGAAGGGCCTGCGCGGCACGGCGCTGGACCCCTTCGGCCGCACGCAGGAGCGCCGCACCGAGCGCGCCCTGATCCAGGAATACCGCCAGTGCATCGAAAGCCTGCTGGCCGAACTCACGCCAGAGCGCCTGGCACTGGCCGTGGAGATCGCCAGCATTCCCGAGGACATCCGCGGCTACGGCCATGTCAAGGAGCGCAACCTGGCAGCGGCCCGCATCAAGTGGAAGGCGCTGATGGCACGCTGGAGCGCACCGTCACGGGGTGCCGGCAGCACGGGCAAGCCCGCCGTCGGCGTCGCCTGAAACCACACGGACCGCCCCGCTCCAGGGGCCTCCTGTAAGATCGCTGCCGCCGTCCGCACCGCAAGGTGTGGGCGGCGCGGCTCCGTCAGGGTCCGTTCCATGGACCGTCAAGCCGGGCGCAAAAATCACGAAAAACCGCGCTCCACCCCTTTAAAAACGGCAGATGGCAGCCAGTTGCAGCCATCGTCGCCGAAAAACCCGCAGCCGCCAGATCCTGGCAGCCCATGTGGGTCAGGGCTGACGCATACAATGCTCCGTTCTCCTGCGCGGGCCCGTGCATACGGCGTGCGCAGCGACCCTTTTTCGACCTTCCAATCCTGGAGTCTTGCCCGTGTTTATTTCTTCCGCTTTTGCCCAGACCGCACCCGCAGCAGCAGCCTCCGGTGGCGACTTCATGTCGCAGCTGTACGGCATGGCACCGCTGGCACTGATGTTCGTGGTGCTGTACTTCGTGATGATCCGCCCCCAGATGAAGCGCCAGAAGGAGCACCGCTCCATGATCGAGGCGCTGGCCAAGGGCGACGAAGTGGCAACGTCCGGCGGCATCATCGGCCGCGTGACACGCATGTCCGAGCAATTCCTGCACATCGAGATCGCCTCGGGTGTGGAAGTCCAGATCCAGCGCAGCGCCGTCGTACAGGTGCTGCCCAAGGACACGCTGAAGTAAGCGCTGTCCCTGTCTTGCGGGTGTGCGGACCGCGCAGGCGGCAGCACACCCTTTTGTGCGTTGCTGTCTACAAAGAGCGAAGAGCGCGATCATGAACCGATATCCGGTCTGGAAGTACGCGATCATCGTGATCGCGCTGCTGGTGGGGGTGCTCTACACCCTGCCCAATTTTTTCGGTGAGGCGCCTGCCGTGCAGGTCTCCTCGGCCAAGGCCACCATCAAGGTGGACAACGCGGTGCTGCACAGGGTCGAGGAGGCCTTGAAGGCTGCCGATGTCAAGCCCGATGTGCTGACCATCGAGGGCACCTCGGTGCGGGCGCGCTTCAACACGCCCGACGAGCAGCTCAAGGCCAAGGACGTGATCCAGAAGGCCCTGATCCCCGATGCCAACGATCCGGCCTACATCGTGGCGCTGAACCTGGTGTCGCGCTCGCCGCAATGGCTCACGGCCGTCGGCGCCAAGCCCATGTACCTGGGCCTGGACCTGCGCGGTGGCGTGCACTTCATGCTGCAGGTGGACATGGCTGCGGCCCTGACCAAGAAGGCTGACTCCTTTGCCGGCGACCTGCGCACCTCGCTGCGCGACAAGAACATCCGCCACGGCGGCGTCTCGCGCAACGGCAACACCGTCGAGATCCGCGTGCGCGACGAGGCCATGCTCACGGCCGCCCGCAATCTGGTCACCGACCAGTTCCCCGATCTGGCGGCCACCTCCGAGCCTGATGGCGCCGGCTTCAAGCTGCTGGCCTCCATCAAGCCCGAAGCCCTGCGCAAGGTGCAGGAACAGGCGCTCAAGCAGAACATCGTCACCCTGCACAACCGGATCAACGAGCTGGGCGTGGCCGAGCCCGTGATCCAGCAGCAGGGTCTGGACCGCATCATCGTCCAGCTGCCCGGCGTGCAGGACACGGCCAAGGCCAAGGACATCCTGGGCCGCACGGCCACGCTGGAAGTGCGCCTGGTCGACGAATCCTCCGAGGCGCGCGGCGCCGAGCTGGGTTCGGGCCCCGTGCCCTTCGGCTCCGAGCGCTACCTGGACCGCAACGCCCAGGCCGTGATCGTGCAAAAGCAGGTCGTGCTGACCGGCGAGAACCTCACCGACGCACAGCCCGGCTTCGACAGCCAGACCCAGGAACCCACGGTCAACCTGGTGCTCGATGCCAAGGGCGCGCGCATCTTCAAGGACATCACGCGTGAGAACGTGGGCAAACGCATGGCCATCATCCTGTTCGAAAAGGGCAAGGGCGAGGTCGTGACGGCTCCCGTGATCCGCACCGAGATCGGTGGCGGACGCGTGCAGATCTCGGGCCGCATGACCACGGCGGAAGCCAACGACACGGCCCTGCTGCTGCGCGCCGGCTCGCTGGCCGCGCCCATGGAGATCATCGAGGAATACACCATCGGCCCCAGCCTGGGCGCCGACAACATCAACCGCGGCATCCACTCCGTGGTCTGGGGCCTGGTGGCCATCGCGGCCTTCATGTGCGTGTACTACATGCTGTTCGGCGTGATCTCCACGGTGGCCCTGTCAGTCAACGTACTGCTGCTGCTGGCCATCCTGTCCATGCTGCAGGCCACGCTGACCCTGCCCGGCATCGCCGCCATGGCGTTGGCGCTGGGCGTGGCCATCGACTCCAACGTGCTGATCAACGAGCGCATTCGCGAAGAACTGCGCGGCGGCGTCTCGCCGCAGGCCGCCATCCATGCGGGCTACGAGAACGCATGGCACACCATCCTGGACTCGAACGTGACCACGCTGATCGCGGGCCTGGCGCTGCTGGCCTTCGGCTCCGGCCCGGTGCGCGGCTTCGCCGTGGTGCACTGCATCGGCATCCTGACCAGCATGTTCTCGGCCGTGTTCTTCTCGCGCGGTCTGGTCAACCTCTGGTACGGCCGCCGCAAGAAGCTCAAGAGCATCTCCATCGGCCAGGTCTGGAAGCCGGAAGACACCAGCCAGCTGCGCTCCGTGGCTGCCAAGGGTTCCAGCGTCGCCGATTCCGGCGCCAACAACTGAAAGGGGGAAGACCATGGAGTTCTTCCGCATCCGCAAAGACATCCCCTTCATGAAGTACGCGTTGGTCCTCAACGCGATCTCCTTCATCACCTTCGCGCTGGCCGTGTTCTTCCTGCTCACGCGCGGCCTGCACCTGTCCGTGGAATTCACGGGCGGCACCGTGATGGAGGTGGCCTATACCCAGACCGCCGACATCGCCAAGGTGCGCGATACCGTCTCCAAGCTGGGCTACAGCGACGTCACGGTGCAGAACTTCGGCACGTCGCGCGACGTGATGATCCGCCTGCCCGTGCAAAAGGACGTGTCCTCCGCGCAGCAAAGCGAGCAGGTGCTCACGGCGCTCAAGAAGGAAGACGCCGAAGTCACGCTGCGCCGCACCGAGTTCGTGGGCCCGCAGGTGGGTGACGAGCTCATGCACAACGGCCTGATGGCGCTGGGCTTCGTGGTGCTGGGCATCGTGATCTACCTGGCCATGCGCTTCGAATGGAAGTTCGGCGTGGCCGCCGTGATCGCCAACCTGCACGACGTGGTCATCATCCTGGGCTTCTTCGCGTTCTTCCAGTGGGAGTTCTCGCTGTCCGTGCTGGCCGGCGTGCTGGCCGTGCTGGGCTACTCGGTCAACGAGTCGGTCGTGATCTTCGACCGTATCCGCGAAGCCTTCCGCAAGTTCCGCAAGCTCAGCACCACCGAGGTGATCGACCACGCCATCACCAGCACGATGAGCCGCACCATCATCACCCACGCCTCCACCGAGGCCATGGTGCTGTCCATGTTCTTCTTCGGCGGTCCCAGCCTGCATTACTTCGCGCTGGCGCTGACCATCGGCATCCTGTTCGGCATCTATTCCTCGGTCTTCGTGGCCGCCGCCATCGCCATGTGGCTGGGCGTCAAGCGCGAGGATCTGATCAAGGCGCCCAAGGCTTCCACGGACCCCAACGATCCCAACGCCGGCGCCACTGTGTAAGCGAATGTTCTAGCTCCAGACCGGCTTA
>NZ_JADDRN010000017.1:0-139187 GCF_017355445.1 Delftia sp. SD018
GACGCGCGAATGTAATGAACCCGTCACAAGATGCCAGTCAAGCAGGAAAAGGCCCATCGGTTGAGACCCTGCCATGACCGGGCTATGCTGCCTTCGGGTTTGTCCAGAACATCGCCCGCAAGGGCCGGAGGACGGAAATTCATGGATTACAAGGACTACTACCGCATCCTGGCCGTGGACAGGCAGGCCAGTGCCGATGACATCAAGAAGGCCTACCGCAAGCTGGCGCGCAAGTACCACCCCGATGTCAGCAAGGAGGCGGACGCCTCCGAGCGCATGGCCGAAGTCAACGAAGCCAATGCCGTGCTGTCGGACCCCGAAAAGCGCGCAGCCTATGACGCCCTGGCCGATGCGCCGCGCCGCAGCGGGCCCAGCGCCGGCGGCTTCCAGCCACCGCCCGGCTGGGAAGGGCAGGACTTTCACTTTCGCAGCAGCGACGGCGCCATGCCGGAGGGCGACGCGGACTTCAGCGAGTTCTTCTCACAGATGTTCGGCCAGGGCGCGCGTGCCCGCCATGCGGGCGGAGGCGGCCAGCATCGCTCCCCGCCTGACCTGCGCGGGCAGGACCAGCACGCCAGCATCGAGCTGGACCTGCTGGACAGCTACCAGGGCGCGCAGCGCAGCCTGCACCTGCGCACCACGGTGCTGGATGAGGACGGACACCCCGTGGCGCGCGACAAGGAATTGCAGGTCAGCATTCCCAAGGGCGTGCGCGAAGGCCAGATGATCCGCCTGGCCGGCCAGGGCGGCCCGGGCCTGGGCAACGGCCCGGCAGGCGATCTGCTGCTGGAAGTGCACCTGCGCCACGACCCGCGCTGGTGGGCAGAGGGCAAGGATGTCTACCAGCCCGTGTCCCTGGCCCCGTGGGAAGCCGCACTGGGCGGCCCGGTCCGCGTGGCCACCATTGCCGGTGAATTCGAGGTCAGCGTGCCCGCAGGCAGCCGCGCTGGCCGCAAGCTGCGCATCAAGGGCAAGGGCTTGCCCGCCGCCACGCCGGGCGACCTGTACCTGGTGCTGGGCATCGCCCTGCCCGAGCCCCAGACCGACGCCCAGCGCCAGGCCTATGCGGCACTGGCCCAGGCCTTTCCCTCGTTCGATGCCCGCCAGCACGCAGCGGGCCAAGGAGCCACGCGATGAGCACGCCGCTGTACCCCTTCTACGAGCCCGCAGAACTGCTGGACGAAGACGCTCTGGACCTGCAGGATCTGGCCCGCCACTGCCAGCGCAACACCGCCTGGGTGGTGGAGCGTGTGCAGACCGGCGTGCTGTACTGCGAAAACGAGCCGTCCGGCGAAGCGGCCGCGCCGCAGGCACAGTGGCGCTTCAGCAGCCAGACCCTGGTGCGCGCGCGCCGCATAGCCCATCTGGAGCACAGCTTCGATGCCGACCCTCAGCTGGCCGCGCTGACGGCGGACCTGATCGAGGAAGTGCAGATACTGCGCCGCAAGCTCCAGGCACTGCAGCATTGAGAACGCCGCCTTAAAAGCAAAAGCCCTCGTAAGAGGGCTTTTGCTTTCAGAACGTGGCCGCAGCAGGCATGCATGCGGCCCGCCGTGCTCAGCGGTGACGCTTGCCGGGGTTCTTCTTGGTATGGGTGTGGGCGCCACGGGCGCGGCTCACGCGCTGGCCACGGCCGGGCGTCGGCAGGGTGACGCCGTTGGGCAGGGGAGGCTGGGGAGTGAACTTGCGGTCGGCTTCGGTAACGATCTTGTTGCCCATGGCATTTCCTTCTTCAAAAAAATGAGAACGCGCAATTAGGCCATAGACCTGCATGACCGCGCACAAAAAAACACATGGCCTGCTCTGGCATAGGGAAAGTTCCAGCGTTGCGCGGCCCGCACAGCACCGGCGCAGGCAGCGCCGACCTACACTGCGGCCCGGTTTTCTGTCCTAAAGTAGGAGCACGCTGCCAAGCGCGCAAGACCCTGGCATGCACGTCTGCCTGAACACGGAGTTCCGCACCATGTCACCCCGCCACCCCAATACAGAGTCAACTACCCCATCCACTTCCCGCCCCGCCTGGGTGCTGCCCACGGCCGGCCTGGCGGGGCTTGCCGTAGGCGCCGCCGCAGCAGCGTTGCTGTGGAAGGGCCTGCGCAACCCGCCCATCCCCCCTACCGTGGAGCCGGTGCGCGGCTGGGACATCCAGCGCTACATGGGCCGCTGGTATGAAGTGGCCCGCATTGACCACAGTTTCGAAAAAGGCCTGGAGCGCACCCAGGCCGAGTACACACAGCTTCCCGACGGCACGGTGCACGTGCTGAACCGGGGCTACGACGCCCGCCACCGGCGCTGGAAATCCTCCGAGGGCAAGGCCCGCACGGTGCACGGCCCGGACGTTGCGGCGCTCAAGGTCTCGTTCTTCGGCCCGTTCTACGGCGGCTACAACGTGGTGGCTCTTGATGCCGAGTACCGCTGGGCCATGGTGGTGGGATCGGACCTGCGCTATTTCTGGATTCTTTCGCGCACGCCCGAACTGGCCGACGGCGTGGCGGCACGCCTGCTGGCACAGGCCCGGCTGCTGGGCGTGCCCGTGGACAAGGTCCAGTGGATCCTGCAGGACGGAGTCAATCCCACGGGCAGCTGGTAGCGCGGACCGGCAACTGCCTCAGAACCCCTCGGGCATGCCGTCGCCCGAGAAGCCGGCGGCCTCCACCAGCCGCTGCGTGTACGCCTGGCGCGGCGCGCCCAGCACCTGGGCGACGGGGCCGGATTCGACGATGGCGCCATCCTTCATGACCACCACGTCATGGGCCATGGCGCGGATCACGTCCACGTCATGCGTGATCAGCAGATAGGCCAGGCCCCGCTCGCGCTGCAGCCGCTGCAGCAGGCCCAGCACCTGCTGCTGAATGGTCACATCCAGCGCGCTGGTGGGCTCGTCGAGCACCAGCACCTCGGGCTCCAGCACCAGGGCGCGTGCAATGGCGATGCGCTGGCGCTGGCCTCCCGAGAATTCGTGGGGATAGCGGTCAAGCAGGCCGGGAAACTGTTCCTGCGTCAGGCCCACGGCCGACAGCATCTCCACGATGCGGTCGCGTTGCTGCGGCGCCGCCAGCGACGGCGCATGCACGCGCAGGCCCTCGCCAACGATCTGCTCCAGCGTCAGCCGGGGCGACAGCGATGAGTACGGGTCCTGGAACACCACCTGCACCTTGCGCCGCAGCGCACGGTTGGCGGGCGAGTTGCGCGTGGCTGGCTGCTGCCAGGCATGGCCGGCAATGCGCAGCCGGCCTTCATGGGGCAGCAGCCCCAGCACGGCCTGCGCCAGCGTGGATTTGCCAGATCCCGATTCACCGACCACACCCACGGTGCGCCCGGGCAACAGCGCCAGGTCTGCGGACTGCACGGCGACGAAGCGCCCCTGGCCGAACCATCCGCGCATGCCTGCCAGCGGCACCGGATAGCTGACCTTGAGACCCTGTGCCTGCACCAGCGGCTCGCAAGCCGTGGCGTCGGCGCCTGCCTCCACCTCGATCAGATCGCGGCGCGGCACGCTGGCCAGCAGCTTGCGCGTATAGGCATGGCGCGGAGCCGCCATGACCGCCGACACCCCGCCCTGCTCCACCAGTTGCCCGCGCTCCATCACCGCCACGCGGTCGGCAAAGCGCCGCACCAGGTGCAGGTCGTGCGTGATCATCAGCACGGCCATGCCGGTCTGGCGCTGCAGGTCATCGAGCAACTGCAGGATCTGGCCGCGCAGCGTGACATCGAGTGCCGTCGTCGGCTCATCGGCCAGGAGCAGGCGCGGGCTGCTGGCCAGCGCCATGGCGATCATGGCGCGCTGGCGCTGCCCGCCACTGAGCTGGTGGGGAAAGGCCCGGGCGCGGCGCACAGGCTCGGCAATGCCGGTGGTCGCCAGCAATTCGGTGGCCTGGACCAGGGATTGCGCTCGCGTCAGCCCCTGCTTGAGGCGAAGCACCTCGCCCACCTGCTCGCCCACGGTCATCAGCGGGTTGAGCGCCGTCATGGGCTCCTGGAAAATCATGGCCACGTCGCCGCCGCGCACGGCGCGCATCTCGCGCTCGGGCAGGCGCAGCAGGTCGCGGCCGTCGAACAGGGCCTGGCCGCCCAGCTGAGCGTCTCCAGCCAGCCGCAGCAGCGACAGCGCGGTGATGGTCTTGCCCGAGCCGGACTCGCCCACCAGCGCCAGCTTCTCGCCTGCCGCCAGGTCGAAGCTCACGCCGTGCACCACATCCTTGCTGCCGAAGCGCACGCGCAGGTTGCGCACGGACAGCAATGTCCGGCCACGGCCGGGGGGCGAAGGCAGCTCCATTGCCGGCTGCTCTGCGTTCATGCGGCGTCCTTTGCATCGACACCGGGGGCGGCATCGCTGGCAGCGGCCTTGCGCGGGTCCAGCGCATCGCGCAGCGCATCACCCATGAAGGTCAGCAGCAGCAGCGTCACCACCAGCACGGCAAAGGTGGACAGCGAGATCCACCAGGCATCGATGCTGTTCTTGCCCTGGTTCAGCAGCTCACCCAGGCTGGGGGTGTCAGGCGGCACACCCAGCCCCAGGAAGTCCAGCGAGGTCAGGGCCAGGATGGCCGCACTCATGCGAAACGGCAAAAAGGTCACCACGGGCGTCATGCTGTTGGGCAGCAGATGGCGCCAGATCAGCGCGCCATTGCCCACGCCCAGCGCCCGCGCCGACTTCACATAGTCCAGCTGGCGGTTGCGCAGGAACTCGGCACGCACGTAGTCCGACAGGCCCATCCAGCCGAACAGCGACAGCAGCACCAGCAGCAGCGAGACGCTGGGCGCCAGCACCGCGCTGAAGATGATCAGCAGATACAGCTCGGGCATGGAGCCCCAGATCTCGATGAAGCGCTGGAATGCCAGATCGGTCCTGCCGCCGAAAAAACCCTGGACGGCCCCCGTCACCACGCCCAGCACCACGCCTGACGCCGTCAGCGCCAGCGCAAACAGCACGCTGACGCGAAACCCGTAGATCAGCTGGGCCAGCAGATCGCGCCCCCGGTCATCGGTACCCAGCAGGTTGTCGCGCGAGGGCGGCGCCGGATTGGGCGAGGTCGCGAAGTAGTTCAGCGCCTGTGGCCCATAGGGATTGAGTGTATACAGCGCCCAGTTGTCGCCCTGGCTCAGGCGGTCGCGGATAAAGGGGTCCAGGTAGTCGGTGGCCGTCTCGAAGTCGCCGCCGAAAGTCTTCTCGGAATAATCGTTCCACAGCGGCCAGTAGGTCTGGCCCTCATAGCGCACCACCAGGGGCCGGTCGTTGCTGATCAGCTCGGCGCCCAGGCTCAGCACCACCATCACGCAAAAAGCGACCAGGCTCCAATACCCCAGCCGATTGCGCCTGAACCGCATCCATGCCCGCCGAGCCGGCGACACTGCCACCACAGCCAGCGGTACAGGCGCTGCCCCGGGCAGCCCTGCGCCTGGAGCGGCAAGGGAGTGCATCTCAGTTTCCATGTTGCTGCATCACAGTGGCGCGACCGCCCAAAGTCAGGGATACCAGGCAAGGGCCTGCGCCAGCCGCCAATGGCCCGAACGCTCCCCCCGCAAAGCAGGAGGGGGAAGCGGCGCAGCCGTTCAGGGGGCGCTCAATCAAACCGTACACGCGGATCCACCCACACATAACAAAGGTCACTGACCAGCTTGGTCACCAGGCCGATCAGCGTGAACAGATACAGCGTGCCCAGCACCACGGGATAGTCGCGCCGAATCACGCTGTCATAGCTGAGCAGGCCCAGGCCGTCCAGCGAGAACAGTGTCTCTATCAGCAGCGAGCCCGTGAAGAAGGCCCCGATGAAGGCGGCCGGAAATCCGGTGACGATGGGGATCAGCGCGTTGCGCAGCACATGGCGGTAGAGCACCTGCCGCTCGGACAGGCCCTTGGCACGCGCAGTCAGCACGTACTGCTTGCGGATCTCTTCCAGGAAGGCATTCTTGGTCAGCATGGCCGTGATGGCGAAGCTGCCCGCCACCATGGCCGTCACCGGCAGCGCGATATGCCAGAGATAGTCCACGATGCGCGCGCCCCAGGACAGCTCGTCCCAGTTGGAGGAAGTCAGCCCGCGCAGCGGAAACCACTGCAACTGGCCGCCAAAGATCACCAACAGCGCCACGCCCAGCACGAAACCCGGAATCGCATAGCCGACCAGGATCAGCAGCGTGGTGGCGAAGTCGAACCGCGAGCCGGCCCGCACGGCCTTGGCAATGCCCAGCGGCACGGCAACGAGGTAGCTGATGAAAAAGGTCCACAGTCCCAGGCTGGCCGAGACCGGCAGCTTCTCCTTGATCAGTTGCCAGACATCCTTGTTCTGAAAGAAACTGCGCCCCAGGTCGAACCGCGCGAACTGCCCGAGCATCTGGAAGAAGCGCTCATGGGCCGGCTTGTCAAAGCCGTAGAGGGCCTTGATCTGCTCTATGCGCTGCGGGTCCACCCCCTGGTTGCCACGGTAGGCCAGGCCACCGCCTTCGCCGCCACGGCCCACGCTGGCCTTGGCCTCGGCCAGATACTGCTCGACCGGACCACCGGGCACGAACTGCACGACCACGAAGGTCAGCAGCAGTACGCCCAGCAGGGTCGGCACCATCAGCAGCAAGCGTTTGAATATGTAGGCCCACATAAGAAGTCTTGCATTATGTCCATTGCGGGGAGGGGCCCCGGCAAGGGCACGCCCTCATCATGCAACGGATCGCAACGACACAGCCGCAACGCCGGCTCATGGAGGCGGCGCGGTCAGCACCGGCATGCGGGCCCACCAGGTGTCCATGGCCCAGCTCTCGCCCTTCGCATAGGCCGGAACCACGGCCGGTCGCACCAGGCGCCAGGAGTCGTAGACCATGCGGTGCGTGCCCGCGCTCCACTGCGGAATCAGGTAGTGGCCGTGCGTGATGATGCGTTCGAGTGCGTGGCAGGCAGGCAACAGTTGCGCCTCTGTCTTGGCCTCGGTCATGCGGCGGATCATGGCGTCGACCGCCGGGTTCTTCACGCCGGGGAAATTACCGGAACCCTCGGTTGCCGCCGCCTGGCTGCCGAACAGGTCGGCGAATTCCTGGCCCGGATTGTTCGTGCCCTGGTAGGCGATGGAGATGATGTCGTAGTCGAACTTCTCCACGCGCTGCTGGTACAGCGCAAAGTCCGCCGAGCGAAAGCGCAGCCGGATGCCCAGCTTTTCCAGATTGCGTATCCAGGGCGAGACTTGGCGAATGCCCGACTCGCTGCTGTCCAGGTACTCCAGCTCCATGGCCTGGCCCCGCGCGTTGCGCAGCACGCCATCCTGAATGGTCCAGCCGGCATCGGCCAGCAATTGCCGCGCCTGGCGCAGATTTCCGCGCAACGAGCTGTCGCCATCGGTGCGCGGCGGCTCGGCCATGGGGCCGAAGGCCTCCGGCGGAATGCTCTTGCGCAAGGGCTCCATCAGCGCCAGCTCCTCTGGCGAGGGCTCGCCATGGGTCTCGCAGGCCGTGTTGCCGAACAGCCCGCGCACGCGCTGGTAGGAACCGTAGAACATCTGCCGGTTCATCCACTCGTAGTCCATGGCCAGGCCCAGGGCGCGGCGCACCCGGACGTCCTGCAGCACAGGCCGGCGCACGTTGAGCACGTAGCTCTGGAATCCCGATGGCAGCTTGTTGCTGAACTCGCCCTTGACCAGCTCGCCCCGGTCGAAGCGCTTGCCGTACAGGCGCCGCGCCCAGTCACCGGCGCTGTAAAAGCGCATGAGGTCGAACTCCCCGGCCTTCAGCGCCTCCAGCCTCGCCGTGTTGTCGCGGTAGATCTTGACGGAGATGCGATCGAAATTGGCCGTGCCAACGCGCACAGGCAGATCGCGGCCCCAGTAGTCCGGGTCACGCACATAGGTGATGTCCTTGCCGAATCGCACGGGACCTATCTTGTAGGGCCCGCTGCCGATGGGCGTGTCCGTCACCACCTGGTCGAAGGGCTTGGCCTTGCCGTTTTCCACGCCCCAGTCACGGCTGAACACTGGAATGGCCCCCACGGTCAGCGGCAATTCCCGGTTCGGCTGCTTGAAGCGAAAGCGCACGGTGCGCTCGTCCAGCACATCGACGCCCGCCACATCGAAGAACAGCGTTCTGTAGCCGGGCAGTGCATGCGGGCCCACCAGCGTGTCATAGCTGAACTTGACATCGGCGGCCAGCACGGGCTTTCCGTTGTGAAAGCGGGCCTGGGGCCGCAACCGGAATGTGGCGGACAGGCCGTCGGCCGCGGCCTGCACGTCCTCGGCCAGCAATCCGTAGCCGGTGGCGGTCTCGTCCAGCGAGGGCCACAGCAAGGTGTCGAACATCAGCTCCGCCAGATAGGCGGGCGACGACCCCTTGATGGTGAACGGGTTGTATTTGTCAAAGGTGGAGATGCGCAGATTGCTCACCAGGCGCAGCTCGCCGCCCTTGGGGGCCTTGGCGTTGACATAGTCGAAATGGCTGAAGCCCTCGGCATAGCGGGGCTCGCCCCACAGGGCATAGGCATGCGAGCCCCAGGCCGGCACACACGCCGAGGCCAGCAGCAGCGAAGAAATCATCCAATGGCGCATGCGACAATTCTGCACCACGCAGCCAGCCCTTCCGCTGGCAAACGCTGACGCGGGCCCCGGCCGTCGCCGCCAGCTGGTGCGCACTTCCACTCACTTTCTCTGGAGAACAACAATGGGCTTTCTCGCCGGTAAAAAACTGCTGATCACGGGCGTTCTGTCCAACCGCTCCATCGCCTACGGCATCGCCAAGGCCTGCCATGCACAGGGCGCGGAGCTGGCCTTCAGCTATGTGGGCGAGCGCTTCAAGGACCGCATCACCGAGTTCGCCGCCGAATTCGACTCCAAGCTGATCTTTGACTGCGACGTGGCAGACGATGCCCAGATCGACAAGCTGTTCGCCGACCTGGGCGCGACCTGGGGCAAGTTCGACGGCTTCGTGCACAGCATCGGCTTTGCGCCGCGCGAGGCCATCGCCGGCAACTTCCTGGACGGCCTGTCGCGCGAAGGCTTCAAGATCGCGCACGACATCAGCGCCTACAGCTTCCCCGCGATGGCCAAGGCGGCCCTGCCCTACCTCAACGACAAGTCCTCGCTGCTGACCCTGTCGTACCTGGGCGCCCTGCGCTCCATCCCCAACTACAACACCATGGGCCTGGCCAAGGCATCGCTGGAAGCCTCGGTGCGCTACCTGGCCGAGGCCGTGGGCCGCACGGCAGACGGCCGCGCCATCCGCGCCAACGGCATCTCGGCCGGTCCCATCAAGACCCTGGCCGCCTCGGGCATCAAGGACTTCGGCAAGCTGCTGGGCCGCGTGGCCGATGCATCGCCGCTGCGCCGCAACGTGACCATCGAGGACGTGGGCAATGTGGCCGCCTTCCTGCTGTCGGACCTCGCCTCGGGCGTGACGGCCGAGATCACCTACGTGGACGGCGGCTTCAGCCAGACCGCAGGCCTGTCGGCCGACCAGGTCTAAGTCACCGCCAGACTGCGACCCGCCCCGCAGGCATTGCCGCCTGCGGGGCTTTTTTTCGCCTGGAAGCCAGGCATCCGCATCCTGCCGATGCACGAAAGGAAATACACATCGGATTGCATACGGTCATTTTTGCTTTGAATGAGAATGATTCTCATGAATAATACAATTCTCAGATCAATATCAAAGAACCTCTGAAAACCTCGGAGCCAGCAGATATGCAAGCAACCTCTGACCTCAGTCTGCCCTCTCCCGTCCCGGCACCCTCCGAAGCATCCTTGAATCAATGGGAACAGCTGGCGCGCCGCGCCCATGGGCATTTCCATGCAGGCCAGATCGAAAGCGCGCTCGCCATGCAGATGAAGGCCCTGCATGTGGCGCAGCGCCTCATCGCCGGCCCGCTGCTGGCGGAACACGCCGATCACTGCATGGCCGCCTGGGTGGTCTCCCACCACAACCTGGCCGAGTTGCTGGCATTGCGCCAGCAGCCCGCACTGGCCATCGAATACCTGTGCGAGGCGCACCAGGGCCTGCTGGCCCTGGGTGATGCGCGCCACCATGCGGCCGCCGTGTGCAGCGCCGCCTGGCGCCATATGCGCGAAACCCATTCAGCCCTGCTGCAGTGGCAGCGCCAGCACGGCAGCCAGCCCCGCATCGATGCGGCGCTTCAGGCCTCGGCCCGCGTCTTCGACTGCACAGCCACCGCCCTGCCACCCCGGCTGGCGCATTGATTGCCGCCGCACAGACATCGCAACGCACCGATTTTTTCCCCGTAGTCCCTGAAAGAAACCACATGAGCAACTACACCCTGCCTCCCCTGAACTACGCCTACGACGCGCTGGAGCCCCATATCGATGCGCAGACCATGGAGATCCACTACACCAAGCACCATCAGGCCTACGTGAACAACCTGAATGCCGCGCTCGAGGACACGCCGCACGGCAGCCAGCCCGTGGAGCAGTTGATCGCCGACCTGTCCCTGCTGCCCGAAGGCGTTCGCGGTGCCGTGCGCAACAACGGCGGCGGGCACGCCAACCACAGCCTGTTCTGGACCGTGATGGCCCCGGTGGACCAGGGCGGCGGCGGTGCTCCCTCGGGCGAACTGGCACAGGCCATTGACCGTGAACTGGGCGGCTTCGATGCCTTCAAGGCCGCCTTCACCCAGGCCGCGCTCACGCGCTTTGGCAGCGGCTGGGCCTGGCTGGTGGTGGGCAAGGACGGCAAGCTGGCCGTGGAAAGCAGCGGCAACCAGGACAGCCCGCTGATGGCCGGCATCGGCTCCGGCGCCACCCCCATCCTGGGCCTGGACGTGTGGGAACACGCCTACTACCTCAAGTACCAGAACCGCCGCCCTGAATACATCGCGGCGTTCTACAACGTAGTCAACTGGGCCGAAGTGGCCCGCCGCTACGCCGCCGCACGCGGCTGAACGGTCCGCAACGCCAACCTCTGACCTCGACCAGCATGGATCTGCCACAACGCTTCCGCTCCAAGACCAGCGTACGGTCCAACATCCGCCTGTGGATAGGCCTGGCCATCATGATGGCCGGCGCCTGGGCGCTCACCAGCCAGTTCTGGGCCTACGCCCAGAACCATCCGGTGGTCTTCCAGGCCCTGGCCGGAGGCTCGGCCGCCGCGCTGGCGACCGCACTGGGCACCGTGCCCGTGATGCTGTCCCAGCGCCTGTCCGAGCGCACGCAGGACACCCTGTTCGGCTTTGGCGCCGGGGTCATGCTGGCCGCCTGCGCCTTCTCGCTGATCCTGCCGGGACTGGAGGCCGTGCGCACCCAGGAACTGTTCGGTGGCGGCAGCTGGGCGGCTGGCGGGGTCATAGGTTCGGCCATCCTGATGGGCGGTGCCGCCCTCATGCTCATGGACAGGCTCCTGCCCCATGAGCACTTCATCAAGGGCCGCGAAGGCCTGGACCCGCAAGGCGCGCGCAAGCTGCAGCGCACCTGGCTGTTCGTCTTCGCCATCACCCTGCACAACCTGCCCGAAGGCCTGGCCATCGGCGTGGGCTATGCGGGCAACGACGGATTGCGCGCCAATGCGCTGGCCACGGGCATTGCCATACAGGATGTGCCCGAAGGCCTGGTGGTGGCCGTGGCCCTGCTGGCAGCAGGCTACAAGCGCAGCTTTGCCGTGTTGCTGGGCATGGCTTCCGGCCTGGTGGAGCCCGTGGGCGCCGTGCTGGGGGCAGCCATCGTGAGCGGCTCGGCAGCCATGCTGCCCTGGGGACTGGGCTTTGCAGCGGGCGCCATGCTGTTCGTGATCAGCCACGAAATCATTCCCGAGTCGCACCGCAAGGGCCATGAAGCCTTTGCCACGGGCGGCCTCATGCTGGGCTTTGTGCTGATGATGGTGCTGGACACGGCCCTGGGCTGAGCCAGCGCACCGCGCACGCCTGGCTCAGGGCAGCAAAAGCCCCAGTTCCCGCGCCGCCGCCAGCACATGGCGGGCGTGGCGCTCTTCATAGCGGTGGGCTGGCATGGTCAGTGTCAGCGCCGCTGCCAATTCCCCATCGCGCTTGAACACGGGGGCCGAAATCCCGGCGATCTCGCGATGCCTGTCTCCCACCATGGCGCAGTAGCCATCGGCGCGCACACGGGCCAGCTGCGTGCGGCTGCCGCCGCGCGATGCGGCGTACAGCTCGGCATCGAAAGCCGACAGCACGCGCCCGCCTGCACCCTGGCCCAGCGGCAGCAGATCGCCCGTCCGTGCATGGTCGCGCACGGGGTGCGGTGAATCCACGCGGTACAGGCACAGCCGGTCCTGGCCCTGGCGCACGTGGTAGGCCGCACTTTCGCCCGTGGCCTGCACCAGGGTGCGCAGCACGGGCATGACCACGCTGTCCAGCGAGAAATGCCGGGCATAGACGGTGTTCAGCCGCGCCACGGCCGGGCCCACGGCGTAGCGGCCGTCATCCATGCGCAGCACCCAGCCGCCATGCTCCAGCGAGGCCAGCAGCCGCAGCACGGTGCTCTTGTACAGGCGCGTGCGCTCCGACAACTGGGCCAGCGTCAGCCCGTCGTCGCCGTCGCGAAACGCTGCCAGCAGGCTCAAGGCCCTGTCCACGGCCGCCACGCCGCCCGGCGCGGCGTTCTCGTCGGCCACCGATTCCGTCACTGATTTGCGAGGCATAAAAAGGCACCCAAGGGAAAACCCCAGGCACGCAGGCTTGACGATGGCGCGTGCAGCAGGGAATATTTCAATAGAGAGAATATAGTTCTATCTATTAGAACCACACAGAACCCCGATGTCAACAGGTGAATCCGCCACCATCGACACCCACCACCGGATGCAACTGCCCATGTCCTCCCACCGTTTTGACGTACTCATCAGCGAAGTCGGCCCGCGCGATGGCCTGCAGTCCGTGGCCTCCACCATGTCCACGGCGCACAAGCTGGCCTGGATCGCCGCGCTGGCCCATGCAGGCCTGCAGGAGATCGAGGTCGGCTCCTTCGTCTCGCCCAAGCTGCTGCCGCAGATGGCCGACGCGGCCGAGGTGGTCGCCCAGGCCATCACCCTGCCGGGCGTCACCGTAATGGCCCTGGCCCCCAATCTGCGCGGCGCCGAGGCCGCGCTGCGCGCCGGCGCCCACAAGGTCACGCTGCCCGTCTCGGCCAGCCCCGCGCACTCCATGGCCAATGTGCGCAAGACGCCCATGCAGATGGTGGACGAGGTGCGGGCGATTGCCGCGCTGCGCGACGAGATCGCGCCGCAGGCCCTGATCGAGGCGGGCATCTCCACGGCCTTCGGCTGCACGCTGCAGGGGCTGGTGCCCGAGGACGAAGTGATTGCACTGGCCCTGGCCTGCGTGGCGGCGGGCGCCGATGAATCGGGCCTGTCCGACACCACGGGCATGGCCAACCCGGCCCAGGTGCGGCGCCTGTTCACACGGCTGCGCGCCGAGCTGGGCGAACATGCAGGCGCGGCCCACATGCACAATACGCGCGGCCTGGGCCTGGCCAACTGCCTGGCCGCCTACGAGGCAGGCGTGCGCACCTTCGATGCCTCGCTGGCCGGCCTGGGCGGCTGCCCGTATGCGCCCGGCGCCTCGGGCAACGTGGTCACCGAAGACCTGGTCTTCATGTTCGAGGCCATGGGCATCCGCACCGGCGTGGACATCGATCGCCTGATCGCCGCCCGCCAGCCGCTGGCCGCAGGCCTGCCCGGCGAGGAACTGCACGGCATGACGCCGCTGGCCGGACTGCCCAAGGGCTTTGTGCCCCGCATCTACGCACCGGCCTGAGCCGCAGCGACAACCCCCACATTCATTCACCGTTTTTCCATGAGCCAACCCAACTCCCCCGACACGGCCGCAGGCCAGACCGCGCCCCTGCCCTACGCAGGCATACGCGTGGTCGAGTTCACCCACATGGTCATGGGCCCGTCCTGCGGCATGATGCTGGCCGACCTGGGCGCCGAAGTCATCAAGATCGAGCCGGTGGGCCACGGCCGCGACGGCGATGCCACGCGCAAGCTGCTGGGCTCGGGCTCGGGCTTTTTCCCGCTGTTCAACCGCAACAAGAAAAGCCTGACGCTGGACCTGCAGACCGAGGAAGGCAAGCAGGCCGCGCTGCGCCTGATCGCCACGGCCGACGTGGTCTGCGAGAACTTCAAGCCCGGCACCATGCGCAAGCTGGGCCTGGACTACGACAGCCTCAAGGACCGCTTCGAGCGCCTCATCTACGTGAGCCACAAGGGCTTTCTGCCCGGCCCCTACGAGCACCGCACGGCGCTGGACGAAGTGGTGCAGATGATGGGAGGCCTGGCCTACATGACGGGCCGCCCCGGCGACCCGCTGCGCGCAGGCGCCAGCGTCAACGACATCATGGGCGGCATGTTCGGCGCCATGGGCGCGATGGCCGCCCTGGCCCAGCGCGAGAAGACCGGGCGCGGCCAGGAAGTGCAAAGCGCGCTGTTCGAGAACAACATCTTCCTGGTCGCCCAGCACATGATGCAGTTCGCCGTCACCGGCAAGCCGGCCGCGCCCATGCCGGCACGCATCTCGGCCTGGGCCATCTACGACGTGTTCGAAGTCCGGGACGGCGAGCAGATCTTCCTGGCCGTGGTCAGCGATGGCGCCTGGCGCCTGTTCTGCGACGCCTTCGGCCTGGGCGAGCTGCGCGACGATCCGCGCCTTGGCAGCAACAACGACCGCGTGCTGGCGCGCAGCTGGCTGATGCCGCTGCTGCGCGAGAAGATGGCCCCGCACAGCGCCGCCCACATTGCGGAGATCTTCGAGAAGAACGGCCTGCCCTTCGCGCCCATCGCACGCCCGCAGGACCTGCTGGAAGACCCGCACCTGAACGCCACGGGCGCGCTGGCCCCCATCACCCTGCCCGATGGCCGCGAGACCAAGACCGTGCTGCTGCCCTTCACGCTGGACGGCAAGCGCCTGGATGTGCGCCTGTCGCCGCCGCGCCTGGGCGAGCACAGCCTGGAGATCCTCACCGCCCTGGGCTACAGCAGCGAGCAGGCCCTGGCCCTGGCCCGGGGCGACGCCACCGACAGCCACGCCAAGGCTTCCCACTGAAGCCAGGCTGAGCCACTGAAGACGCCGCCGTCCACCCGGCGCGCGGCGCCCCTGCAACCTTGCACCCCATCCACCCCACACCGGACGACGCTTGCCGCGCGCCCGGCGGGGAGGCCTTTTCCCAAAAATTCCCGGAGACAACACCATGCCCGCCATCCACCGCAACCCGGCCGCCCAAAAACAGATACAGACACTGACCCAGACCCGCCCTTGTTCCGCCCCGCGCCGCCAGTTGCTGCTGTGCGCCCTGCCCGCATTGGCTGCCGCCCTGCTCCCGCTGGCGGCCCAGGCCCAGCCCGACCACTGGCCCTCACGCGCCGTGCGCATGGTCGTGCCCTACACGCCGGGCGGCGGCACGGACGCGGTCGCGCGCCAGATCAGCGAGCGCGTGGGCACGCTGAACAAATGGACCGTGGTCGTGGACAACAAGCCCGGCGCGGGCGGCAACATCGGCCTGGATGCAGTGGCCAAGTCCGCGCCGGATGGCTATACCTTCGGCATGGGCCAGACCGCCAACCTCGCCATCAACCCCGCCCTGCTGCCCAGCATGCCCTTCAACCCGCGCACCGACCTGATCCCCGTGGCCCTGGTCGCTGCCCAGCCCACGGTGCTGGTCGTGCCGCAGGACTCGCCATGGAAGACGGTGCAGGACCTGGTCAAGGCCGCCAAGGCCGACCCGGGCGGCATCCGCCAGGGCCTGGCATCGACGGGCACGGTAGGCCACCTGGCCGGCGAGATGCTGGCCTTCAAGGCCGGCATCCAGGTGCTCAACGTGCCCTACAAGGGCGCAGCGCCGGCCGTGACCGACCTGCTGGGCAAGCAGACGCACTACATGTTCGGCACGCCCCAGGCCGTCTATCCGCTGCTCAAGGGCGGCAAGCTGCGCGCCCTGGCCGTGACCTCGGCCAAGCGCCTGCCCATCCTGCCCGAGGTGCCCACCGTGGCCGAATCGGGCTATGCAGGCTTCGAGGCCGTGGACTGGAAGCTCATCGTCGCGCCCAAGGGCACGCCGGCTGCCATCGTGCAGAAGATGAACACCGCCGTGAACGCGGCCCTGCAGCAGCCCGCCGTGCAGCAGCAACTGCAGGCCGAGGGCAGCACGGCCCTGGGCGGCAGCATCCAGGACGCGGCCCAATACCTGCTCAAGGAACAGACGGACTGGGCCGCGCTGATCCGCGACGCAAAGATACGCCTGGAGTGACCACGGAATAACAACGCCGCAGCGGCGCAATGAAAAAGGCGCGGAGCCCCTTTCGGGACCCGCGCCTTTTTGATGGGCCGTCAGCCGGACCGGCGATCAGATCGTGCGGCCGAAGGGACCATCGTCCCCCACCTGCACCATCTTGCGGCCGCGCGCAGGCTTGGCTGCGGTGCCGACTTCAGGCGCGGCGGGCTGCGCCTTGCGCGCTGCGGGGCGCTTGGCAGGCGCCTTGACCCCGGTGACCGCGGCGGCCTTGGCAACCTTGGCGGCCGGCTTGGCTGCCGGTTTCGCGGCTGCCTTGGCAACTGTCTTGGCGGCTGCCTTGGCCGCAGGCTTGGCTGCAGTCTTCACGGCCTTCTTCGCAGCAGGCTTGCCACCTGCCGGCGTCTTGCGGGCCGGCGCGGTCCCGGCCACGCAGTCGGCGTAGTAGCGCACTTCGCCATCTTCGCTTTGCAGTTCCACCAGGCCGTGGATGTCGGTCTCGAAGCCCGGGCACTCCTTGGCGAACTCGCGCGCAAACAGCAGGTAGTCCACGATCTTGCGGTTGAACACTTCGCCGGGAATCAGCAGCGGAATGCCGGGCGGGTACGGCGTGACCAGGCCCACGGTGATGCGGCCTTCCAGGTGGTCGATCTCCACGCGCTCGGTCTTGCGCTGCGCGATGTGGGCGTAGGCATCGGTGGGCTTCATGGCGGGCTGCAGGTCCGACAGGTACATCTCGGTCGTCAGGCGGGCGATGTCGTACTTGGCGTACAGCTGGTGCACGTGCTGGCACAGGTCGCGCAGGCCCATGCGCTCGTAGCGGCGGTGCTGCTGGCAGAACTCGGGCAGGATGCGCGCCAGCGGCTGGTTGCGGTCGTAGTCGTCCTTGAACTGCTGCAGCGCCGTCAGCATGGTGTTCCAGCGGCCCTTGGTGATGCCGATGGTGAACATGATGAAGAACGAGTACAGGCCCGTCTTCTCCACCACCACGCCATGCTCGGCCAGGTACTTGGTCACGATGGAGGCGGGGATGCCCGTGTCCGAGAAATCGCCGTCCAGGTCCAGGCCCGGCGTCACGATGGTGGACTTGATCGGGTCCAGCATGTTGAAGCCGTCGGCCAGCTCGCCGAAGCCGTGCCAGTTGTCGAACTCCTTGCCGTTCTTGGCCTTGGAGCGCTTGGGCGCCGCGTCATGGCCGCGGATGATCCAGTCCTGGGCCGAGCCCACGCCTTCATCGGCCAGCTTCTCGGGACCCCAGACCTCGAACCACCAGTCGTCGTCGCCGAACTCGTCTTCCACCTTGCGCATGGCGCGGCGGAAGTCCAGCGCTTCCAGAATGGACTCTTCCACCAGGGCCGTGCCGCCGGGCGGCTCCATCATCGCGGCGGCCACGTCGCAGCTGGCGATGATGCTGTACTGCGGGCTGGTCGAGGTGTGCATCAGGTACGCCTCGTTGAACAGGTGGTGGTCCAGCTTTTCGGTCTGGCTGTCCTGCACCAGCACATGCGAGGCCTGGCTGATGCCGGCCAGCAGCTTGTGGATGGACTGCGTGGCATACACCACCGAGTGCTTGGGGCGCGCGCGCTTCTTGCCCATGGCGTGGTAGCTGCCATAGAACGGGTGGAAGGCCGCGTGCGGCAGCCAGGCCTCGTCGAAGTGCAGGTTGGCCACATAGCCGTCCAGCATGCTCTTGATGGTCTCGGTGTTGTAGAGCACGCCGTCGTAGGTGGACTGCGTCAGCGTCAGCACGCGCGGCTTGACCGTCTTGGCATCCACGCCCTTGAGCAGCGGATTGGCCGCGATCTTGGCCTGGATGGACTCCACCGAGAACTCGCTTTGCGGGATCGGGCCGATGATGCCGAAGTGGTTGCGCGTGGGCTTGAGGAACACCGGAATCGCACCCGTCATGATGATGGAGTGCAGGATGGACTTGTGGCAGTTGCGGTCCACCACCACCACGTCGCCGGGCGCCACGGCGTGGTGCCACACGATCTTGTTCGACGTGGACGTGCCGTTGGTCACGAAGTAGCAATGGTCGGCATTGAAGATGCGGGCGGCATTGCGCTCGCTCTCGCCGATGGCGCCGTTGTGGTCCAGCAGCTGGCCCAGCTCCTCCACTGCGTTGCACACGTCGGCGCGCAGCATGTTCTCGCCGTAGAACTGGTGGTACATCTGGCCCACGGGGCTTTTCAGGAAGGCCACGCCGCCCGAGTGTCCGGGGCAGTGCCAGCTGTAGGAGCCGTCTTCCGCATAGTCCAGCAGCGCCTTGAAGAACGGCGGCTGCACGCCTTCCAGGTAGCTCTTGGCTTCGCGGATGATGTGCTTGGCCACGAACTCCGGCGTGTCCTCGAACATGTGGATGAAGCCGTGCAGCTCGCGCAGGATGTCGTTGGGCAGGTGGCGGCTGGTCTTGGTCTCGCCGTAGATGTAGATCGGCACATCGGCGTTCTTGCGGCGCACTTCGCCGATGAAGCTGCGCAGGCTGTGGATCACGGGATCGGTTCCGCCATCGCCCAGCGAGAACTCCTCGTCATCGATGGACAGAATGAAGGCACTGGCCCGGCTTTGCTGCTGCGCGAATTGCGACAGGTCGCCGTAGCTGGTCACGCCCAGCACCTCGAAACCTTCCTCCTCGATGGCCTGGGCCAGGGCGCGGATGCCCAGGCCCGAGGTGTTCTCGGAGCGGTAGTCCTCGTCGATGATGACGATGGGAAAGCGAAACTTCATGGGGGCAGCCTCCGTAACCTGAGCGGGCCAAAAAACGAAACAGGCGCGAAGTGTAAGGAATATCCTTATTGCGCCTTTGAAGCGTGCGGATTTTCACCCAGAATGTGCTGCACTAAACACAAGCAACTGTCACAAAGGGAGTCTCACGCATGGAATATTCCACCATCTGGTGGCTAGTCGCCGGCGCCTTGGTCATCGCCGAGCTGCTGACCGGCAGCTTCTATCTGCTGATGCTGGCGCTGGGCGCCATCGTCGGCGCGCTGTGCGCGCATGCGGGCCTGGCGCCCATTGCACAGATCATCATCGCCGCCGCGCTGGGCAGCGCCTTCGTGCTGGCCTGCTACCTGGTGCGCCGCCGCCAGCCCAGCCGCCAGCCGGCATCGAGCAACCGCGATGTCAACCTCGACATAGGCGAGTCCGTCATGGTCGAGCAATGGAATTCCGACGGCACGGCCCAGGTCCGCTACCGTGGCGCCCAATGGACCGTGATCGGCCGCCCGGGCAACCTGCCCTCGGCCGGCATGCACCGCGTGGCCGAGGTGGTCGGCAACCGGCTGCTCGTGGACAAGCTCTGAGCCACCGCTGCACCTCTTGCGCACACCTGGGGATGCAGTCCTCGCGCCCCTTCGCCTCACCCTCTTGTTTCACTGAATGCCCTCCGGGCTTGGAGACACCATGGAAATCGCCATCGTCATCGCCGTCATCGCGGCCATCTTCATCGCACGCTCCGTCAAGGTCGTGCCCCAGCAGCACGCCTGGGTCAAGGAACGCCTTGGCAAGTACGCCGGCACGCTCACGCCGGGCCTGAACTTCCTCGTGCCCTTCGTGGACCGCGTGGCCTACAAGCACAGCCTCAAGGAAATCCCGCTGGATGTGCCCAGCCAGGTCTGCATCACGCGCGACAACACCCAGCTGCAGGTGGACGGCATCCTCTACTTCCAGGTCACCGATCCCATGCGCGCCAGCTACGGCTCG
Source organism: Delftia sp. SD018 (assembly GCF_017355445.1). Lineage (NCBI taxonomy): Bacteria > Pseudomonadati > Pseudomonadota > Betaproteobacteria > Burkholderiales > Comamonadaceae > Delftia > Delftia sp. SD018. The sequence goes on from NZ_JADDRN010000017.1 coordinate 19,854, forward strand.
TCCAACTACATCATGGCCGTCACCCAGCTGGCCCAGACCTCGCTGCGCAGCGTGATCGGCAAGCTCGAACTGGACAAGACCTTCGAGGAGCGCGACATGATCAATGCCCAGGTGGTCTCCGCCATCGACGAGGCCGCGCTCAACTGGGGCGTGAAGGTGCTGCGCTATGAAATCAAGGACCTGACGCCGCCCGCCGAAATCCTGCGCTCCATGCAGGCCCAGATCACGGCCGAACGCGAAAAGCGCGCCCTGATCGCCGCCTCCGAAGGCCGCCGCCAGGAACAGATCAACATCGCCACCGGCGAGCGCGAAGCCTTCATCGCACGCTCCGAAGGCGAGAAGCAGGCCGTCATCAACAAGGCCCAGGGCGAGGCCGAATCCATCAAGGCCGTGGCCGACGCCACGGCCCAGGCCATCGAACGCGTGGCCAACGCCATCCGCCAGCCCGGCGGCGAACAGGCCGTGCAGCTCAAGGTGGCCGAAAAGGCCGTCGAGGCCTACAGCCAGGTGGCATCGGACGCCACCACCACCTTGATCGTTCCCAGCAACATGACCGAGGTATCGAGCCTGATCACCTCGGCCATGAAGATGATCCAGACCGGACAGCGCACCAGCTGAGATCCGCCGGAACCCCACGAGGAACGGGCCATCGCGGCCCGTTTTTCATTGCGCGCCGGTCTGCTGCACCAGTGCCATGGCGAAGCGCCCATGGCCCACGGACCAGTCCGAGTAGTCGTTCTCATGCATGAAGATGAACACATCGGCCGGCGCAACCCCGGCCCCCTCGTGCAGGTTGCGCGCAATGGCCGCATACAAGGCCTTCTTCATCGCGTCGCTGCGTCCGCGCCGCATGGTGATCTCGACCACCACCACCGCATCCGAACGCGCCACCCCGTTGAAACTGCGGCTGAACGCGAACTGCCCGGGAGCGTACGGGTGCACCATGTTGAACAGCTCGTCCTCGGGCATGCCGATGCCTTGCACCAGCGCCTGGTGGATGCCTTGCACGACGGCATCGCGCTGGGAAGTGGAGGTGGACTGGGGCAGATAGGTGTGGACGAAGGGCATGGTGCTATGTGCTTTGGGATCGAATGGAGAGGGAGAGTCCGGCCAGAATCCACGCAGGATTGCCGGCCGAAGCGGCAAATCTATCCACCGGCCCATTGCCTGAAAAGCGATGATTTGGCCGGTTCTATGTACCTGGAACTCACATAGCCTCCACCCGCCTGTGACCCGCCTGTGACCCGACTCATGACCCGACTCATGACCCCACCCATGACCCGCCGCCTGCCCCCGCTGGCCGCCCTGCGCGCCTTTGAAGCTGCCGCACGCCTGGGCCGCATGACGGCGGCGGCAGACGAGCTGTGCGTCTCGCCCGGCGCCGTCAGCCGCCAGGTACGGCAGCTGGAGCAGCACCTGGGCCTGGCGCTGTTCGCGGGCACCAAGGCCCGCCCCACGCTCACCGCAGCGGCGCGCACCCTGCAGCCCGCGCTCACCCAGGCCTTCGAGCAGATCCATGAGGCGGTGCGCAGCCTGGGCGACGCCCACGAAGGCCCGCTGGACGTGGCCTGCTTCAGCACCTTCACCGTCAAATGGCTGATCCCCCGGCTGTTCGACTTCCACGCGCACCACCCCGGCATCGAGGTGCGCCTGCGCACCACGGACACCGGCACCGACGCTGCACGCGAAGGCTGCGACCTGCTCATCACGGCCATCCCCACCGACAGCAGCGGCAACAGCGGCCAGGCCATTGCAGACGACGAGATGGCCCTGCCGCTTTTCGACGAATACCTGGGCCCCGTGATGTCCCCCGCAATGGCCGGGCCTGTCGTGCGGCCCCAGGACCTGGCCAGCCTCCCCTTGCTGCACACGCGCGGCCGGCGCGATGCCTGGGACCTGTGGGCCGCCTCCATGGGCATGGCCCCACCCGCAGCGGCCGGCCCCGTCTACGAGCACTACTACTTCACGCTGGAAGCGGCGCTGCGCGGCCTGGGTGCAGCCGTTGCTCCCTGGCACCTGGTGATGGACGACGTGCAGGCCGGCCGCCTGCTGGCACCCTTCGGCTTCACGGCCTCCGGCTACCGCTACCTGGCACTGCGCCGCAGCACCGCCGCGCCTGCCCGGCTCGACACCCTGTGCACGTGGCTGCAGGCGCAGGTGCGGGCCATGCCGCAAGTGCCAGCCGTCCAAGGCATGCCGATCACGCAGGCAGGCAACTTCGCCGTCGCCCCCAAAAATCGATGCTAGAATCGCGGTCTTCGGAGAGGTGGATGAGCGGTTTAAGTCGCACGCCTGGAAAGCGTGTGTGGGCTAATCCCCACCGCGGGTTCGAATCCCGCCCTCTCCGCCAAAATGATCTAAGCCCTTGATTGATTCAATCAAGGGCTTTTTTCTTTGTGCAGCGTGTGACCGCACGACAGGAATCGGGCGAACCCGTTCCTGATCGCAGCGGGTTCGATTCAGGCCTGCCGCCCGGGCTACCTGAGCCGTGGCTGCACGATGATCTTCACCGCCGATTCGTTGTTGTGAATCAGCGTGTCAAAGCCCTGCGCCACCAGGTCATCGAGCTGGATGCGCTGGGTGATGAAGGGCTCGAGGTTGATCTTGCCCTCCTCGACCAGCTTGATGGTTTCCTGGTGGTCGTTGCAGTAGGCAATGGTGCCGCGCACGTCCAGCTCCTTCATGACCACGCTGTGCACGTTGATGGTGGCCGGATGGCTCCAGATGGACACGATCACCACCACGCCCGTGGCCTTCGTCACGGCCACCAGCGTGTCCAGCACCTTGTTCACGCTGGAGCATTCGAACGACACATCCACGCCCTTGCCGCCGGTGAGCTTCATCACCTCGGCCACCACATCCACTTCGGAGGGGTCGAGGATGTGATCGGCCACGCCCGATTCACGCGCCTTCTGCTTGCGCTTGGCGCTCAGTTCGGTGATGACCACCGTCAGGCCCTTGGCCTTCAGGATGGCGGACAGCAGCAGGCCGATGGGGCCTGCGCCGCCGACCAGCGCCACATCACCCGCTTTCGCTCCGCTGCGGGTATAGGCATGGTGGCCCACGGACAGCGGCTCGATCAGCGCGGCCTGGTCCAGTGGAATGGCATTGGAGATCGGGTGCACCCAGCGGCGCTTGACCGCAATCCGCTCGGACAGCCCGCCGCCGCGCCCGCCCAGGCCGATGAAATTCATGTCCTTGGACAGGTGGTAGTGGTCGCCCGGCCCCGTGGGCACGTCGTCGGCCACGATGTAGGGCTCCACCACGACGTGCTGACCGACCTTGATATCGTCGACGCCCGCGCCCACGGCGTACACCACGCCGGAGAACTCGTGCCCCATGGTGATGGGTGCGGACTCGCCCGAGATGGGGTGCGGATGGCCGCAGGGCGGAATGAAGATCGGCCCTTCCATGAACTCATGCAAATCCGTGCCGCAGATGCCGCACCAGGCCACCTCGATGCCCACGGTGCCGGGCTCCACCACGGGTTCGGGGATGTCTTCGATGCGGATGTCGCCCCGGTCGTAGAAACGTGCTGCTTTCATGATTGAACTTTCTGTTTTGCAAGGCTGGGTTGGCGGGCGGCACAGCCGCCCCATGGCGATTATTCGGCCTTACCGCAGGTGATGAACTTGCTGCAGGTCATAGACACGCACTGGCAGGCCTTCCTGCCGCGCCTTGAGCTGCAGCGCCAGGTACAGCGAGTAGTGGCGCGACTGGTGCAGGTTGCCGCCGTGGAACCACAGCGCCTCTTGCTGCGTGGGCTTCCACATGTTGCGCTGCTCGCCCTCCCACGGTCCCGGATCCTTGGTGGTGTCCGAGCCCAGGCCCCAGACCTTGCCCACCTTGTCTGCCACCTCCTGGCTGATCAGGTCGGCGACCCAGCCGTTCATGGAGCCATAGCCGGTCGCGTAGACCACCAGGTCCGCCGGCAGCTCGGTGCCATCGGCCAGCACCACCGCGTTTTCCGACAGGTGGCTGATCTGCTTGCCCGCCTGCAGCTTGATGCTGCCGTCGATCACCAGATCGCAGGCCCCCACGTCGATGTAGTAGCCCGAGGCGCGGCGCAGGTACTTCATGAAAAGGCCGGAGTCGTCATCACCGAAGTCCAGCATGAAGCCGGTCGCCTCCAGCTGGCGGTAGAACTGAGCGTCGCGCTCGCGGATGCGGTCGTACACCGGCACCTGGAAGTCGGCCATGATGCGGTAGGGCAGCGAGGCGAAGATCAGGTCCGCCTTCCTGGTCGTCACGCCGCTGGCCACGGCGCGCTCCGAATACAGGTCGCCCAGGCCGATGTCCATCAGCGAATCGGAGCGCACGATGTGCGTGGACGAGCGCTGCACCATGGTCACATCGGCGCCGTGCTCCCACAGGGCCGCGCAGATGTCATGCGCCGAATTGTTGGCACCGATCACCACCACCTTCTTGCCCGCGTAGGCGTCCGGGCCATGGTGCTGGGACGAGTGCTGCTGCTCGCCCTTGAAGACGTCCTGGCCCTTGATCTTGGGCACATTCGCCTTGCCCGACATGCCGGTGGCGAACACCACATGCCTGGGGCGCAGCACCTGCGTCTCGCCGTTGCGCTCCACGGTGACTTCCCATTCCTGCCTGTCCTCATCGAAGCGGGCGTTCAGGCAATCGGTGGAGGGCCAGTAGTTGACCTCCATCACCTTGGTGTACATCTCCAGCCAGTCGCCGATCTTGTCCTTGGGCGCGAACACGGGCCAGTTGTCCGGGAACGGCATGTACGGCAGGTGGTCGTACCAGACCGGGTCGTGCAGGCACAGCGATTTATAGCGGTTGCGCCACTGGTCGCCGGGGCGCGCCTGGCGGTCGATGACGATGTGCGATACCCCCAGCTGGCGCAGCCGTGCGCCCAGCGCAATGCCGCCCTGGCCGCCGCCGATGACGAGCACGAAAGGCTGCTTGTCACGGCCCAGCTCCTGGGCCTCCTGCTGGCGGCGCTCCAGCCAGGTCTGGCGGCCACGCCGGATGCCGTGCTCGGCTCCCATCGGGCGGCGCGTGCCCATGGGTTCCTCATGGCCCTTGAGCTCCTGGGCGGCCGTCAGCAGCGTCCAGATGCGCCCGTCCCTGATGCGGACATGGCCGCCGCCGCGCGCATGGAGCGTGTCGATCACGATCCAGGCGGACACCACGCCATCGGCCTCCTCCACCGCCTCGCGCTCGTCCAGCGAAAAGCGCACGGGCGCCGCGGCGTCCAGCTGCGCAGCCAGCATGTCGGCGATCTGGCTGCGCCCTTCCATGGTCTTGATGTTCCAGGTCAGCAGCACCAGGTCGCGCCAGTAGCATTCATCGGCGAACAGGCGGCTGGCGGCCGCGAAGTCGCGGTCTCCCAGGGCATGGTTGAGTTGGTCAAGCAGCGCCTTGGCGCGGGCGTTGGGCGTCGTATCGGTCATGGTTGTCTCCTTGATGCGGTCATGCCCGCTGGTTTTTCTTCGGGCATGCACTCTTACGCAATCACCATGCCAGACAGGCCCGGCGGCAGGATGCGCCAGGCAAATCAAGGGGTTGCCTGCGCGCCTCCGGTACAAACCCTGCGCCTTGCACCCCGCTGCCCGGCGTTGCCGCCCGCGACAGGTGGGGCAGCCCTGCGACACCTGTCGCACCAGGCGTGCTGCAGCGCAGCAGGGGCAGTGGGTAAGTCTTGATTGGCGCTGCACCGTGCAGGGCACAGAATCGTCTGCGGCACGTTCAAAGCCCGCATCGACTCCACGCCATGCCCCTGCAGTCCTACGCCTCGCACATCCAGGAAATCGAAGCCTTCGGCCTGGGCTACTCCAACCGCGGCCAAGAGCGCGACCGCGCCGTGCTGCGCAGCTGGCGCCGCTGCATCGACTCCCACCGGCTCGACCCGGCGCATACCAGCGAAGCCCACATCGTGACCGACGGCCAGCTGCGCGCGCACCGCGAGGAATCCGAGCCGCTGATCCACATCGCCCGCCATGCGCTGGAGCGGCTGTACCAGCAGCTCAAGGGCCTGGACTACGTGCTGCTGCTGGCGGACCGGCACGGCGTGGCCGTGGACTTCCTCGGGCACGAGGCCGACGCTGGCGACCTGCGCCGCGCGGGCCTGTACCTGGGCGCGCAGTGGCGCGAGGACCACTCGGGCACCTCGGCCGTGGGCGCCTGCCTGGAAACGGGCGAGGCGCTGACCGTGCACCAGAGCGACCATTTCGACTTCACCCACACCGGCCTGTCCTGCACGGCCGCACCCATCTACGACATGCACGGCGAACTCGCAGCGGTGCTGGACCTGTCGCTGCTGCGCTCGCCTGCCGAGCGGGCCAGCCAGAACCTGGCGCTCAACCTCGTCGTGGCCGCCGCGCGTCGCGTGGAGCAGGCCAACCTGATGGCGCAGTCCGGCCAGGACTGGGTGGTGCGCCTGGCGCAATCGCCCGATTTCCTCGACGTCGATCCCGACGCCTCCATCAGCGTGGACGCACGGGGCCGCATCCGCGCCATGACCCACGCAGGCGCCCGCCTGCTGGTGGCCGCAGCGCAGCTGGACTGGCGCCAGCGCCACAAGCTCATCGGCCAGCCGCTGGAGCGCTTCTTCGACGTGGACCTGCGCCACCTGCCCGAGCTGCGCCGTCATCGCCCGGCGCAGGAGCGCATCATCCGCGCCCGCGACGGCAGCATCCTCTTCGCCCATGCCATGGAGCCGCAGCGCCCGACACGCCGCCTGCGCGCGCAGGCCATGCCGGCGCAGCCCCCGCTGCCGGCAGCGCTGCAGGCGCTGGACACGGGCGATGCCAAGCTGCAGACGCTGCTGCGCAAGGCCGCACGGCTCGCGCCGCAAACGCTGCCCATCCTGGTGCAGGGGGAGACCGGCGCAGGCAAGGAATACCTGGCCCGCGCGCTGCATGCCAGCAGCGGCCGCAGCGGCGCCTTCGTCGCCATCAACTGCGCGGCCATTCCCGAGGCGCTGCTGGAAAGCGAGCTGTTCGGCTACCTGCCCGGCACCTGGACCGGCGGCGCCAGCAAGGGCCGCGAGGGCCTGATCGCCGCGGCGCACGAAGGCACGCTGTTCCTCGACGAGATCGGCGATATGCCACTGGCCCTGCAAGCCAAGCTGCTGCGTGTCCTGTCCGAATCCGAAATCACCCCGCTGGGCGCCCGCGCGCCACGGGCCGTGTCCGTTCGCGTCATCTCGGCCTCACACCGCCCGCTGGCCGAACTGGTGCGGCGCGGCAGCTTCCGCGAAGACCTGCTTTACCGCCTCAATGCCGCCGAGTTGCAACTGCCCGCGCTGCGCCAGCGCAGCGACCTGCAGGCCATTGCCGACCAGATGCTGGCCACGCTGGGCAGCCATCTGCACCTGGGCGACGCGGCCCGCGCGCTGCTGGCCGCGCACGCCTGGCCCGGCAACCTGCGCGAACTGCACAACGCGCTGCGCTACGCCGCAGCCCTGTGCGGGAACGATGGCGACGGCAGCATCGAGCCCGACCACCTGCCCGACGCACTGCACGGCACCCCACCCTGCACCGTCGCCCTGGCCAGCAACACCAGCGAGCCCGCCGCACAGGCGCTGGAGCAACTGCTTGCCCAATGCCAGGGCAACGTCTCCGAGGCGGCGCGCCAGCTCGGCGTCAGCCGCTCCACCATCCACCGCCGCATCCAGCAGCTGCAGCTTGGCGTGCGGCATGCCCAATGGCGCGGGCCATAGGGCCGAGCGGCAACCGATAACCGGCAACCGGCAACCGGCAATCCCGAAGCGTCGCTGACACGGTGTTACAGGAGCTGCGGCGTTCACCAGTAGATTGGCGCGTTTCGTCCATTGCAGCCCCAAAAAAAGATGAAACCCAAGATCAACTTCATTGAACGCGAGCGCCTGTTCCGGCGGGAACTGAAACGGCGAAAGGTCAGGTTCCTGCCCATGCAGGTATTGCGCCGGCTGTTCGAGAAGGCAGGTGTCTGAGCCCTCCCCCACGGCTGCAAACAACTGGAGCAGGTCCGGCTGCGCATGCAGCCTGGCCAAACCCGCCGCATTCAGCGCTACACTGCCCGGCTCGCTGCCCATGGGCGAAGCAATGAATACGGCCGGGTGACTTGGCATGCATGGGCAGCTTTGGCTTTGGATTGCCCGAGAAAACCAGATCAAGATGACTGCCATCAACACTGCGCTCACGTTGGCGTGGATGCTTTCCTTGATCGTCATACCCGTTCTTGTTTTTCTAAAAACAAGGATGCCGCGGAGTACCTCCGCACAGCAAGTCATCAGTGACTACGACGCGCAATTGGCGTCGATTGAAGCCCACCTGCAGGCCAATCGCGCCATTGTTTCCACCCTGCCATCTTGATGTGATGGCTTGCGAAAACGCTTCGCAGGCCATCTCCATGGGTGCTCACGCCCTCATCAACTGATGCAGCAACTGGCTCAGATCCTCCTGCGAATACGGCTTGGCCAGCCGCGTCATTCCAGGCGGCAGCGCCGGGATGTCTGCAAAGCCGCTGGCCAGGATGAAATTCAAGCCTGGATACCGCTGCGCAATGTGTTCGGCCAGCTCGACGCCGTTCATGCCGGGCATGGCGTAGTCGGAGATGACCACGTCAAAGCGTGCCTGGCGCGCCAGCAGGTCGATGGCCTCCTGCCCGGCGCCGAGGGCCGTGACACGGTGGCCCAGGTCCTCCAGCAGGGCCGAGGCGTTGGCCAGCACCAGCGGGTCGTCGTCCACCAGCAGCACGTCCATGGGTCCCACGTCCTGCGTGCGCTGGGCACCCAGGTGGCAGGCCGTGCTCTCGTCATTGGAGATGGGCATCCACATCTCCACCGTGGTGCCGTTGCCCGGTGTGCTGTGCAGCACGAGCTTGCCGCCGGATTGGGCCACCAGCCCGTCCACCATGGCCAGGCCCAGGCCGGTGCCCTTGCCCACGCCCTTGGTGGTGAAGAAGGGCTCGACCACGCGGGACAGCGTCTGCTCGTCCATGCCCTCGCCGGTGTCCTCCACGCGCACGCAGACATAAGAGCCTGCCGCAAGGCCTGCAAGCTGGCGCGGCAGCATCGTTTCCACGGCCGCCGCGATCTTGATGACGCCGCCGCCCGGCATGGCGTCGCGCGAGTTGGCAACGAGGTTGAGCATGCTGCTCTCGAACTGACTGGGGTCGGTGAGGATGCGCGGCAGATTGGCGGCCAGGGCCATCTTGAGAAAGATATGCGGGCCGGCCGCCTGCTGCAGCAGGCCTTGCAGGCCCGACAGCAGCACCGCAACGTCCACGGCCTCCGTCTTCAATTCCTGCTGCCGCGCAAAGGCCATCATGCGCTGGGTCAGCGAGGCGCCACGCTGGGCGCCGCGCGTGGCGGTCTCCACCAGCGCGCGCAGCCGCTCGTCGGGCGGCATGCGCTTGCGCAGCAGCTCCAGGCTGCTGAGCACGGCCATCAGCAGGTTGTTGAAGTCATGGGCCACGCCGCCCGTGAAGCGGCCGATGGCCTCCATCTTCAAGGCCTGGCGCAGCTGGGATTCGGCGGCCTTGCGCTCGGTCACATCGCGGGTGACCTTGGCAAAGCCGATCAGCCGGCCGTCATCGTAGATGGCATCGATGACCACCGAGGCCCAAAAGCGCGAGCCATCCTTGCGCACACGCAGGCCTTCGGCCTCCATGCGGCCCGTGCTGACCGCCGTGCGCAGCCCCGCCTGCGGCAGCCCGGCCTGCTGGTCTTCGGGCGTGTAAAAGCGCGAGAAATGGGTGTTGAGGACCTCCTCCTCCTCATAGCCCTTGATGCGCTTGGCGCCCAGGTTCCAGCTCACGATGCGGCCTTCGGGGTCGAGCATGTAGATCGCATAGTCGGTCACGCTTTGCACCAGCAAGGCAAAGCTGCGCTCGGCGCTGGAAAGTGGGCTGGACAGAGGCGGCGGCGCTGCAGGCGGGTGCGCATCGGCCTCGCGCACGCACAGCAGCAACGCCGGGCTGCCGTCCGGCAGCCGTATGCGCGATGTGCTCGATGCCACGGGCCGCTCGCGCCCTGAACAGGTCAGCAGCGGCCAGCAGCTGGACTGCCGGGGCTGTGCGGCCTGGGCAGGAGGCTCCCATTGGCGGCTTGCCCAGCCTGAACGCGCAGCCTGGGCGACGAAACGCTCTTCGAAAACGCTGCCCTCCAGCGCATCTCCGGAGTGGTCCAGCAGGCTGCGGGCCTGGCGGTTGCAGTGGGCCAGACGGCCGTCGAGCCCGACGACAAAGACGGCGTCGGGAAACGCATCCAGAACGGCGTGGCCCGGGTCAAGGGGCAAGAGAGCGTCGGAGCCTGGAGAGGCCGACGCCAGACCATTCGAGGTCAGCATGTGAGCGACTCCGTAGGCAAATGGGTTGAATGCGCCGCGAAAATTGTAAGCAGCACGGATTCATCGCAAGCGGTTGCATCACAGGATCAGGGACGCGCTTCCGGTTCGTGCTCGGAAGCCGCCGGGGCAGGCACGGCATCCAGGTCGGGCTCGGAATGCAAGGCCTCGCTGAGCTGGTCCACCACCAGCGCCCAGGTCGCATCGGCATGCCACTGCTGCGAGAACAGGGCGCGTTGCGCATCGGTCCAGAACGGCGCGTCCACCAGCAGCGTGTTTTTCTCGAGGCGGTGCGAAAGAATGAACTGACGGATGCCCTCCGGGCTGGAGTCCAGTCCCAGCTGATCGAAGAGGTTGGTCATGGTGGGTTCGGCTGTGATCATGGTGTGTCCTTCTTGGGTGTTGGCGGGGGTTGGTCCAAGGCTAGAAGCTCGGCCGGCTGCCCCATGTCGGACACCGAAGCAAGCTACCGTCGGAAGCCCTTCTGCGCTTGGGCCGCAGTGCCCGCGCACAGCACAGCCCTGCTCCTACAAGGCGGCACCAGCGCACTGGCGCACCATGCAGCCACCTCATCACCGGACACCTGTTCCATGAAAAAACTGCTGCTTGCCACCGCCATTTCCCTTGCGTTCGCCGCAGGCCTGTCGCCCGCCCACGCCCAGGTGGGCAAGGCCGCCTCCGAGGCCGCCGACGCCGCAGACCACAAGGTGAAGGAAAAGCAGGCCGACGCCAAGGCCAAGGACAGCGGGCCGGTAGGCAAGGCAGTGAACAACGTCAAGTCGGACTACCACAAGAAGCGCTCCAAGCAGTCGGCAGACAACGCCAAGGACTCGCTGAAGAAGGCGACCGAGTAAACGGCACTGCCCAAATGGACAAAGGCCCACTTGCGTGGGCCTTTGTCTTTTGCAGAGGCCGGCGCTGCCGGCGCGGCCTCAGAAGCTGTGCCGCAGCGTCACCATCACATTGCGCGGCGCACCGGGCAGGTTCAGGTTGGGGCTGGTGCCGTGGGCCGAGACGATGTAGCGGCGGTCGAACAGGTTGCGCAGGTTCAGCTGCACCGTGGTGGCACGGCCGATGCGGTACTGGGCCATGGCATCCACCACCGTGTAGGCGGGCAGCGTGACGGTGTTGCCGGGGTTGGCAAAGCGGTCGCCCACGTAGTTGAGGCCGCCGCCCACGGTCCAGGCATCGCCCAGGCGCTGGGTGAGCCAGACAGACAGGGAGTTCCTGGGCGTGATGGTGGCGCGCTTGCCCTGCACGGGCTGGCCAGCGTCCACGGTGGTGGATTCGGTGACCACGGCATCCAGGTAGGCGTAGCTGAAGGTGGCCTGGGTGCCGGGGCGCAGTTCGCCGGACAGCGACAGCTCCAGGCCGCGCGTGCGCTGCGTGCCGATGGGGATCAGCTGGGTGGGCTGGGCCGGGTTGGTGGTCTTGATGTCGGTGCGTTCCAGCTGGAACAGCGATGCCGTCGCCATGGCCTTGCCGTCCATCAGGTCCCATTTGCCGCCCACTTCATAGTTGGTGGTGCTTTCCGGCTTGATGGCGGCATTGGTGGCCGACAGCGCAAACATCTCGGCCGAAGGCTGGTAGGAGCGGCTGACCGACAGGTAATAGGACTGCACGGCATCGGGCTGCCACACCAGGCCGGCGCGCGGGCTCCAGGTGGAGTCCGTGCGGCTGAAGTCGCTCTGGCCGGCCAGGCGGTTGTCGGTTTCCTGGCCGAAGCGGTCATAGCGCAGGCCCACCAGCAGCTTCCACTGCGGCGACAGCGTGACCTGGTCCTGCAGGTACAGGGCCCGCGTGAGGTAGCGGTTGAGCGTGCTGCCGCTCAGGGTGCCGCCGCCGTTGAGCGGGGCCACGGGCAGCACGGGGTTCCAGAGGTTCACGTTGGCCAGGGTGCCGCCGCTGTAGGACAGTGCATCCTTGTTCTGCTGGCCCAACTCCAGGCCGTAGAGCACTTCATGCTGCACGCTGCCGGTGCTGAAATTCTGGATCAGCTCGGTCTGGTTGAAGATGCCGTGCTCGTTGCGGTCCACGCCCGAGCGGGTCAGCGCCACGGTGCCGGCCGGCTCGTTGGTGGTGCCGGCCGGCAAGGTGTTCTGGCGGTCCAGCTCGTAGTGGTAGTAGCGCAGCGCGTTGCGCACGCGCAGCGTGTCCGAGAAGCGGTGGTTGAAGGTGGCGGTGAAGGAGCCCACGGTGGATTCGGAGGTGTCCGCATCGCGCGCATTGGCCGAGCCGTAGTAGGTGCCGGGCGCCACATCCACGGGGCGGCCGCGGTAGGCGGGAATGCCGAAGTCGGTGACGCGCTTGTCGCGCAGCAGCTCGGCCTGCAGCGTCAGCGAGGTATTGCCGTCCGGCTTCCACATGACGGAGGGGGCGATGGTCTCGCGCTTGAGGAACTGCTGGCTGCGGTAGCTGTTGGCGTCTTCGGCGGCGCCGGTGACGCGCCAGGACCAGTCGCTGCCCTCGGGCGCGCGGCCCACATCGAATTCGGCACGCTTGTCGGCCCAGCTTCCCACGCTGATGGCCACGTCGGAGACATTGACGCCCGGCTTCTTGGTCACGCGGTTGACCAGGCCGCCCGAGGAGCCGCGGCCATAGAGCACGGCGGCCGGGCCCTTGACGACTTCCACGCGCTCGATGTTGGAGAGGTCGCGGAAATACAGCGCATCGTCGCGGAAGCCATCCACGAACTGGTCGCCGATGCTGGTGAAGCCGCGGATGCTGACCTGGTCGCGCTGGCCGTCGCCGTGCGACAGGCCGATGCCGGCCACGTTGCGCAGCGTGTCCTGCAGCGAGGTGGCGGCCTGGTCGCGCATGACCTGCTGGGGGATCACATTGATGGTCTGGGGCACGTCGCGCAGCGGCGCCTCGGTCTTGGTGCCGCTGGCGGCCGAGGGGGCGTAGTAGGCCGTGTCCTCCGCGCGCGAGGCCAGCACGCGCACTTCTGCCATGACGGCGCCTGCCGCGCCGGAGCTGGCAGCCGGGCCGCCGCTGCGCTCCACGGTGAAGGTGCGCTCATCCTGCGCACGCACCTGCAGGCCGCTGCCGGCCAGCAGGCGCTGCAGGGCCTCGCGCACTTCCAGCGTGCCGCGCAGCGCGGGCGCCTGCAGGCCCTGGGCCACATCGGTGAGGAAGATGATCTGGGCGCCGCTTTGGCGCGCCAGCGCGTTCAGCGACTGGGCCAGCGGCTGCGCAGGCAGGTCCACGGCCAGGGGCTGGGCATGGGCCAGGCCGGCAATGCACAGTGCGGCGGCCAGGGCCGCGATGCGAAGGCGCGGCAGGCCGGTGACGGTAGGGGAAGGGTTCATGGCGACATCTCTCCTGAGGCGTTGGGTACGGAATACGGGGTACGGCGGTGGCGGCAGGCCCCTCCAGGGCCTTATCGGGCCCGGGCGCGATGCCGGTCTGCCTGTAAGCCGCTGCAGCGCGCAGGTTTGTACACATGGCCACGGAAAATTTCTGGATCAGGGCAGCGGCTGCAGGGACAACTGCCGGGCGGCCTACCTGCGCCTACCTGCGCCTACCTGCGCCTACCTGTGGCGCGTGGAGATCAGCACGCGGCCGTCGTCCTCATGCCGCACCTGCACGGGGGCAAGGCGGGGCAGCAGGTCCAGCAGCTGGTCGATGCGGTCCAGGTCGAACTGCCCCGAGATGCGCAACTGCGCCGCATGCCGGTCGGCCAGCAAGATGGGTGCGCTGCGGTAGCGCTGCATCTGCGCCACGGCCTCGGACAGCGGCGTGCCGTCCAGCACCAGGCGGCCCTCCCGCCAGGCCAGGGCGGCCAGGGCAGCGGCGCCGTCGCCCGCCTCTGCAGGCACGAGCTGCGGCAGCGGCCGGCCGGCGCGCGTGCGCAGTTGCTGGCCGGTGGACAGCTCCACGGGTGCGCCGCCACCCTCCATGGAATGCACGCGCACCCTGCCCTGCAGCACGGTGATGTCGGCGCCATCCTCATGGCGGTGCACGCCGAACACGGTGCCGATGTCCTGCACCACCACGCCGCCGGCCTGCACGGTGAAGGGCCGCTGCAGCCAGGGCACCCAGCCGTGCCAGAAGGCATGGGATACCTCGAAGGACGCCTCCCCCTGGTCCAGCACCAGGCGGCGCGAGCGCAGGTGCTGCGCCACTTGCACGCGCGAGCCAGTGTTCAGCCGCACCTCGCTGCCATCGGCCAGTTGCCAGCTCTGGCGCTGGCCCACGGCCGTCGCCAGGGTCTGGCGCTGCAGCGCGGGGTCGGCCCAGAGCAGCAGCGCCAGCGCCGCCAGGGCCGCAGCCGTGCCTGCGCGCAGCGCCCTGCGCTGGCGCAGCTTCTGGCGCTGGGCGGCGGCCTGCTCGATTTCCTCGGGCGTGGGCAGGTGCCGGCGCAGCATGTCGGCAAAGGGGGCCAGGGCGTCATCGACGGGCAGATGGGCGCTGCGCCCCGAAGACTGCGCAGAAGCACCCTGGCGCGCGCTGCGCGTGCCGCCTGTGCTGCGCGTGATCTCAGGCGGCATGGTCGGCCGTGAGCACGGGCTGCACATCGCGCAGTGCACGCGCCAGATGGCGGGCCACCATGCCGCGCGAGATGCCCATGCGCTGTGCGGCCTCTTCCTGCGGCATGCCGTAGAGCTTGGTGAGGATGAAGGCCTCGCGGCTGGCCTGGGGCAGCTGCTCTATCGCCACCAGCAGCGCGCGCTGGCGCTGGGCGGCGGCCACGGCCAGCTCGGGCGGGGACAGCGGCATGACTGCGGCGGGGGCAAGGCGCTCTTCCAGCTCGGCGCCATCGAAGGGCGTTTCGGGCCGGCGCGCCTGGGCCCGGTGGCGGTCTATGGCCAGGTCGCGCGCCAGATGCCGCAGAAAGGCCAGCGGGTTGGCAATGCCCTGGGGAACGGGCCGCTCCATCAACCGCAGGCACAGCTCGTTGACGATTTCGCGGGGCTGGCATTCGTCGCCGAAGCGGTGGCGCAGGAAACCGACCAGTTCGTCATAGTGCTGCACCAGCTGGGCCAGCAGGGGCTCGGCGGGCGGTTGTAGCGTGGAGGGGGACGGCATGGAGGAAAAGCCAATCGCGAAGAAGATCGCAAATGATTCTTATTATCCTATGCAGTTGCCATGCTTACCGTTGGCAAACCGGGCGGTGACGCGCCGCCGCAACAGCGGCGGGCGAACGGCTCAGGGCAGCGGCGCGCGCATTCCCGTGAGTCCCGGCATGACCTCCCGCATGGCCGCGATGAAGGCACGCAGGCGCGCCGGCTGGTGGCGTGCCGGCGGATACACCAGGTGCACGGGTAGCGGCGCGGCCTGCCAGTCCGGGGCCAGGTGCACCAGGCGGCCCGCCTCCAGATCGTCGCGCACGATCCAGGCCGAGGCCAGGGCTGCACCCAGCCCGCCCAGGGCGGCGTTGCGCAGCGCATAAAGGCTGTCGGTGCTGAGCCGGGGCTCGAACTGCAGGCGCCAGGATTTGCACACCCGCTCATCGCCCACGCGGTGCAGTTCCAGCTCGCGCTGGTAGAAAGTGCGCAGCGCAATCCAGGGCAGCCCCTGCAGCTCGCGCGGGTGCTGGGGCACGCTGCCCTGCCCCAGCAAGGCAGGCGCGGCCACGGCAATGCGCGGCACCTCGGCCACGCGCAGCGCGACCACCGATGGATCGACCACGGCGCCCACCTGCACGGCGCAGTCGATGCCCTCGGCAATGAAGTCCGGCTGGCGGTCATGCAGCAGCCACTCGACCTTGACGGCCGGATGGCGGCCCAGGAACTGCAGCAGCGGTGCCATGAGCTGATCCTGGCCGAAGGCGTGGGGCGCGACCACGCGCAGCAGGCCGCGCGGCGTGTCCTGGGCGCCGCGCAGGTCGGACTCCAGCGCCCGCCATGTATCGAGCAGTTCGCGCGCATGGGCCAGGCAGCGCTCTCCGTCGTCGGTCAGCGCCATGGCGTGGGTGGAGCGCCGCAGCAGGCGCAGGCCCAGCGCGCGCTCCAGCGTCTGCAGGCGCCGGCTGACCGTGGGCTGGGTGGTGGACATCTGCTGCGCGGCGGCCGAGAGGCTGCCGCTTTCGACGATGCGCACAAAGGTCTGCAGCAGTTCGATGCGGTCTGCGCCCGAAGGCAGGGAGAGGTCGGCTATGGTCATACGCCAAGCGTATATCGATTCTGCGGACGCAGCCACTACCGTGGGTTGCTGCATCGCACCACACTACGGCCATCGTTTCTCAAACACGCCGTATCGGCGGATCAACATGTCTTGCATTCAATCTACGCATAACCAAGCGGCCACCAGCGAAAAGGCGTCCGGCGTGCCCCGGTCGCTGGTGCTGCTGATGGCGACCACGGCGGGCGTGGGCGTGGCCTCGCTCTACTACAGCCAGCCCATGCTGGGCGTGCTCGGCCCCGACCTGGGCGCGGGCGAGCGCGCCGTGGGCTTTGTGCCCACGCTGACCCAGCTGGGCTATGCGCTGGGCATTTTGCTGCTGGCCCCGCTGGGCGACCGCATGGACCGCCGGCGCATCATCCTGGCCAAGACCGCCGCGCTGATGCTGGCCCTGCTGGCCAGCGGCCTGGCCCCGGGCCTGGCGCCGCTGCTGGCCGCCAGCCTGGCCGTGGGCCTGGCCGCCACCCTGGCGCAGGATGTGGTGCCGGCCGCCGCCACGCTGGCGCCCGAGCACCAGCGTGGCAAGGTGGTGGGCACGGTGATGACGGGGCTGCTGCTGGGCATTTTGCTGTCGCGCGTGGTCAGCGGGCTGCTGGCCGAGCATGGCGGCTGGCGCAGCGTCTACCTGCTGGCCGCCGCTGCCATGGCACTGCTGGGGGTGGCCCTGTGGCGCGGACTGCCCAGTTTCAGGCCGACCACGCAACTGGGCTATGGCGCGCTGCTGGGCTCCATGGTGCAGCTGTGGCGCGGCCAGCCCGCGCTGCGCCGTGCGGCCCTGGCCCAGGGCCTGCTGTCGGTGGCCTTCAGTGCCTTCTGGTCCACGCTGGCCGTGATGCTGCACCAGCAGTTCCACATGGGCAGCGCCGCAGCCGGTGCCCTGGGCCTGGCAGGCGCCGCCGGTGCGCTGGCCGCGCCGCTGGCAGGCCGGCTGGCCGACCGCAGCGGCCCGCAGCGCGTGACCTGCCTGGGTGCGGGCCTGGCCCTGGCGTCGTTTGCCGTGCTGGCACTGTCGCCCTGGCTGCCAGCCGGCGCACAGCTGCCGCTGCTGGTGGCCAGCGCCATCGGTTTCGACTTCGGCATCCAGGCGACGCTGGTGGCGCACCAGACCCTGGTGTATGGCCTGGACCCCGCTGCACGCAGCCGGCTCAATGCGCTGCTGTTCACGGGCGTGTTCATCGGCATGGCCTCGGGCTCGGCGCTGGGCGCACTGGCCCTGGCGCAGTGGGGCTGGGGCGGGGTGGTGGCCCTGGCCTGCGCGGCATCGGCGGCGGCCTTGGCCGTGCGGCTGGCGGGCCGCAACCGCTGAACTTCTGCAGGCTGCCGGCAGGCTTATGCCCCGCCCTGCAGCCGTGCCGCGCGCTGGGCCAGCCGCTGCTGCTCCGAGGCGCGCAGGGCAGCGATCTGCGCCAGGATCTGCTGCTGCTTTTCCATCAGGCGCTGCGTGTGCACGCCATGCGCATCCCCCGCCAGGCCCTGGGCAATGCAGGCCAGCGCGCGCGCCGGGTCGCCGCGCTGCTGCCAGGTGTAGGCCAGGTTGAGCTGGGTGCGCGCATCGCGCGGGTCTATGCCTTCGGCCTGCAGGTAGGCCTCATGCGCGGCCGCGAACTGCTCCTGGCAGAACAGGCAGTCGCCCAGCACATTCCACAGCCAGGTACTGAGCCAGGGATTGAGGTCCAGCGCGCTGCGCGCCAGCTCGATGCCGGCGGCAAAGTCCCGCAGCTGCAGGCCCACGAATTCCGCCACCTCGCCCAGCAGCCGCCAGTCACGCGGGCTGCGGGTGATGGCCTGGCGGTAGCTTTCCAGGGCGGCGTCCTGGCGGCCCGACTCCAGGTGCGCGCGGGCCTCCTGGGCCGGGGCCTCGAAGAACTGCTGCGCGTCGGCGCTGAAGCGGTTGAGAAAGGCGGCCGCCGTGCGCTCGCATCCCTCGCCGATCAGCAGCCGCGCATGGATGGCCCTTTGCGCATCGCCCGAAGGCGCCAGCACCTGCCAGCCCTCGCGCCCGAACAATTGCGCCAGCAGCGGAAAGTTCAGGCCGATGGCGCTGGTACGGCCAAAGCGCTGGGAGGCGCCCGATTGGGCCGCCGCCTCGGGCGTGCAGGCGCCGTAGTCGTTGATGAGCACCAGCCCCTTGGGCGCCAGCCGCTGCTGCAGCGTCTGCAGCGCGCCAAAGGCGCCGTGGTTGACCAGCAGGCGCGGTGCCGCCTCGCTGACGGACAAGGCGGCATCCACCCAGGGCGACAGCGCTGCCTGGTCGCAGTCGAAGAAGCCCACCTCCTGCTCGAACAGGCCCACCAGGGGCAGCAGGCGCGCACGCTGGGCCGCATCCGCATGGTCCACCAGGGCACGGATCTCGCCCGGCGACAGCGCGGTGTACTGGCGCACGAGCTGGGCGTCATCGGTGAGGCGGGTGCGTATGCGCAATTCCTGCACCGGCCCGTCGCCCTGCCGCCGCACGACGGTGGCAGGCAGCACGTCCAGCACGTAGTTGCAGAACACGGCGTGCAGCGGCGGCAGGGGCACCGTGCTGCCGTCCGGCAGCTGCACGGCCTCGGGCCGCATGGCGTCGCAGCAGCCGGCCACGACCTGGCCGCCGAACTCGGCAAACAGGGCGCGCTCCTGCCATTGCGCGACCGTGCGGGAAGAGCCGTCGGTGACGTAGTAGACCAGCCGCTGGTCGAAATCACGCCCTTCCTGCTGGCACAGGTGCCGGAAGGCCTGCAGGAACATGCGCGCAAACAGGCCGCAGCCGGCGCCCAATTCCAGCACGGCAATGGCGCCTTGCGGCGCGGTGTCCGCGCAGTGGTGGAACAGCAGGGCCGCAGCATCTTCCGAGAGGCGGCCGCTGTTGTTGACCACGTAGGGCACTTCGTTCTCGGCAAAGGTCAGCAGGCCGGCCTGCGCCCAGTGCAGGTGGCCCAGCTCCCACTCGATGCTTTCGGTGATGGGGCGAAAGTCCTGCAGCAGCTGCGAGGCAACGCGCACGCCCGAAAGAACGTCCTGCGGGGCGCGGATGGCAGGCCGCCCGCCCGGCGCTGCGTCAGCGTCCATGGCGGGAAGGGCCGCCGAAAGGGACGCGGACAGGGACACAGGCAGGGGCAGCGAAAGGGACAGTGGCGCGCGCAGGGCGGCCTCGCCCGTCGAAGGGTCGATTCTCAAGATGCTCTCTCCGGAAGGTGCGATGGGAGTGACGCCTGCCTGCACGGCAGGCGTCCGGTCAGGCTCAGGGCACGGGCGCCCACTTGGACCAGTTCAGGTCGGCCTGCTCGAAATCGGCCTTGAGCATGCGGCGCATGGCGTCCACCTCGTCCTGGGTGATCTGCGCTTCCTTGACCTGCTTGCCGGTGGCCGCCGTGCGGGCCTTGGCAAGATCGGCCTTGGTCACGGAGGCTGTTCCGGCCCAGATGGACTTGGCGGACCCCACATTCACCCAATGCTTGCCCTGGGACTGCAGGTCGGCTTGGTAGGCGGATTTCCAGCCCATGTTGTTCTGCGACACGGCGTTGAGCAGCTTGGCCAGCGAGCGCTGGTTGCTCACCCCCTGCTGGGCGAATGCCTGCAGGTGAACGCGCTCGAACTTCAACGGCAGCAGGCCCTGCTTGGCCGCCAGGCTGTCGCGCTCATTCCACCAGCGCGATGCATCGGCGGACTTGACGGCCTCCAGCTGGTTGAGCCAGTCGGCGTCGGTGACGATGCTGCCGTCGCCCTTGACCCACTGGAAGCGCTTGAAGCCGATGTCGGCCGCGCGGCCGAAGTTGTGGTTGCTCTCGCCCGGGCCGGCCTTGGTCTGGGTCTCGGCGGCCTGCTGGGCAAAGGTGCGCCGGCGCCCCGTGGGCGTGATCCACAGCGCGATCTTGTGCGTGTCATACATCTGCTGCACCAGACTGGCCAGCTTGGCGCGGAAGGTGGGCTCGTACTCCGCATCGTTGGCAATGGCGGCCTTGCTGGTGGCCACGTCCTGGGCCTTGGCCTCCAGGTACACCGTCTTGGAGTTCTGCGCGGCGCGCATGCCCTGGTGCGAGGCCGGCAGCATGCCGCTGAGCTTGGCCACCGTGGCCCCTCCGGCTGCCGCCAGGCCCAGCGCCTCCTTGGCCCCCCCAGCCTGCGGCTGGCCCGGCGCGGCCTTGGCGGCGGCCAGCTTGTGGTCGTTCTGGAAACGCTCCAGCGCGGCGCGCGTCTGCGCGCCGTAGCTGCCGTCGTAGTCCACGCCCAGATACGGCGCGTTCTTGGCGTCCTTGACCACGCGCAGCATGGCCTGCAGCAGGGCCACGTCATGCACCTGGTTGCTGCCGCCCTCGCCTACGCTGTCCTTGATGTCAGGCATGCTTCTCCCCTCGTTGTGGTTGTCGATATGGCCCGCAGCAACGGCTCAGCGGGCGGGCTCGGGTTTGTCGCCGGGTTTGTTGCCGGGTTTGTTGCCGGGTTTGTTGCCGGTTTTTTTGCCGGGCTTCAGGCCGGCATCCGGCAGCAGGTGCACCAATGGCACGGTGCGCGGCTGCAGGCTGGCCGAGCAGGCACGCAGCCGCAGCGATTCGGCATGTGCCTGCGCCATGTCCGCCGCCACCTGCACCAGGGCGTGATGGGGTGCGGCGCCTGCGGGGCGTGTGCGCACGACGGAATAGGCGCCTAGGCATTCGGCCTGCTGCGCGCGTGCGGCACGCGCTGCCGCCACGCTGGCATAGCGCGCCGCCACCACGGCCTGCACGGCGGCCGGTGGTGCCGAGGCCTGCTCGGCAAACGCCTGCCGGTCCTTGTTCCAGCGCAGGCTGCGGGTCTCGATCTGGTCGGGTGCATCGTCCTGCGGTGATGCATAGCGCACCAGCAGCACCGGAATCCGGCCCGTGGGTGCCAGCACCCAGCTTTGGTAGTTGCCCTGGGGCTCGTCGTACTGCCAGGCCAGGTGCGGGCCCTGGGCGGTGGCGACATACAGCGCATGGCGGCGCTTGGGATGCTCAAAGCCCCCCATCTGCGTGACCAGCAGCGCACGCGAGCCGCCCTGCACGCCGGGCAGGCGCAAGCTGCGCACGGCAGCGGTGACGGTGTCTTCTTCCTCTCCAGTCGTCCACACGCGCTCGAGGTGCTGGAGCCCTGTTGTCGCGGACAGCGGATCACCCACGCCGTACAGCGGATCGGGCTGCGCCAATTGCGCCGGCCCCCTGGACGCCGGCCAGGACAGCGCCGCTGGCTGGCCCTGCTGCACGCCGGCACGCACCAGCCTCAGCTCAAAGGGACAAGGCGCCGCCGTGCAGGCGGGCAGCGACAACTCATAGGCAGGCGCCCCCTTGGCCGTGCCGGACGGCAGGCTTTCCAGCACCTGCCGCTGCGTCCCGGCAGCGAGCGCCGCCCCGGCACCCAGCACCGCCACAAGGGCCAAGGCCAGTGCCCGCCATGGCAGCGCCCC
The DNA here is from genome assembly GCF_017355445.1 of Delftia sp. SD018. NCBI lineage: Bacteria > Pseudomonadati > Pseudomonadota > Betaproteobacteria > Burkholderiales > Comamonadaceae > Delftia > Delftia sp. SD018. The sequence continues at coordinate 41,673 of NZ_JADDRN010000017.1, forward strand.
GCCACAGTAAAAATCGGAGCGCATTGAATGGTGAGCCATGGTGATAGCGGGTTTCTATGATTGGCCTGGGCTGTCGATACGCCGCAATACAGGAGGAATCTGCCGCAATGGGCTTGAAACAGGCATTTCAAGGCCCGGCGCCGCAGGCATTGTCTACAAGCTGGCATGCGGCGTCTGTTGCAAAATGCATCCGGCGTTTGAGAATTGCATTCAACATTTGCAATTCATCCAGGATGCATTCTGGAACCTTTCAAACCAGAAAAATTTCATTTGAACAAAAATCAACAACATCAATGACTTACATGAAATTCACCCCAATTTCACAAAGCAAAGAAAATACCTTCTTGTATACATGACAGCTTCCGACATCTGCCTCCATCGAGTGCAAGGGCTGAGGAAAACCTGAATCAATGCGGATACGCCATGGGTTGCCAACTGCAAATAGTGCGCACCGAAGATTCCCTTGATGAACCCGCATCAAAAGTTCGCCGGATTTCACGATACTGCAACCATTCACCATCTCAAATGGCTTGCGGCTGAACGACCGGGGCTGCCTTGCCGGTTGTACCTGCAAGGTGCACCGGGGCGCACGCGCATCGCTGCCGGTTCCAGCTTCTTACCGTGACCACCCGAAATCACTGCTACAATCGCTGGCTTCGGAGAGGTGGATGAGCGGTTTAAGTCGCACGCCTGGAAAGCGTGTGTGGGCTAATCCCCACCGCGGGTTCGAATCCCGCCCTCTCCGCCATACACCCAGCAAAACGGGCCCCTACACGGGGCCCGTTTTCGTTTCCGGGCCGGCTTGTGGCAAGGTTCATGCCCAGGTTTGCGCCCGCCGCGCCCGCCCCTGCCTCGGCCCCGCGCACCGGCCGCACATCAGGGAAAGCGACAGCACGGACACCCCCTCCAAGCCTTGCGCAGACGCGCCCCAGGGCTTGCAATAGGCAGCAGCTGGCAGCAATAGGCAAGCGTCTGACAAGCACATCCTTGTTTCGGTGATGTACTAGCTGCAACAAAGCCCCCAGGCGCGCAGCTTTGTGCAACAGCACCCCTGGCGCGAACGTGCATCCAGCCCCATGGCGCGCATGGCTTGCGGCGCTTGAGATTCGACGGAGGTTCCCCAATGGAAAGCAAGGTCATCAAGCTCCCTCAAGTCCTCTTAACTTCCGTCAATTTCTCTCAATTGACGATAGTTTTCAATCGAACCGGAGCAATCGATCGAAAATTCCAAAAACCCGCCGTATATTCCACACCGCTTTGCAGCCTGCCCGGCCCGTCTTCGGGCTGAGACGGGTCCTGCCCCTGCCGGGTACAGCGCAGCACAAGAACGCACAAGCGAAGAGCACAGGAAAACGCAAAAGGGGTTGGCATGAAGATTCTTTCGTTTTTCGGGACCCGTCCCGAGGCCATCAAGATGGCGCCACTGGTCACGGCCCTGTCGCAGACGCGGGGCATCGAGAGCGTGGTGTGCGTCACCGGCCAGCACCGGCAGATGCTGGACCAGGTGATGGATCTGTTCGGCCTGCAGGCGCAGCACGATCTCGCCGTCATGCAACCGAACCAGACGCTCAATGGCCTGTTCTCCCGCGTGGTGGCAGGTGCCGATGGCGTGCTGGAGCAGGAAAAGCCCGACTACGTGCTGGTGCACGGCGACACCAGCACGGCCACCGCCTGCGCGCTGGCGGCGTTTCACCGCCGCATTCCGGTGGGCCACGTGGAAGCCGGCCTGCGCACCGGCGATCTGGCCCAGCCCTTTCCCGAAGAGATGAACCGCCGCGTGGTCGATGTGGTCAGCCAGTGGATGTTTGCGCCCACGCCCACGTCGCGCGCCAACCTGCTGGGCGAGAACCTGCAGGGCCGCATCGCCGTGACGGGCAACACCGTCATCGATGCGCTGGCCACGCTGTGCGACCGGCTCGATGCCCAGCCCGAGCTGGCCCGTGCCATTGCCCAGCGCCATCCCTGGGTGGATGCGCAGCGCCCGCTGCTGCTGGTCACGGGACACCGGCGCGAGAATTTCGGCGAAGGCTTCCAGAACATCTGCGCTGCGCTGGCCGAGCTGGCGCAGCGCCATCCGGACCTGCTCATCGTCTACCCCGTGCACTTCAACCCCGCCGTGCGCGAAGTGGTCATGCGCACGCTGGGCGGCATGGACAACATCCGCCTCATCGATCCGCTGGACTATGTGGACTTCGTCTGGTTCATGCAGCGCGCCCACATCATCCTGACCGACTCCGGCGGCGTGCAGGAAGAGGCGCCCTACCTGGGCAAGCCCGTGCTGGTGATGCGCGATGTGACCGAGCGGCCCGAGGCCGTATCGGCCGGCACCGTGCTGCTGGTGGGCACGCAGCGCGCGCGCATCGTGGCCGAGGTCAACCGGCTGCTGGCCGACGAGGGGCACCACGCCTCGTTTGCGCGCCGCATCAATCCCTATGGCGATGGCCAAGCCTCGCAGCGCATCGTGCGTGCCCTGCTGGGACAGCCCTTCGACGAGTTTGCCGCCGGACACACGGGCGGCGCGGCCGTCCCCGGCATCGCGGCCGCCGTGACCAAGGGCATGGCGCCGGCCTGAAGCACGCACGCACCACACCGCGCACCACGTCCACGAAGCGCATTACGAATCGAGCACCGAAGTGAGAAAAGAGGCCCCCATGCAACCGACCATCCGCCAATCGCTTTCCCGCACCGGGGCCCGCTGGGCGCTGGGTTCGCTGCTGGGCCTGGGCGCCCTGTTCGCGCAGACGGCCTCGGCCTCGGCGCTGGGTGACGCCATACGCCAGCTGGGCGCCAGCGACGGGCTGCAGCGCAGCGTCACGCTCAAGGAGCTGGGCATCGTCGATCCCGTGGTGCTGGCCGGCACGGCCACCCAGGACTTCTACCTGCCCGTGCCGCGCGGCCTGCCGCTGGGCGATGCCAGCATTGCCTTCGACAGCCGCTACCTCAAGGGCGAGCCCGGCGTCTCGACCGTGGTGATCTCGCTCAACGGCACGCCCGCCGTGTCGCAGACCGTGCCCGACGGTGACGGCACGCTGCAGCGCACGCTGCCCGTCGCCCAGCAGGCCCGCGCCAGCGATTTCGTGCGGCTGGGCGTGAACTGGCGCAGCCGCAACGGCCAGGTGCGATGCGATGACAACCATTCCCTGGCCAACTCCCTGACCATCTCGCCGCAGACACGGCTGAGCTACCGCGTGGACCCGCGCGATGTGCGCAGCATCGAAGATGTCTGGAACACCCTGCCCGTGCGCACCACCGTGCTGGTGGCGGGCAGGCAGCTGGAGCAGGCCTCGTTCGACAGTGCCTGGCGCATCGGCGCCAGCCTGCAGCGCAACAACAGGCGCATGACGGTGAACGCATTGCCCGCCGTGGGGGAGACGCTGGACCTGCGCGGCCTGGAGGTTCCCGCCGCCCTGGCCGGCGTGCCCGCCTTTGCCGCACTGCGCGGCGCCGAGCCCCAGCACAAGCTGGCCAGTGACGCCGAACTGGGCGCGCTGCTCATGCTGGGGGCCGCCCAGGTCAGCGGAGACATCGTGGTGGCCGACAAGGCACTGCAGCAGCGCCTGACCGCCGCCTTCGCGGCCCTGCAGGCCCAGCTGGCGGCCGACCCCGATGCGGGCCAGGCCCTGCAGCAATGGCGCGCCCGGCGCGCGCCGCTGGCCAACGAGGCGCTGGCCTCGCAGCAGTTGCGCGCCCTGCCCATGGGCCGCCAGATGGTGCTGGCCGTGGCCGCCGACGCGGGTGCGCGCGTGGCCGGCCTGCAGGAGGCCGCCCTGCAGCGCCTGCTGGTCAGCGACAACGTGACCGTGGCCGCGGCCCAGCCCCCGCAGTGGGACGAGGCCAAGGGCATACGCCTGTCCAGCCTGGGCGGCAGTCCCGACAGCTTCGACGTGCTGTCGCGCGGCGACTGGACGATGAACTTCCCGCTGAGCGCCGTGGCCTCGCAGGGCCAGATGCCGGGCGAGATCACGCTGTACGTGGCCGCCGCCCCCGGCGCCTCGGCCACGCGCCCCGTGGCCACGCTGTTCTGGAACGGCATGCTGCTGTCGGCCCGCCAGCTGGAGGCCAACGGCCAGCCCGAACGCCTGCGCGCCCGTGTGCCCGGCTATGCGCTGGGCATCAACAACACCTTGCGGGTGTCCGTGCAGCGCCAGCCCTACTCGGCCGACTGCAACGAGATTCCCCAGCCCTACCCCGCCAGCGTGCTGCCGGCCATCAGCTACGTGACGCCCGGCAAGGCCGAGGCCAACGGCAGCTTCATCGGCCTGCTGCCGCTGCTGGGAGCCAAGTCGCAGTTCCTGGTGCCCGCCAGCTATCTGTCGGCGGCGCCGGCCGCGCTGGAGCGCATGGCCAACCTGGCGGCCGCCAGCGGCCTGTCGGCTTCGCAGGCCGAGCTGGTCGTGGCCCAGGCCGATGCAACGGCCAAGCCCTCCATGCCCTTTGTCGCCATGGAAGTGCCGGTGGACGGCGCCAAGCCCCTGGTGACGGTGACGGACCGGCAGCAGCTGCGCATCCGCGGCAAGTCGGCGGACTGGCTGGACATCAAGGGACTCAAGCAACTGTCCTCGGCCGAAGTGGTTACGGCAGGCGGCCAGCAGGGCGTGCTGTGGCATGCCATCGGCGAGTGGACGGGCGGCCTGGGCGAGCCCTTCCTGCTCAATCGCGGCAACATCGCCGTGATCGGTGGCGACGGCCCGCTGGCCTGGGTGGACAGCAGCAATCCCGAAACCGGCATTCCGTCGGGCCCGCACGAAAGCGCCTTCCACGAATGGCGCAACTTCCTGTCCTGGAGCGTGCCGGGCATCGCCATCGCGCTGTTCGTGGTGCTGCTGCTGGTGGTGCTGGCCTGGGCGGTGGCGCGCAGCAAGCAGTCCAAGCACTGAGCCCGGCCCGGGCAACGATGACGACGGCATGAGGCGATCGCCATGATCTCTTCCCTCTACTGGCCCTACCTGGTAGCCGACTACTACCACGCGCTGGAGATCGTCAGCGCCGTGGTGGCCGTCGTCATCCTGCTGTCCAGCATCGACGACCTGTTCATCGACGCCTGGTACTGGGTGCGCGAGGCCTGGCGCGCGCTGACCGTCAAGCGCCGCTACCAGCCGCTCAAGGCACAGCAGTTGCAGGAGGTCGAGGAAAAGCCGCTGGCCATCATGGTGCCGGCCTGGCTGGAGTACGACGTGATCGCGCCCATGCTGGAGAGCATGGTGGGCACGCTGGACTACAAGAACTACATGATCTTCGTGGGCACCTACCGCAATGACGAGCGCACCAAGAACGAGGTCGAGCGCATGCGCCGGCGCTACCGCCAGCTGGTCCGCGTGGAGGTGCCCCATGACGGCCCCACCTGCAAGGCCGACTGCCTCAACTGGATCGTGCAGGCCATCTTCCAGCAGAACACGCTGCAGCCCGAGCCCTTTGCCGGCGTGATCCTGCACGACAGCGAGGACGTGCTGCACCCGCTGGAGCTCAAGTACTACAACTACCTGCTGCCGCGCATGGACTTCATCCAGCTGCCCGTGACCTCCCTGGAGCGCGAGTGGTACGAGCTGGTGGCCGGCACCTACATGGACGAATTCGCCGAATGGCACACCAAGGACCTGGTGGTGCGCGAGAGCATGTCGCACATGGTGCCCTCGGCCGGCGTGGGTACCTGCTTTTCGCGCAAGGCGATGGAGGAGCTGGCGGCCGAGACCCACAACCAGCCCTTCAACACCGACACCCTGACCGAGGACTACGACATCGGCGCTCGGCTGGCGCGCCGGGGCATGAAGCAGATCTTCGGCAAGTTCCCCGTGGACTACGTGATACGGCGCAAGCCGCTGTTCGGCCTGGGCAAGGAAAAGGTGTCCACGCTGACCATGCCGCTGGGCATCCGCGAGTTCTTTCCCAACACCTTCAAGACCGCCTACCGGCAAAAGGCGCGCTGGACACTGGGCATCGGCCTGCAGGGCTGGAGCCAGGTCGGCTGGGCCGGGCCGCTGTCCACCAAGTACCTGCTGTTCCGTGACCGCAAGGGGCTGGTGACCTCCTTCGTGGCCATCCTGGCCTATCTGCTGCTGCTGAACTTCCTGCTCTTCCTGCTGGCCGATCACATGGGCTGGTGGACGGTGTACTACCCGTCCCTGTTCGCTCCCAACGGCTGGCTGGTGACGCTGATGAGCGTCAACGTCATCGCCCTGCTGCTGCGCGTGGTGCAGCGCGCATGGTTCGTCTCGCGCCTGTACGGCTGGGAGCACGCCATGCTGTCCATTCCGCGCATGGTGATCGGCAACTTCATCAATGCCATGGCAGCGGCGCGCGCCTGGAAGCTGTTCATCGTCCACCTGGTCACGGGCAAGCGCCTGGCCTGGGACAAGACCATGCACGACTTCCCGTCCACCGACCAGTTGAGCCACCAGCGCCAGCGCCTGGGCGAGCTGCTGCTGTCATGGCAGGCCATCGACGAAACCCGGCTGGCCACCGCGCTGGAGATACAGCAGCGCGAACGCCGTCCGCTGGGCGCCATCCTCATGGAGCAGGGCTGGCTCGACGAGGCCACGCTGCGCGAGGCCATCAGCTTCCAGCAGGGGGAGCCCACCGACCCCACGGTGCATCCCGACATTCCCGCACAAGGCATTCCAAGCACCCCAAGGGCCGGCATATGAAGCATCTCGCTCCCCTCGTTCGCCCTCTCACGCTGGCCGCGCTGCTGGGCGCCGGCTGGAACACGCCGCCGGCTTGGCCGCAGGCCGTGGCGGCCGTCAAGGCGGAGGCGCCGCTGAGGGGCCGCGCGTGGCAACTGGCCAACCAGGCCTATGCCCACTACCAGGCCGGCCGCTTTGCACGGGCCGCGACCGCCGCCGCATCGGCCGTACAGCTGCGCCCCGACCTGCTGCGCCTGCGCATGCTGCTGATCTACTCGCTGCAAAAGCAGGGCAAGAACGAGGAGGCGCTCAAGGCCATCGCCTCGGCCCGCGCCGCCGGGCTGGACGAGGCCACGCTGCAGCAGGCCGAAACAAATGTGCGGGCCGCAGCGGCAGGTGGGGCAGCGGGCGGGCCTGCGGGGGCCACGGCTTCCGAGGCCTACAACAAGGCCTTTCCCATCGCCACGCAGGCCTACACCGACTACAACGCCAAGAACTACGCGGACAGCGCGCGCAGGGCCGAGCAGGCCTTTCGCCTGGACCCCAGCCAGGGCCAGTGGGCGCTGCTGTGGATAGGCGCGCTGGAGGCGCAGGAACAGCTGGGCGCCGCCATCGAGGCCGCAGATGCCGCCCTGGCCCTGGACCCTCCCAACAAAAGCGACCTGGTGGCCAAGCGCCAGACCCTGCGCCGCAGCCAGGCCGTGCTGCCGGCGCAAAAGGCCTACCAGGCACTGATCGCCAACAACCCGGCGCAGGCTGTGCCCTTTGCGCGCGAAGCAGTGGCGCTGGCGCCGGGAACGGCATCGCACCGCCTGCTGCTGATCACCTCGCTGCTGCTGGCCGAGCAGTTGCCCGATGCGGAAAAAGCCGCAGACGAGGCGCTGGCGCAGGACAACGAAGACACAGCGGCGCTGGGCATGCGCGGCTACATCCGCCAGCGCCAGGGCAAGACCGCACAGGCCAACGAGGACTTCGATGCCGTGCTCAAGCAGCACTGGCTGGACGAAAAGCAGTCCGCCAACCTGCGCCTGATCGCGGCCGACGCGGCCCTGGCCGCTGGCGACGCGGCACGCGCCCGCGCGCTGCTGGCGCCCATGCCGGCACAGGATGAATCCGTGGCCCGCCGCCTCAAGCAAGCCGATGACCTGCGCCCCGGCCGCGACACGCCCATGGTGGCCGATACGCGCGGCGCCTCGCAGACCCTGGCCATGGCCGACTATCCGCCGCCCCTGCAGGACTGCCGCGACACGCCCTATGGCACGGTCTGCGAGCTGCAGCCTTCCGATGCCCAGGGCACGGGCGGCCCCAGCGCCCAGGCCTATGCGGCCTACGCACGCCAGGACTACAAGGCCGCCATCGACCACGCGCGCACGGCCGTGGAGCAGGACCCCGACAACCCGCAACTGCAAAAGCTGCTGACCACCACGCTGGCCGCAGGCAACCGCGACCAGCAGGGCCAGGCCCTGCTGCGGCTGGACAAGTCCCTGTCCCTCACCCCCAACGACCCCCAGCTGCTGATGCAGCGCGGCTACCTGTACTCGCGCCAGGAAGAGCCGGCCAAGGCGCTGCAGGACTTTCGCGCGGCGCGCGCCACGGGCGAGGCGCCAGCGGGCGCCATGCTGGACGAAGGCTATGCGCTGGCCGGCACCGGCGACAACCGGGGCGCCGTGCGCACCTTCAAGGAAGCCATCGACCTGGACGACGCCGGCACCGCCAAGCTCACGCCCGGCCAGCGCGAAAACGCACGCAGCGCTGTCTCCGGCTACGCACGCGAATGGGGCGCCATCGTCTCCATGGGCTACCGGGGTGCGCGGCCTGCGGGGCGTGCGTTCTCGGACGGCATCCTCACCCAGGCCGGCGATGCGGTCTTCGGCACGGCCGAGGCCTACTGGCGCCCGTCCAACTTCCTGAACTCGTCCACCCGCATCTTCGATGTCTACGGGCGGCTGGGCAGCACCTTGCACGACGGCGGCGGCACCACGCTGGGCCAAAGCGCCATCGACCCCTGCACGGGCCTGCCGATCAATGTGCAGGCAGGCGACAACCGCGGCATCTCGGGCCTGCCCACCACCACGGGCTCGCTGGGCATGCGCTTCACGCCGTCCACCAAGTACGCGCTGACCTTTGGCATAGAGCGCCAGTTCAACATCGGCTCCGCCACGCGCTCGGGCTTCATCACGCCTGAATCGCCCCAGCTGCGCTGCCTGATGAGCGGGCGCGATCCGCTCAACCCCACGGGCCCCGCGCTGGGCAATCCGATATCGGCCAAGTACAGCGCGGGCGCGGGCCAGGGCGGCTGGCTGGCCTATGTCACCCACGGCTTCTACGAGGGCACGGGCCGGCGCACGGACCGCTCCAGCTGGTTCACCATGGAAGGCTACAGCCAGGCCGGCTATGCCAACCAGAGCATGGCCTCGCGCTTCACGCTGACCGACCAGACCAACGGCGCCCTGGTGGGCGATGGCTCGGGCCGCTACAAGCGCGAGCAATGGTTCTTCTCCACCGAGGCCCGCTTCGGCCGCAGCTTCCGTGCCGACGGCATCAACCAGGGGCTGGTGATCTTTCCGTTCGGCGTGGTCGCGGCCGACTGGATCAAGCAGAGGAACCGCGTTGATGTGCGCTCCCTGCAGGCCGCCCCGGGCGCCACGCCCACCGCAGCCCAGTTGGCCGCCCAGCAGGGGCAGACGCTGGCCCTGCAAGGCAATGGCAGCAGCTGGTCCGCCAGCGCCGGCGTGGGCGTCAGCCTGCGCCAATGGTTCCGCGAAAGCCACTACAGCACGGCCCAGTCCTATCTGGACTGGTCCATGCAGTACCGCTTCAACATCGGCGGCGGCCAGGCCGACCGCGCCAAGGGCCTGTTCATGACGCTGACGCTGTCCTATTGAAAGCCCTGCCCCGCCGCCGCCACCACCACACAGACAAGAGAAAAGGAGAAAGCTCCCATGGATTCGACCAAACAAGCACCCCGCCCCGCCCTGCACGGACTGCGCTCGGGCATGGCACGCACCGCACGCGGGCTGGCCGGCTGCGCACTGGTGCTGGGCGCGCTGGCAGCGCAGGGTACGGCACAGGCCCAGGCACAGGACAGCTCCTCCATCGTTCTCAGGGGCAAGGACGGCTGGCTGTTTCCGGGTTGGGGCAGCCTGACCCAGGTGGACCGCGCCGGCATCACCGAATCCACCCGGCTGATCACCGAGGCGCGCAACCTGCTGGCCGCGCGCGGCGTGAAGCTGCAGGTGCTGCTGCTGCCCGACAAGGTGCGCTTCTATGCCGACAAGATGCCCGACGGCAAGGCCATGAGCGCCGATGTCCAGGGCCGCTACAAGCAGGTGCTGCAGGCGCTGCAGGCCGCCGGCATTCCCAGCTTTGACGACGAGGCCGTGCTGCGCACCGTGCGCGACAGCGGCAAGGACGTGTTCTACCGCACCGACCAGCACTGGACCCAGGCGGCAGCCGACGCCACGGCCGAGGCCACCGCCCGCATGGTCCAGGGCGAGGTGCCCCAGCTGGCCGGCAGCGCTGGCAGCGGCCTGGCCCTGGGCGACACCGTCACCGAGCGCCGCTATGGCGACCTGGCCGAGCTGTTCCTCACCGCCGAGGAGCGCAAGCAGATCGGCCGCGAGGTCTATACCGTGCGCCGCCAGGCTCCGGCCAAGGGCCTGCTCGACGATGAGCCCGCCCCCGTCCATGTCACCGGCCACAGCATGGTCCAGCCCTACTTCGGCTTTCCGCAAAAGCTCTCCAACCTGCTGGACCGCCCGGTCTCGCTGAACTGGAAGCCCGGCAACGTGGGCCAGTGGACCATGCTGCTGGAGTACCTGGAGTCGCCGGCCTTCAAGTCCCACAAGCCCCAGGTGCTGGTGTGGCAGATGTTCGAGCCCACCTACAGCTACGGCCCCAACGCGGCCGGCCAGTGGGACAACGCCTCGCTCATGCCCAACGCCACCTGGCTGGAGCGGCTGCGGGCCGCGCTCAAGGGCTGACACCGTGGACCCCACCGCGCAAGAACTGCAAACCGACAAAGGACACCGGCGCAACGCCTGGATCTGGGGCGCCCTGCTGCTGTCGGGCCTGGCCTGGGGCGGCTGGACGCTGGCCAGCGGGGGACCGAAGGCCGGCGAGCTGCAACTGGCCGCCTGGCTGGATGGCCGCGCGGGCGCGGCGCTGAACAAGGGCCTGCGCCTGCCTGCGCAGTCCTCGCTGGAAACCGGCCAGGCCGCGCTGCGCTACCGCCTGCTGGGCGATTCGGGAGCGCAGGTGGCCCTGGGCTGCCCGCAGTGGATGTTCTACCGCGACGGCCTGCGGCCCCAGCCCGGCACGGGCGCCGCGCCCTTCGAGGCGCGCCAGCGCCTGCTGCGCCACTGGACCCGGCAGTTGCAGGACAAAGGCATTGCCACCCTGGTGGTGGCCGTGCCCGACAAGTCGCGCATCGAGGCCGCCCATCTGTGCGGCCTGCCCGTGGCACCCGTGATGCTGCAGCGCCTGGACCTGTGGCAGCAACGCCTGCAGGCCGACGGCATTGCCTTCGCCGATCTGCGCCCTGCCCTGCAGACACAGGAGCAGGCGCAACCCGTTTTCTTTCGCACCGACGTACACATGAATGCCGAGGGCGCACACGCCGCCGCCCTGGCCGTCGCCCAGTCCGCGCTGCCGCTGCTGGGCGGGCAGCGCGGCGCCCAGGACTTCGAGGAATCCGCGCCCGGGCCGCTGCAGCCGCTGCCCGGCGACCTGCTGGCCCTGGCCGGCCTGGCCGATGCCCCGGCCGGCTGGCGCCCACGGCGCGACCAGGTGCGCCCGCAGACCATTGCCCCCGTGCGCGGCGGCGGCCTGCTGGACGAGACGCCTCCCGTGCAGGTGCTGCTGGCCGGCAGCTCCAACGGGCTGCGCAGCAATTTCGCGCCGCAGCTCGGCCGCGCGCTGGGCCAGGAAGTCTGGAACCTCAGCATGGACGGCGGCCAGTTCAGCGGCGCCATGGTGGCCGCGCTCAAGCGCCGCGCCTCCTGGCCGGCCAGCCTGCGGCTGGTGATCTGGGAGTTCTCGGAAAACACCTTGTCCCTGCCCCTGACGGACGATGAAAAAGCGGCGCTCAAGGAGATGGACGCCGCCTCCCCGCCTGCGTGACCCCGCCCGCTACATGCTGTTCAATTCCTATCTTTTCCTGCTGCTGTTCCTGCCCATCGCGCTGGCGGGCCACTACCTGGCCGGGGCCATCAGCCTGCGGCTGGCCGCGTTCTGGCTGTGCCTGACGTCCTTTGTCTTCTACGGCTGGTGGAACCCGCAGTTCGTCGCCCTGCTGGCGCTGTCCATCGCCTTCAACTACGTGGTGAGCCTGCTGATCCTGCGCTTTGCGGGCCGCGCGCGGCTGCAGGGGCTGGTCACCGCCCTGGGCGTGGGCGCCGACCTGGCGGCGCTGTTCCACTACAAGTACTTCGCCACGCTGTTCAACTTCCTGGGCGAATGGGGGCTGACGCAGGGCGGGATGCACGAGCTGATCCTGCCCCTGGGCATCTCGTTCTTCACCTTCACCCAGATCGGCTACCTGCTGGACTGCCGCTCGGGCATCGTCAAGGAACGCAGCCTGCTCAGCTACGTGCTGTTCGTGACCTTCTTCCCGCACCTGATCGCGGGGCCCATCCTGCACCACAAGGAAATGATGCCGCAGTTCGCGCAGCCGGATAACTACCGGTTCCGCGCGGACAACCTGTCCATCGGCGGCACGCTGTTCGTGATCGGCCTGGCCAAGAAGGTGCTGCTGGCCGACGAGATCGCGCCCTATGCAGACGCGGGATTCGCCGCGCCCGGGGACCTGCAGTTCTGGGCCGCCTGGGGCGCCAGCCTCAGCTACGCGCTGCAGCTGTACTTCGACTTCTCGGGCTATTCGGACATGGCGCTGGGCCTGGCGCGCATGTTCGGCATCCGTTTCCCGCTGAACTTCAACTCGCCCTACAAGGCGGGCAGCATCATCGACTTCTGGGCACGCTGGCACATGACGCTGACGCGCTACCTCACGGCCTACCTGTACTACCCCGTGGCCATGGCCATCTCGCGCGCACGCGAAAAGCGCGGCCTGTCCGTGGGATCGAGCGCCGCGCGCACGCCCGGCGGCTTTGCGGCCACCATCGTCGTGCCCACGCTGTTCACCATGGGGCTGGCGGGCATCTGGCACGGCGCCGGCCTGCAGTACGTGATCTTCGGCCTGCTGCATGCCTTCTACCTGTCGGTCAACCATGCCTGGCGCATCTTCGTGGTCAGCCGCAAGCCGGCCGCCGCACGCAAGTCGGGCCGGGGCGTGCAGGCGCTGTGCGTTGTCATCACCTTCATTGCCGTGCTCATCGCCCAGACTTTCTTCCGCGCCCATGGCGTGGGCGACGCCATGCTGCTGCTCAAGGGCATGGCCGGCCTGCGCGGCGTGGAGGCGCTGGAGTCGCTGTCCCACGTCCAGGGCCTGGCACTGGGCGATGCCATCCGCCTGGCCATAGGCCACCACATGCAGCTGGCCCTGGTCCTGCTGCTGCTGGCCATTGCCTGGTTCACGCCCAATGCCCACCAGATCCTGGGCCGCTTCTCGCCCGCCATGTTCAAGGTGCAGGAAGCGCCCCGCGCCTGGATGCGCTGGCGCCCCAGCGCGGGCTGGACGGCCGTGACCCTGGTCCTGCTCTTCCTGTGCCTGGTCAACCTGCACAAGGAAACCCGCTTCCTGTATTTCCAGTTCTGAAACACCTGTTGGAGAGAAACCATGTCCCTGAATGACATCGAAACCAAGATTGCCCAGATCATCGGCGCCATCATCCTGACCTCGGTCGAGCCCGATACGCTGCTGCTCGAATCGGGCCTGGTGGACTCGCTGTCCGCCGTGGACGTGGCACTGGCCATCGAAAAGGAATTCGGCGTCAAGATACCGCCATCGGAGATCGACCTGCACCTGGAATCCGTGCACACGCTGGCGCAGTACGTGGCCGAGCAGCGCAAGGCCTGATGCAGCGCCTGCACGCCGCCGCCCTGTCCCTTTGTCCCTGCGCAACAAGGAGCCCGCATGCGATTCAGTTTTGACCGCTTCGACTTCACCGAGCCCGGCGCCGACACCGCGCGGCCCGCCGTGATCGATGCCGCCGGCACGCTGGACTGGCAGCAACTGGCCCAGGCCGTGGCGCAATGGGAGCAGCAGGCGCTGGCGCGCGGCGCGCGGCGCGACGAGCCGCTGCTGATCACGGGGCACAAGGAGACCGCGTTCCTCGTGGCCATCCTCGGCTGCCTGCGCCTGGGCGTGCCCTTCGTGCCGGTGGACGTGATCAACCCGCCCGAGCGCATGGCGCGCATCGCCACGCTGGTGCAGGCCGGCCTGCACTACGACGCGCAGGCCCGCAGCTTCCTGGACACCGGCATCGCCACGCAGCCGCTGCAGGAAAAATCGCTGGCCTACATCATGTTCACCTCGGGCAGCACGGGCGATCCCAAGGGCGTGCAGATCGGGCGCGAGAGCCTGGGCCTGTTCGCCGGCTGGATACGCGACTGCCTGGCCCTGGGCGAGGCGCCGGTCTTCATGGACCAGATGCTGTTCAGCTTCGACTTTTCGCTGTTCAACTGGATGGGAGCCCTGGTCACGGGCGGCGCCTGCGTGCTGTGCGCGCGCGAGACCATTGCCGACCGCCAGGCCTTTGCCGCCTACCTGGCGGGCACCCATGTGAACGTCTGGGCGTCCACGCCCTCCTTCGTGCGCCAGCAGCTGCTGGATGCCGACTTCGACCAGCAGCACCTGCCCGACCTGCGCGTCTTCGTCTTCGGCGCCGAATCGCTCACGCCCACCGTGGCCGAGGCGCTGTGGAGCCGCTTTCCCCAGGCGCGCATCATCAACTCCTACGGCCCCACCGAGGCCACCTGCTCCACCACCTGGGTGGAGATCGACCCCGCGCTGCGCCAGCGCGCGCCGCTGCCCTTTCCCATCGGCCGGGCCAAGCCCTATGCCGATGTGTTCCTGGACGAAGGCGAGATCTGCGTGGCCGGCGACCACGTGATGCGCGGCTACCTCAACCGCCCCGACCTGCACGCCACACGCATGTTCATGCGCAACGGCAAGCGCGGCTACCGCACGGGCGACCTGGGCGAGATCGACGGCGAGGGCCTGGTCACCTTCCACGGCCGGCGCGACGACCAGATCAAGATGCACGGCTACCGCATCGAGCTGGCCGAGGTCGATGCCGTGCTGGCCACCCTGCCCGGCGTGCGCGCAGGCGCGGCGGTGGCGCTGAAGCGGCCCGATGGCTTCATCGTGCGCATGATCGGCTTCGTGGACCTGGACCGCAGCGGCCCGCCCGGCATGCAGCCCCTGCCCGAAGACCTGGCCGGATGGCGCGAACTGCTGGCCCAGCGCGTGCCGCCCTACATGATTCCGTCGGAACTGCTGGCCTGCCACGGCTTCCCGCTGACGCAGACTGACAAGGCCGACCGCAAGCAACTGGAGCGCATGTACCTTGATGCACGCATGCGCCCCGCCAAGGAAACCAAGGACCCGCAGGCATGACCTCCGCTTTTCCCCCCGTGATGCGTACCGTCGCGCTCGCCCTGGCCGGCCTGGCCGGGCTCTCCTGCCTGCCCGCCGCGCATGCCGAAGGCACGCTGGCCCAGCTCTATGCGGCGCGCCCGCCCGCAGGCTCGTCCTTCGTGCGCGTGGTCCACCCCGACGCGGGCAGCCTGCGCGTGAAGATAGGCGACGGCCCCGAGCAGACGCTGTCCGGCAGCAAGCCGGCCAGCAGCTACGCCATCGTCAAGGGCGACACGCCCTTTGCCATTCAGCTGGACGGCAAGAGCGCCGGCAGCATGAAGGTGGCGCCGGGCAGCTTCACCACCTTGGTGCCGCAGCGCCAGGGCAAGAACGCGGCCGCGCGCTTCACGTCCATCGACGACTCCGGCGGCAGCCAGGACGCGCTCAAGGCCGAGCTGCGCTTCTACAACCTGATCGACGATTGCACCGAAGGCGGGCTCAAGATCGCCGGGACGGGCACGCCGCTGTTCACGGGCGTGGCGCAGGCCAAGTCGGCCAGCCGCTCCATCAACCCGGTCAGCGCCCAGCTCGCCGCCACCTGCGCCACTGCGGCCAGCGCGCCGCTGGCGCTGCCCCAGCTGCAGCCGGGCGACCACTACAGCCTGTTCATGACGGGTACGGCCGCCGCACCCGTGCTGCGTGGCCAGGCCAGCGCCACCGACACCTACCGCCCCTGACCCGGCCCAAGGAGACCGACACAGACATGCGAACCCGCTCCGTATTGCGTGAAGACCACCTGCTGTTCAAGGAACAGGTGGACCGATTCGTGGCCACCGAGATCCTGCCCCACATCAATGACTGGGAGGCCGAGGGCATCACGCCGCGCGCCCTGTGGCGCAAGGCCGGCGACAGCGGCCTGCTCAACTGCGACCTGCCCCCGCCCTACGGCCAGGGCGGCGACTTCGGCCACGCGGCCGTGGTCATCGAGGCGCTGGCGCGCGCCAACTGCCTGGGCATCGGCTTTTCCATCCATTCCGACATGGTGGCGCCCTATCTCTGGAACTTCGGCACGCAGGTGCAGAAGGACCGCTGGCTGCCGCGCATGGCCACGGGCGAGCTGATCGGTGCCATCGCCCTGACCGAGCCCGGCGCGGGCAGCGACCTCAAGGCCGTGCGCACGCGCGCCCGCCGCAAGAGCGAGGGCGAAGGCGGCGGCTACGTGCTCAACGGCCAGAAAACCTTCATCACCAACGGCGTCAACGCCGGCCTGATGGTGGTGCTGGCCAGCACCGAGCCCGACCTGGGCGCGCGCGGCCTGTCGCTGTTCGTGGTGGAAGAAGGCATGAAGGGCCTGGGCAAGGGTGCCGCCCTGCGCAAGATAGGCCAGCACAGCCAGGACACCTGCGAGCTGTTCTTCGACGAACTGCACCTGCCGGCCGACCACCTGCTGGGGCGCGAAAACGCCGCCTTCGAGCATGTGACGCAGGAGCTGGCGCAGGAGCGGCTGGCGATCGCGCTGCGCGCGGCAGCCTCCACCGAAGGCATGCTGGACGAGGCCGCCGAGTTCGTGCGCAACCGCAAGGTCTTCGGGCGCCGCGTGCTCGACTACCAGAACACCCGCTTCAAGTTCGCCGACGCCCTGGCCAAGACCACCATGCTGCGCGTCTTCCTGGACGACTGCCTGGCCCAGCACATGGAAGGCTCACTGGACTCCGTCACCGCCGCCATGGCCAAGCTCAACGCCACCGAGCTGCAGGGCCAGGTGCTGGACGAGCTGCTGCAACTGCACGGCGGCTACGGCTACATGGCCGAATACGGCATTGGCCGCGCCTGGGCCGATGCACGGGCGCTGCGGATCTTCGGGGGCAGCAGCGAAATCCTCAGAGAGATCATCGGCAAGCGCTTCTGACCCGGCAGCCACCGCGCTCAGCGGGCAGCGGCCTTCCACTCGCGCAGCAGTTGCCGGGCCTCCGGCGTGTCGTTCAGCACCCAGGGGTCGATGGCGAAGGCGACGACGCGCTGGGCGCCGTAGTCGCGGGCCACGTCCCACTGGCGGCGCACGCGCTCGAAGCTGGCCGTGCGCGCCTGGAAGTCCGAGCCATCGGGCCGCGTGGACGGCAGTTGCTCGAACAGTTCCACGATGAGGTCGAACGGTGCCCTGCGCTCCAGCAGCATCTGCTGCAGCGGTGCCAGCGCCTCGTAGTTGCGCAGTCCCGCCACGCCCACGCCGTCCTGCACCATGGGGCGCAGGGACACGCGGTCCAGCAGGATGCTCCACAGCGTGGGCAGGCTGCCCAGCGTCTGCAGCTGGCTGAAATAGGTGGAGATGCCGGGCACCTGGCCGGACGTGGCCGCTGCCGCCTGCGCCAGTGGCTGCAATGCGCTCAACAGCAGCTCGATGCGCTCGGGCGCGGCCCAGTGGTATTGCTCCAGCTCGTAGGGGATGTACCAGCCGCGAAACGCCGCATGGCGCGGCCAGGTGCTGGCGTACATGTGGTTGGTGCCCTGCTCGGCGATATGCGCCAGGTAGGGCGCGGGGCCTGCTGCATTGGAAAGGCTGATCTGCTTCCACCAGCGCTCGTCATAGGGCAGGCCCAGGTGCACGCCCATGCCCAGTTCGGTACAGATGTCCAGCAGGTCGGCGATCTGCGCGTCGGCCAGCATCCAGCTGTCCGCCTCTGAATCGCCCAGCAGGCCGCTCCATTGCACGAACAGCTCCCGGCAGCCCAGCGCCTGGGTGGCGGCCAGGCGCTGGCGCCATTGATCGCGCGGCATCTCCAGATGGCTGCGCCACGGCTGCAGGAAGCTGCCCGACACGGGCGCCGAGGCCGCGCAACCGACCAGCGAGGCACAGGCGGCGGCCGCGCCGGCGCCGAGGAATTCGCGTCTGGACAAATGCATGGTGGGAACGGCCGCAAGGCTGCGTGAAGCGAAGCACCAAGAATACAGCCAAGCGGCGCGGCAGCCGCCTTAAAAAGCAGCAGCCCAGCCAGGCTTGACCTGGCTGGGCTGAGGGTTGTCGCTTTCAGGGGCCGCGCAACATGCGTCGCCCCGGTATGGATCAGGAAACCTTGCCGACAGCGGCAGGTACCGCTGTTCCTGCCGGGGTCACCTCCATGGCGGGAGCACCATCCAGGGCGGCATTGAGCTTGGTGTAGTCCAGCTCGTTTTCCCAACGCGAGACCACCACGGTGGCCACGGCGTTGCCCATGAAGTTGGTCAGCGAGCGGCACTCGCTCATGAAGCGGTCCACGCCCAGGATCAGGGCCATGCCGGCCACGGGCACTTCGGGCACCACGGCCAGCGTGGCGGCCAGGGTGATGAAGCCCGCGCCGGTCACGCCGGCAGCGCCCTTGGAGCTGAGCATGGCCACCAGCAGCAGCGCGATCTCATGGCCCAGGGTCAGGTGGGTGTTGGTGGCCTGGGCGATGAACAGCGCGGCCAGCGTCATGTAGATGTTGGTGCCGTCCAGGTTGAAGGAGTAGCCCGTGGGCACGACCAGGCCCACGACGGACTTGCCGCAGCCGGCGCGCTCCATCTTCTGCATCAGCGAAGGCAGGGCCGATTCCGAGGAAGAGGTGCCCAGCACCAGCAGCAGTTCCGCCTTCAGGTAGCGCGCCAGCTTGAGCACCGAGAAGCCGCACAGCCGCGCCACGAAACCCAGCACTACGACCACGAAGAGCAGCGAGGTGATGTAGAACGAGCCCACCAGCCAGGCCAGGTTCACCAGCGAACCCAGGCCAAACTTGCCGATGGTGAAGGCGATGGCGCCAAAGGCTCCAAGCGGCGCGGCCTTCATCAGGATGCCGACCAGCTTGAACACGGGGGCTGTCAGCGCCTCCAGGAAGTTGAGCACGGGCTTGCCCGCGTCACCGACCATGGCCAGCGAGATGCCGAACAGCACAGCCACGAACAGCACCTGCAGGATGTTGTCGCCCACGAAGGGGCTGACCAGCGTCTTGGGGATGATGTCCATGGCAAAGCCGGTGAGCGTCAGCTCGTGCGACTTGGCCACATAGCCCTTGACGGCGGCCTGGTCCAGGTCGGCCGGGTTGATGTTCATGCCCGCGCCGGGCTGTACCACGTGCGCCACCACCATGCCGACCACCAGGGCCAGCGTGGAGAAGAACAGGAAGTAGGCCATGGCCTTGAGAAACACGCGGCCCACGGTGCGCAGGTGCGTCATGCCCGCAATGCCGGTGACGATGGTCAGGAAGATCACCGGCGCAATGATCATCTTCACCAGCTTGATGAAGGCATCGCCCAGCGGCTTGAACTGCTCGGCGTACTGGGGTTCGAAGTGACCGAGCAGCACGCCTGCCACGATGGCAACCACCACCTGGAAATACAGCTGGCGGTAGAAAGGCAGCCGCTCGGGGCTGGCGGCGTGGGTGGGGACGGCATGCATGGTGCGGCTCCGGCGGGACTGTGTGGGGGTGGGCGCACCACCAAGGTGCGGCGAGGTCCAGTTTGTACCGCTGGCGTGCTCCGGCGCCGATAACCTATTGGTATTAGGCGCAGGTGCGCTCCCAGGGAGAATGCACGCAGAATCAGGGTAATCCCCAACTCCTTCCCGCCCCTGGAAGGCACCAAGCTGGCGCCCAATCGGGTCCAGACCACCATGCCCCAACCCGTTCGACGCCCTTCACGCCGTTCCTTCTGGACCCTGCTGCTGCTGTTCGGCGGCATGCTCGCCTGCATGCTGCTGGCCGGTGAACTGGTCTACCACCGCGCCCTGCGCGGCGAGGCCGAAAGCGTGCAGCGCCAACTCAGCCTCTACGCCCAGGCCCTGGGCCAGCGCATAGACCGCTACCGCACCCTGCCCGAGGTGCTGGCGCTGGACGCGCAGCTGCGCGCCGCCCTCACCCACCCGCTGTCTCCCGCCGAGGTCGATGCCCTGAACCGCAAGCTGGAGCAGGCCAACGGCGCCAGCCAATCGTCCACGCTGACCCTGATCGACCGCCACGGCACGGCCCTGGCTGCCAGCAACTGGCGCGAGACGCGCAGCAACGTGGGCGTGGACTACAGCTTCAGGCCCTATGTGCAGCAGGCGCTGTCACGCGGCAGCGGACGCTTCTACGGCATCGGTCTGACCACGGGCCTGCCGGGCTACTTCCTGTCGCAGGCCATCCTGGACGAACAGAACGCCGTCGCGGGCCTGGTGGTGATCAAGATCGCGCTGCTGGAGCTGGAGCGCGAATGGCTGCAGACGCCCGACGTGGTCATGGCCTCGGACGAGCACGGCGTGGTCTTCCTGGCCAGCCAGCCCGACTGGCGCTACCGCCTGCTGTCACCGCTGAGCCCCGCCGACGAGGCGGACCTGGCCGCCACGCGCCAGTACATCGACCAGGAGCTGCACCCCATGCGCTACCGCGTGCGCCAGGGCCTGGAGCAAGGCAGCCGCCTGGTGCAGATGCAGGAGCCCGCCCTGCCCGGCACCACGCTGTGGCAGACCCTGCCCCTGCCCGGCAGCGACTGGCAGTTGCACCTGCTGCACGACACGCAGGCCAGCACCGTGGCCAGCCGCTGGGCGGCGGCGGCCGCTGCGGGCGGCTGGCTGGCCCTGGGCCTGCTGGTGCTGTTCGTGCGCCAGCGCAGGCGGCTGGCTGCGCTGCGCCTGCGCAGCCGCCTGGAGCTGGAGACCGTGCTGCGCCAGCATGCCCAGGAGCTGCGCACGGCCCAGGACGGCATCGTCCAGGCCGCGCGCCAGGCCGACACGGGCCTGAGCCGCAGCCTGGAGCACCTGCCCCAGGGCGTGGTGGTGATCGATGCCGACCTCAACCTGGTGGCCTGGAACTCGCGCTACGTGGAGCTGTTCCGGTTTCCCTCCGAGCTGCTGCGCACGGGCCAGCCCATAGAGAACCTGTTCCGCTACAACGCCCGGCGCGGCCTGCTGGGGCCCGGCCCCATCGAAGAGGCCATCCACCGGCGGCTGCAGCATCTGCGCAGCGGCAGCCCGCACCTGCGCGAAAGCACCAAGGACGACGGCACGGTGCTGGAGATCCGCGGCAACCCGCTGCCCGATGGCGGCTTCGTCACCAGCTACGCCGACATCACCAGCTACAAGAACGCCGCGCGCGAACTGCGCTCGCTGGCCGATGCGCTGGAGCAGCGCATTGCCGAGCGCACGCGCGACCTGGCCGAAGCCAAGCGCGAGGCCGAGCAGGCCAACCGCTACAAGACCCGCTTCGTGGCCGCCGCCGTGCACGACCTGCTGCAGCCACTGAACGCCGCGCGCATGTTCAGCTCCCTGCTGCGCAGCCATCTGCATGACGACGCGGGCCGCCATGTGGCCGACAGCATCGACGGCGCCCTGGCCGCGCAGGACGCCATCCTGGGCAGCCTGCTGGACATCTCGCGCATGGAATCGGGCCAGTTGGAGGTGCGCGTGCGCGACTTCGCGCTGGGCCCGCTGCTGCAGGTCATGCGCCACAACTTCGGCATCCTGGCCGAAAGCCGGGGCCTGCGCCTGAGCGCGGTGGACACGCGCTGCGTGGTGCGCAGCGACGAGGCGCTGCTGCGCCGCATCCTGCAGAACTTCCTGTCCAACGCCATACGCTATACGCGCCATGGCCGCATCGTCATCGGCTGCCGGCGCCAGGGCCAGCAGTTGCGCATCGAGGTGCACGACCAGGGACCGGGCATTCCCGAAAGCCTGCAGCATGAGATCTTCGAGGAATTCCGCCGCCTGGACGAAGGCCATGGCGACGACCGTGGCGCCGGGCTCGGCCTGGCCATCGTCGAGCGCCTGGGCCGCCTGCTGGGCCACGAGATCGGCCTGCGCTCGCACCTGGGCCGGGGCAGCGTGTTCTGGGTCTGCGTGCCGCTGGGCGATCCCGCAGCCGTGCCGCAGATCGCCGCAGCCACGCACTCCGGCGAGGCAGGCCAGGACGCACCGCTGCAGGGCATGAGCGCCTGGTACGTGGAAGACGATGCCCAGTCCTGCACCGCCATGCGCGCCCTGCTGCAGCGCTGGGGCTGCAACGTGCCGCTGGCAGGTGGCCCGGCCGAGGCGCTGGCGCTGGCCGCGCCCGGCGAAGCGCCGCAGCTGGTGCTGCTCGATGTGCGCCTGGGCCAGTTGCACGGCCCCGATGTCTACGCGCAGCTGTGCCAGCGCTGGGGCCAGTCGCCGCCCGTGATCCTGGTCACGGCCGAGCGCGACGGCATGGTGCGCCGCCAGGCGGCCGAGCGCGGCTGGGGCTTTCTGGCCAAGCCCGTGCGCCCGCCCGCGCTGCGCGCGCTCATGAGCCAGATGCTGCTGCGCCACCGATAGACGTGGCACGGCAGGGCATGGCGCTCAGACCGTGCCGTCGTTCTCCAGGCTCTTGACCAGCACGGCCGCCTGCGTGCGGCTGTAGCACTCCAGCTTCTTGAGAATGGCCGTCACATGCACCTTGACGGTGTTCTCGGCCAGCCCCAGCTCGTGGGCGATCTGTTTGTTGAGCAGGCCATCGGCCAGGCACAGCAGCACGCGGAACTGCTGGGGCGTGAGCTGGGCCAGCCGCGCGGCCAGCGCGGCGTCGGCCTCGGAGCGCTCGGCGGCCATGGGCGGGAACCAGCTGCCGCCGTCCAGCACTTCCTGCAGGGCCGTGCCTATGGCCTCGGCCGGCGCCGATTTCGGAATGAAGCCCGCGGCACCGAACTGCTGCGCACGGCGGATCACGCGCGGATGGTCGTTGGAGGAAATCACCACCACCGGAACATCGGGGTACTCGCCGCGCACATGCAGCAGCGCCGAGAAACCGCGCGCCCCCGGCATGGCCAGGTCCAGCAGCACCAGCTCGATCTCGGGGTGTTGCTGCAGCGCCGCGCCCAGCGTGGCGGCGCTTGCGGCCTCCAGCACGGCGAACTGCGGCAGGGCCTCGCGCAGCACATGGATCACCGCGGCGCGGAACAGCGGGTGGTCATCGGCAACGAGCAGGGTGGATTCGGACATGGGCGCGAGTCTGACACGTCTGGAAGCAAATGCCCGGCTCATGGGGCCCATGCCTGGTCCATGGCCGGGTTGCAAGCTGGCACGCTGTTTGCAATCAGTTGCAGCCAAAGGCCTGGCAACAGGCACAAATCCACCGCCCAACCGACGAACAAGGAGCCCTGAATTGACCTTTGAGCCCTCTTGCAACGACCTGCTGCACAGCCCTGGTGCCCCGGCCCCATCCCAGTGCACGGCAGTGTTCAAGCCGCGAGAGTGCAAAACACAAATTAAGTTTCGTCATAACTGTGTCAAAGACACCACTTTATGGCCGGTGCAATGGCTGGGATGCGTTGTAATACGCGGCTTAGCCAGTCAAGACTGCCTTGCACACAGGCCGCAAAGACGTGCCGACGCCAGCCCGCCCCTGATGCGAAAACGCCACTGTCCCAGGTTTGCCACGTAGCCCAGCCCGGGCGATTGGTTCATCGTCTGCCCCGGTCACAGCACTGGCCACCCGTTTCCACTCTCCAACAATGAAAGACTCCTCAACATGAAACGTTCCTTCATCGCACTGGCCGCTGCACTGGCCTGCGCCGGCGCTGCACACGCCCAAAGCTCGGTCCAGCTGACTGGCCTGGTGGACGCCTATGCCGGCTCCATGCGCATGGCTGGCGACGCCAGCGGCAAGGGTGTCGTGGGTTCGGGCGGCATGACCACCTCCTGGTGGGGCATGAAGGGCCAGGAAGACCTGGGCGGCGGCCTGAAGGTCGATTTCCAGCTGACGGCCTTCATGCGTGTGGACACTGGCAGCCCCGGCCGTTTCGATGGTGACCCGTACTTCTCGCGCGATGCCAACGTCGGCCTGTCCGGCGGCTTCGGCACGGTGCGCCTGGGCCGCGGCATGGCGCCCAACTTCCTGCCCACCATCCTGACCAACCCCTTCGGCGACTCCTTCACCATCTCCCCGCTGGTGCTGCACGCCAACGTGGGCACGACAGCCTGGGGCTCGGCCAACCTGACCACGCCGTCCGACACCGGCTGGAGCAACCAGGTCGTCTACACCACGCCCAAGTTCGGCGGCCTGCAGGCCAACGTCCACTACCAGTTCGGTGAAAAGGGCGGCGATTCCGGCAAGAAGAACATCGGCGTGAACGCCATGTACTTCGGCGGCCCCCTGAGCCTGGTGGCCTTCTACGAGCGCGCCCAGATCAGCAACCCCGTGAGCCTGGCCGTGATGCCCACCAAGACCGACTGGATGCTGGGCGGCACCTACAACTTCGAAGTGGCCAAGCTGTACGCAACCTACGGCCAGGCCAAGGTCAAGGATCTGGACCGCAAGAACAGCACCTACTCGCTGGGCCTGGACGTGCCCGTGACCAGCGCCGGCACCATCAAGGCAGCCCTGGCCCGCACCAAGGCCGAGATCGGCGCCGTGGACTCCACGCGCACCACGGCCAGCCTGGGCTACGACCACTACCTGTCCAAGCGCACCGATGTGTACACCGTGCTGATGCACGACCGCATCACGGACCTGAAGTCGGGCACCAGCCTGATCGCGGGTATCCGCCACCGTTTCTAAGGCGACGCCTGGCCTGCCAGCACGGGCCAGGGACTTACGTCCCGAACTTTCAGCGAGGCTCTGCCTCGCTTTTTTTCGGCCTCTTGAAAGTCGATAGAAATTTTCTCTCAGCAGTTTTTTACAAACGTCAAGAGAGAAAGCGATTGTCCGACAGCCGCGCTGCGCAATCCGGTGTGCAATGGAGTCCAGGCCCAGCCCAATGCTCTGCCTGCGCTGCCAGACAGGAGGTCCACCATGCGCAGACCCAGCCCCTTCGGACGTCATCCCTTCATCGCCTTCACCGCCACGGTCGTGCTTGCCGTAGCCGCCAGCGTTGCCACCTTCTGGCTGGACAGCGCCGCCCCGGCCGCAGACACCTTGCTGCAAAAAGACCCGGGCGCCCTGCTGTCGTCGATGTAAGCCCCGCAAACGCCTGCAAATGCCTGCCCAGCGCCATCCCTTTCGGACTGGCGCTGTTTTCATTTGCCGGCCGATGCACCCCCACCGCTGGCCGTCTTCTCCAGCAGCGACAGCCTGCGCCTGACGGCCTGGGCCTTGTCCACCTCGCCCGCCTGATCATGGGCCCTGGCCTGCAGCAGCAGCCAGGCCATCACCGCACGGCGCCAGCCCTGGGCCGAGGCGGTTTCGGCACCCAGCTCCAGCAACTGCGGCTGTGCCGCACCCGCCCGCAAGGCCGCGCCAGCCGCCACCAGCCGGGGCAGCGGCTCCTTGATGGCGCTCACGGCGGCCAGCGCCGGCGCAGACCCGCCCAGCACCGCCTGTGCCACGGGGCGCTGTAATTCTGGCAATAGCGCAATGTCTTCGGGCCGGGGCCTGCCTTGCAGATACCGCGCATAGGCGGCCTCGGCCGGCGCAGCATCAAGCGCCAGCGCCTGGTAGCCGGGGCAGTCGTCCCATTCGAGACTGGCCACCTGGGCCGCGCAGCGCATCAGCTCCAGACGTGCGGCCAGGTCGGTGCGGCCCGTAGCGGCCACCTCGGCGCGGGCCTTGTCCCATTCCATGGCCTGCACGCGCTGGCGGCCTTCTAGGTAGGCGGTGGATGCGCGTTGCGAAGCCGATTCGGCATTCAGCGCCCAGTCAGGTGCGGGCGGGCGGCTGCTGCAGCCGGCCAGCACCAGGGTCAGCACGGCGCCGGCGGCGGCCTGGCGCGCCAGGAGGGTTGCGGCAGAAAGTTTCTTGGCGGCAGCACTCATGGCAGCTTCAACTCCGGTTGATGGGCAAACGGCCACTTGCGCTGCAGGTCGGCCAGCACGCCTTCCAGGCGGCGCAGGTTGCCCTCGACCTCGGCGCGCAGGGCGCCCAGGTCGGCCGTGGCCTCGCGCGCATTGGAGCCCACGGCCTGGGCCTCGGCCAGCACGGCGTCCACCTTGCCCAGCGTGCGGCGCGTATCGGCCAGCAGGCCGTTGAGCTGCACCACGGTGGAACGCACCTCGGGCATGACGCCGCCGGCGTCGAACACCTGGCTGTCGGCCCGCGCCACCATGCGCTCCATGCGGGCCAGCGTGGCGTTGGCGCGGTCCAGCAGGGCCGTCACCTTGCGCGCCTCCTGCTCGCTGCCCATGACCACGCCCAGCACGCCGCCCGGCCCCTGGGCCCGGCCGGCCAGGCCGCGCAGCTCGGTCAGCGACCCGCCCAGGGCCGAGTCCGGCGCGGTGAGCTGGGCGATGTTGCCCAGCACTTCCTTGGCCGTGGACATGATCTGCGGCAGCTCGGCCGTGGCATCGCCGCGCAGCACGGGGCGCACGGCCTCGTCGGGCAGCGGCGGATCGCTGAGGATGCCGCTGTAGGCCTTGATGGTGGTGCCGCCCACCAGCCCCTTGACCAGGGTGAAGACGCTGGACTCGCGCAGCCAGTGCGCGTCCTTGCGCGGCACGTCGATGAGGATGCGCACATTGCCGTCCTCGGCCAGTTCGATGCGGCGCACGCGCCCGATCGGAAAGCCCGAGAAGGTCATGTCCATGCCCACGCTCACGCCCTCGGAGTCGTCGGCCGTGAGCACCAGGCGCTGCGTGGCGTCGAACACGCCGCGCGAGTACAGCAGGTACAGGGCCGATCCAAGAATCAGCACCAGCGTGAACAGCAGCAGGCCAGCCGCCTTGGCGCGCAGGTGCGCCACGGGTTTGAGGGCCTCGATTTCCTCGCCGTCCCAGGGGTCTGGCGGCGTGCGCCGCGTATCGGTCATGGCATTCCTTGTTCTGGCACGGGCCTTGCCGTGCATGTGGGGTTCGTGGAGTTCAGCGGACGTGCTCAGTAATAGTTGCCCATGAGCGAGATCACCTCGATCACCAGCAGCACGGCAAACATGCGCGCAAAGCCGCCCAGTGCCGCGCCGCCCAGCCGGTGGCGCCGCAGCGGCGCATACAGGCCCGAGGCCATGGGCATGATGGCCACGGTGAGGCTGAAGAACCAGGTCTTGAGCACGAAGACCAGGGTCACGGCCGGCGTGAAGATCTGGCCGAAGATGCGCGTGTAGCCGGGCAGGCCCGCCAGCGTGAAGCCATAGACGCTCAGGTAGACGGTGACCAGGGCCACCACGCAGCTGAGCACGGCCAGCGTGACCGAGGCGAACACGCCACCGGCGGCGCGCGGCACCAAGGCCATGCGCAGCGGGTCGGAGCCGCGCTCCTGCCAGGCCTGGAGCTGGCCCCGTGCGCGCAGCTGCGCAATCAGCGTGCCGTTGGGAATGGTGCAGCGCATGGCCACGAACAGCGCGGCCGTCAGCGGGATCAGCTCGATCACCAGCACACGCACCACCATCTCCAGCGCATAGCGCGACAGCCCATAGCTCAGCGCCGTGACGATGACGATGCGCGTGATCACCGCGCACAACAGCGCCGCCAGAGCCGTGAAACCCAGCAGGATGGGGCCGGTCTGCACATAGATCTGGTGCGCCATGGCACGCCGTGCGCCGCGCCGGTAGCTGGAAGGGGACATGGCCAGCACCAGCAGCACGGCGCCCAGGTAGACGCTGCGCCACCAGGCCAGCGCATGGTCGCGCAGCGCCGCCCAGATGCGATCGGGAAGGGACAGGGCTGCGTGGCTGAGGCTCATCGGGCGATGATAGCGAGCCGTACCGGGACGGTCCGTCGGACGCCGGCGCAAGACAGGCGGCTGCGGACGGCGCTACACATGGCGCTTGGCGCCGGAGCTGCCCAGGGCGGGTGCCAGCGGTTCGTCGGCCTGGGCGTGCAGGGCCTCGATCAGATGGCAGTAGCTGTCCGACCCGTCGCACTGGCTGCGCAGCTGCATCAGCTCATGCTCCAGCGCGCGCAGCTCGGCCAGGCGCTCGCGCACATGGCCCAGGTGCGCATCCAGGGTTTCGTTGGCGGCCACGCAGTCGGCCTTGCTGGCGCCGTCCAGCGCCAGCAGGGTGCGGACCTCGTCCAGCGACATGTCCATGGCGCGGCACAGGCGGATGAAGCGCAGCCGGTGCACATCGCTGTCGCTGTACAGCCGGTACTGGTTGTCCTCGCGCACGCCTGCACTGAGCAGCCTTTCCTTCTCGTAGTAGCGGATGTTGGCGGCGGCCACGCCGGAACGCTTGGCCGCCTCGCCGATGCGCCAGCGCGCAGATTCATGCTTTGACATGCTTGACCTTGAAGTGACTTCACCGTTTCCAATGCTCGCATGAACTCCAATCGCCTGCCAAGCCCTCAGGGCAACGAGGCCCTGAAAGCCTCCCCAGCCCTTTCCAAGCCCGCCTCGACTTCGCCGTCTTCCGCCTGCGGCACCGATTGCTGCGCGCCCTTCACCATCACCCAGCCCACGCCGGCCCGCAAGAAGCCGCAAGGCCACTCGCATGCGCATGGCGAGGGCCATGGCCACGATCACGCCCATGACCACGACCATGACCACGGTCACGACGAGAGCGATCCCCATGCCGGCCACGACCACAGCGTGCTGCCCGGCTGGCCGCGCATCACGGCCGCGCTGATTGCAGCCGTGCTGGCCGAAGCCGCCCACTGGTTCAGCGGCTCCCAGGGCGGCGTGCCTGCCCTGCAATACGGCGGCATGGCCGTGGCCGTGCTGGCCATTGCCCTGTCGGGCCTGGGCGTCTACAAGGCCGGCATCCGCGACGTGCTGCGCCTGAAGCTGGGCATCCATGCGCTGATGGCCATTGCCGTCACGGGTGCCTTCGCCATCGGCCAGTGGCCCGAGGCCGCCATGGTCATGGCCCTGTACGCCGCGGCAGAGCGCATCGAGGACCAGGCCATGGACCGCGCGCGCAATGCCATCCGCAGCCTGCTGCAGATGGCGCCCGAGACGGCCGACGTGCTCCAGCCCGACGGCAGCGTGCAGCGCGTGGCCGCCGCCGACGTGGCGCTGGACGCCACCGTGCGCGTGGCCCCCGGCGCGCGCGTGCCGCTGGACGGCGTGGTCCTGCGAGGCCAAAGCTCGGTCAACCAGGCGCCCATCACCGGAGAAAGCGCCCTGGCCGACAAGGCCCCGGGCGACGAGCTCTACGCCGGCAGCATCAACCAGGATGGCGAGCTGCAGATGCGCGTCACCTCGGCGGCCAATGACAGCCTGATTGCGCGCATCGTCCATGCCGTGGAGCAGGCCCAGGCCTCCAAGGCGCCCACCCAGCGCTTCGTCGACCGCTTTGCTGCCGTCTACACGCCCATCGTGCTGGTGCTGGCCATTGCGCTGGCGGTGCTGGCACCGCTGGTCATGGACTGGAGCTGGCATGACGCGGCCTACCAGGCGCTGGCCCTGCTGGTCATCTCCTGCCCCTGCGCCCTGGTGCTGTCCACTCCCGTCACCGTGGTCAGCGCGCTCACGGCCGCGGCACGCCGCGGCCTGCTGATCAAGGGCGGCCAGGCGCTGGAATCGGCGCGCAAGCTGCGCGCCATTGCCCTGGACAAGACCGGCACGCTGACCACGGGCAGCCCGAAGCTGGTCGAATGGAAATCCTGGAGCGAAGAAGACGCGGCCCAGGACTCCAGCCAGCCCGCCGCATACGCCCTGGCCCTGGCCGGCCGCTCGGACCACCCGGTCTCGCGCGCCATTGCTTCCGGCCTCCAGGCCGATGCCGCCGTGGCCGCCGATGCCGCACGGGCCTCGGTCAGCAAGCTGCTGGCCCTGCCGGGCCGTGGCGTGCAGGCCGAGATCGACGGCCAGCTCTGGACCCTGGCCAACCTGCGCTGGGTGCAGGAGCAAGGCTGGGACAGCGCCGCGCTGCGTGCCAGCCTGGCCACCCATGAGGCCCAGGGCCGCACCGTGACCCTGCTGGCCGACAGCAGCGGCGTGCGGGCCCTGTTCGCCGTGGCCGACCCGCTGCGGCCCCAGGCCCGCGAGGCCGTGGCACGCCTGCAGGCCCTGGGCGTACAGCCCGTGGTGCTCAGCGGCGACAACACGGCCACCGTGCGCTCCATCGCTGCCGAAGCCGGCATCCAGGATGCGCGCGGCGGCCTGCTGCCCCAGGACAAGCTCGACGCACTGGCCGAGCTGCAGCGCACACGCGGCCCCACCGCCATGACGGGCGACGGCATCAACGACGCACCGGCACTGGCCCAGGCCGACATCGGCTTTGCCATGGGCGGCATGCACAGCACGGGCATGGCCATGGAAACCGCCGACGTGGTGCTGATGAACGACGACCTGCGCCGCCTGCCCGAAGTGGTGGAGCTGTCACGCAGCGCCCACGCCGTGCTCTGGCAGAACATTGCCCTGTCGCTGGGCGTCAAGCTGGTGTTCTTCGCACTGGCACTGGCCGGCAACGCCAGCATGTGGCTGGCCGTGCTGGCGGACATGGGCGTGAGCCTGCTGGTGGTCGCCAACGGCCTGCGGCTGCGCCGCTGGGGCAGCGACAGGGAGGCGGCATGACCGACGCCCAGCGCCGCGCCGCCTTCACCCACCTGCTGCACAGCTTCCGTTCAAGCCAGGACCAGGCGCCCGCACAGCGCTGGCTGCTGCTGGAGGCCAGCCATGTGCTGGGCCAGCAGCTGCTGGGCCTGCACTGGCGATCCCACTGCTGGATGCTGCGCCATGCGCTGCAGCTGCGCGATGGCGGGGAGGTGGCAGGCCAGTTGCTGCGCCTGGCCCTGGTGCCTGCAGGCCACCTGCTGGACCGGCTGCCGCGCGGCAACACAGGCCGCGCCACGGTGCCGGCCACCCTGCCCATGGACATGCCGCCCGCCGTATCGGCCCTGATCGCCGAGGCCCTGCGCGCCACGCGCCACACGCCCCGGCAAAGCCCACGCGCCTGAGGAACTTCGCGCCGCCGTCCGGTATCATCCAAACCTATGCGCCGCCCCTTGTCCATTGTCCTGGTCTTGCTGCTGGTCCTTCGGGGCCTGCTGGGCGACGCCATGGCCATGGGGGCTGCGCCGGTCATGTCGGCCCTGGCGCCGGCTGCCGCATCTGCGCCAGCGTTGGCTCCGGCGTCGGCACTCCACCACCACGCGCCCGAAATCGCTCTGGAAATCACGCAGTCGCCGGACAGCCCCGAGCAGCATCACGCGGCGCACGCCGCAGATCACGGCCCGGATCACGCATCACACGCCGAGCACAGTGCAGCCTGCGCTCCCCAGGCCGGTGGCCCTGCGGGCGGCAGCTGCGGCGAACATGAACATGGGCCCAGCTGCACCCTGTGCGGCATCTGCCATTCGGCCCTTTTCACCCCTGGCCAGATCGGTTCGGACGGCGCAGCGCCGTCCGCCGCACTGCGCCCCCAAGGCAGCGCGCGCTTTGCCAGCGCGGCCAAGCTGCAGGCCATCAAGCCACCCATTTCCTGAAGCCTGACGCCCGAAGTGCGTCCGCGCCATCCCTGCCGCCCCTTCATGGGCAGCCCGCTTGCGGGCATGGCGGGGCGTCTGGCCGCGGATGCGTTGTCCGTTTCGCATTCAGGAGAACACCATGCGCCGAGCGCATTTTCTCGTCCCCCTTATCCAATTCGGGTTGGCGGCCCTTGCCGCATCCAGCCCCGCTGCCTGGGCCCAAGCCCATGACGGCAGCCACCCCCCGGCCTCTTCCTCCGCAGGCCTGACCGGCGCCATCGATCCGGCTGCGGCCAGCCTGCCGCTGCGCCATGCCCCGCTGCCGGCCAGTGGCGCCGTGGAAACCGAGCTGACCGACTGGCGCCAGGCCAATGCGGCCGTGGCCGAGTTTCCCAACGGCCATATGGACATCCTGCGCTGGGAAGCCGCCCAGGGCGGCCGATCCACGCCTGCGCCGTCTCCGCACGGCTCTCACATGCAGCACGGAGGCCGGCCATGAAGCGCACCCTCTTCGCCCCCACCCGGCTGGTCGGCGCCATGGCTGCCGTGCTGGTCCTGGCCGGCTGCGCCAGCATCTCGCCCGACGGCCTGCGCGGCGCGGTCCAATCCCATACCGCCAGCCGCCTGCCGGACGGCGCCCAGCTGCCGCCAACCGATCTGCAGGCCCGCGACGCGGCGCAGCAGCGCATCGACGAGTGGCTGCGCCAGCCGCTGGACATGGACCAGTCCGTGCGCATCGCACTGCTCAACAACCCCGGCCTGCAGGCGCGCCTGGCGCAACTGGGCGTGCAGGATGCCGAACGCGTTCAGGCCCTGACCCTGCCCAACCCCACGCTGGCCCTGGGCCGCATGGTCAACAGCGACGAGCGCGAGATCGAGCGCCAGCTGAGCTTCGGCCTGGTCAGCCTGATCACCCTGCCCTGGCGCAGCCGCTGGCAGGGCATGCAGATGGAACAGGCCACCCTGACCGCCGCGCAGGATGTGCTGCGGCTGGCCGCCGACACGCGCCGCGCCTGGCTGCGCGCCGTGGCCGCACGCCAGCAGCTGGCGTCCAGCGAGCGCATGCACGAGGCGGCCGAGGCCGGTGCCGAGCTGGCGCGCCGCATGGCCCGCGTGGGCAACTTCAGCCGGCTGCAGCAGGCACGCGAGCTCAGCATCCAGCAGGACACCGCAGCCCAGCTGGCGCGTGCGCGCCTGGCCGCCACGGCAGAGCATGAGCAACTGGCCCGTCTGATGGGCCTGTGGGGACGGCGCATCGATTTCAAGCTGCCCGACCAGTTGCCCGCCATCCCGCAGGCCGCCACGCAGTTGCGCTCCGGGGACGATGCCGAGGCCACCGCGCTGCGCGAGCGCCTGGACCTGCGCGCCCTGCGCCGCGACCTGGATCAGTTGGCCGAGCGCCGTGGCTGGGCACGCCTGGGAGCCATGTTCGGCGACATCGGCCTGGGCTACAACCGCAACACCGCCACGGACCGGGCCACCGGCCACAGCGATGTGACACGCGGCTGGGAGATCGACCTGCCCCTGCCGCTGTTCGACTGGGGTGGCGCCGCCAGCGGCCGCGCGCGCGCCGAGGTCCAGCGCAGCGCGGCCCAACTGCAGCAAGGCGCCATCCAGGCGCGGGCCGAGGCGCGCAGCAGCTGGATGCGCTACCGCACGGCCTGGGACCTGGCCCACCAGCAGCAGGCCGAGGTGCTGCCGCTGCGCCGCTTCATCCAGGACGAAACCATGCTCCGCTACAACGGCATGTTTGTCAGCGTCTGGGAGTTGCTGGCCGAGGCCCGCAACAGCGCCCAGGCCGTGGCCACCGCCACCGACGCCCAGCGCGACTTCTGGCTGGCCGACACCGACCTGCAGCTGGCTCTGGCCGGAACCTCGCCAGGCACGGTCGAGGCCGCATCCAGCGCCGCCGCACCCATTCCCACGAACACAGCGAGCCACTGACATGAACCGCCGCAACTTCTTCACCGGCGCGGCCGTGGCCGCCGTCTCCAGCGCCGCCGTCAGCCGCGTGGCCCTGGCCGCCCTGCCCGAGGCAGCGACCCAGTCCTCGGCCGAAACCGCCGCCCCGCTGGCACCGCCCAACGGCCGCCCCTACCGCCCCGTGGTCACGCTCAACGGCTGGACCACGCCCTGGCGCATGAACGCAGGCGTCAAGGAATTCCACCTGGTGGCCGAGCCCGTGGTGCGCGAGGTGGCACCGGGCTTCTTCGTCAACATGTGGGGCTACAACGGCCAGAGCCCGGGACCGACCATCGAGGTCGTGGAAGGCGACAAGGTCCGCATCTTCGTGACCAACCGCCTGCCCGAGCACACCACCGTGCACTGGCACGGACAGCGCCTGCCCAACGGCATGGACGGCGTGGGCGGCGTGACCCAGCCGCACATCCCGCCCGGCAAGACCTTCGTCTACGAGTTCACGGCGCGCCGCCCCGGCACCTTCATGTACCACCCGCATGCCGACGAGATGGTGCAGATGGCCATGGGCATGATGGGCCTGTGGATCACGCATCCGAAGGCGGCCCATCCGCAGATCGCCGAGGTCCAGCGCGACTACGCCTTCTTGCTGTCGGCCTACGACGTGGAGCCCGGCTCCATGACGCCGCGCGTGGCCGAGATGACGGACTTCAACATCTGGACCTTCAACAGCCGGGTGTTCCCCGCCATCAGCCCCGTCGTCGCCAGGCGCGGCGACCGGGTGCGCCTGCGCGTGGGCAACCTGACCATGACCAACCACCCCATCCACCTGCACGGCCACGAATTCGAGGTCACGGGCACCGACGGCGGCCCCGTGCCCCGGTCCGCTCGCTGGCCCGAGGTGACCACCGACGTGGCCGTGGGCCAGATGCGCCAGGTGGAGTTCATCGCCGACGAGCTGGGCGACTGGGCCCTGCACTGCCACAAGAGCCACCACACCATGGGCGCCATGGGGCATGACACGCCGACCATGATCGGCGTGGACCACCGGGGCCTGGTCGGCAAGATCCAGAAGATCGTGCCCGACTACATGGTCATGGGCGAGCGCGGCATGGGCGACATGGCCTCCATGGAAATGCCCCTGCCCGACAACACCTTCCCGATGATGACGGGCACGGGCCCTTTCGGCCCCATCGAGATGGGCGGCATGTTCACCACCCTCAAGGTGCGCGAGCAGCTGGGCGCCAACGACTACGGCGACCCGGGCTGGTTCACCCACCCCAAGGGCAGCGTGGCCTATGAATGGAAGGGGCCGGCGGCCGAAGCCTCCGCACCGCGCCAGACCACGCCCGGCCAGTCCCCCGGCGCACCCAGCGTGCGCAAGCCCGGTGCGGGCCATGAGCACCACTGATGCCATCCAAGGAGCACCTCATGAACACCTTTGCCCTCCTCCTCGCCACCGCACTGCTCGCCGGCCCCGCTGCCGTCTTCGCCCATGGCAGCGAAGCCCACGATGACGCTCCCAAGACCGCCGCGGTCAAGGAGCAAAAGCCCTGGGGCATTGCCGGCGATGCCTCGGCCGCCCGGCGCACCATCACCCTGGACATGAGCGACAACATGCGCTTCACGCCAGAGCGCATCAGCGTCAAGCGCGGCGAGACGGTGCGCCTGCGCGTGGCCAACAAGGGCCAGGTCATGCACGAGATCGTGCTGGGCACGCCGGCCTCGCTGGACGAGCACGCGCAGATGATGCTCAAGTTCCCCACCATGGAGCACGGCGAGCCCTACATGGCCCATGTCTCGCCCGGCAAATCCGGCGACCTGGTCTGGAATTTCAACCGCGAAGGCAGCTTCGACTTTGCCTGCCTCATCCCCGGCCACTACCAGGCCGGAATGCGCGGAACCATCACGGTGACGCAATGAGCGCGCCACTTCTTCCCCCCTTTCAGGAGCACCCCATGAAACATGAACGCATGGCATCCGCCCACCCGCGCCGCAGTGCGCTGCGCCGCATGGCCCTGGCCTGCACGGCATTCGCCGCCCCTTCGCTGTGGGCGGCTGCACCCACGGCGCCCAAAGAAGCACCCAGCACCCGCATCCCCGTCGAGGTCTGGAAGGACCCCAACTGCGGCTGCTGCCAGGACTGGGTGGTGCACATGGAGCAAAACGGCTTTGCCGTCACCGTGCACGACACCGGCAACAGCGCCGTGCGCGCCCGGCTGGGCATTCCGGCGCGCCTGGGCTCCTGCCACACGGCCCTGGTCGAAGGCTATGCGCTCGAAGGCCATGTGCCTGCGGCCGACGTGCACAAGCTGCTCAAGCAAAAGCCCAAGGCGCTGGGCATTGCCGTGCCCGGCATGCCCGTGGGCAGCCCCGGCATGGACGGCCCCGAGTACGGCGGCCGCAAGGACCCCTACGAGGTGCTGCTGATCACCAAGAACCTCATGAACAGCGACGTTTCCACCCGTACCTTCACCAGCTACCGCTGAACCCCGGAGCACACCATGCACAACACAGCCCTCCTTGTTTCCCGTACGTCCCGTACCGCCCTTGCCGTGCGCCTGGCCCTTGCCGCCGCGCTGATCCCGGCCTGGGCCGGTGCCCAGGCCACGGCCCACGACCATGCGGCGCATGGCGCGCAATCTGCAGAAACCGCACCTGCCGCCGCCAGCCAGGACCTCAGCGAAGGCGAGGTCACGCGCTGGGATGCTCGCACCAGCAAGGTCACGCTGCGCCACGGCGAACTCAAGAACCTGGGCATGCCGCCCATGACCATGGTCTTCCAGCTGCGCGTGGCTGCACCCGAGCCCGCCCTCAAGGCCGGCGACAAGGTGCGCTTTCGCGCCGAGCAGGACCAGGGCGCCTTCGTGGTCACGCAGCTGGAAGTGCTGCGCTGAAGACGGGGTGCAGGGCTGCCGTTTCGGCTAAGGTGAAGGCCTGTCCATCACCGAGCAGAGCAGCGCATGCCAAGCACCGACTCAGACCCCGGCTCCATCACCCGCGTACAGGGCATCGAGGTAGGCCACCACACCGATGCCCGCCGGCCCACGGGCTGCACCGTCGTGCTGGCGCGCGGCGGTGCCGTGGGGGGCTGCGATGTGCGTGGCGCCGCCCCCGGCACGCGCGAGACCGACCTGCTGCATCCTTCCAACCTGGTGCAGCAGGTGCATGCCGTCATGCTCTCGGGCGGCAGCGCATGGGGGCTGGACGCGGCCAGCGGCGCCATGCGCTGGCTCGATGAGCAGGGCATTGGGCTGGATGTGGGCGTGGGCCGCGTGCCCATCGTGCCGGCCGCCGTGCTGTTCGACCTGGCGGTGGGCGACAGCCGCATCCGCCCGGGTGCCGATGCCGGCCATGCGGCCTGCCAGGCCGCCAGCGCCGCGCGGCCTGCCGAGGGCAATGTGGGCGCCGGCATGGGCGCCTGCGTGGGCAAGGTCTTCGGCATGGATCGCGCCATGAAGGGTGGCATTGGCACGGCCTCGCTCACCGTGCATGGCGTCACCGTGGGCGCGCTGATCGCCTGCAATGCCGTGGGCGATGTGGTCGACCCCCACAGCGGCGCGCTGCTGGCCGGCGCGCGCAGCCCCGATGGCCGCCAGCTGCACGACACCTGCCGTGCCCTGCTGCGCGGCGAAGAGCCCCGGCCGCTGCTGGCAGGCACCAACACCACCATCGGCGTGATTGCCACCGATGCACGCATCACCAAGGTCCAGGCCCAGCGCCTGGCCGTGGTATCCCATGACGGCCTGGCACGCGCCATACGCCCCGTGCACACCATGAGCGATGGCGACACATTGTTCGCCCTGGGCACGGGCCTGGCCGAGCACTCGCTGGGCATGCTGACCCTGTCCGCTATGGCCGCCGAGGCCGTGGCCCTGGCCACGGTGCGCGCCGTGCTGGCCGCGCAGTCGCTGACCACGGCCGAAGGGCTGGAGCTGCCCTGCGCCAGGGAGCTGGCCGCCTGCCGGCCCTGACCGGGTTCAGGCCTGCAGCGCAACCGCCCAGGCGTCGTAGCCGTAGACACCATCGGCATTGCCACCGGCGCGCAGCCAGTTGTTGCCGCGCGAGCCGATCTGGATCTCGCTGGTGCGCTGCATGCGCATGGCCTGGTAGCGCGCCAGGACCTCGGGCACCTGCTGCGGACCCGGGGCGGCATCCAGGTTGCGGGCCAGCACCACGGCGTCTTCGATGGCCATGCCTGCACCCTGGGCCATGAAGGGCATCATCGGGTGGCAGGCATCGCCCAGCAGCGTGATGCGGTCCTGCGACCAGGCCGGCAGGGGATCGCGCTCGTACAGCGCGGTCTTGAGCACGCCATCGCAGGCGTCGAGCAGCGCCCGGGCATCGGGATGGAAATCGGCGTAGAAGCCGCGCAACTCCTCGACGCTGCCGGGCGTGGTCCACGATTCCTCGTGCCAGGAATCCTGGGCCGTGGTGGCGAAGATGAAGGTGTCGCGCCCCTGGTTCAGAGGAAAGGTCACGATCTGGCTTTGCGGCGTGGCGCCCCACCATTTGGTGAAGGCCTGGATGTCGGGCACATGGCGCACGCGCTCGGTGGGCACCACCGCGCGGAAGGCCACCACACCCGTGAAGCGCGGGCTCTCGGCGCCGAACAGGGCCGCGCGCACCACGGAGTGGATGCCGTCCGCGCCAATGAGTGCGTCCAGCCCGGCCACTTCGCTGCCATCGGTGAAGGCGATGTCCACGCCTTGCCCCGCCTGCGTGATCTGGCTGGCACGCTTGCCCAACTGCACCTGGTCCAGCGGAAAGGCATCGGCCAGCGCGGCCAGCAGATCGGCGCGGTGGATGGTCAACTGCGGGGCGCCGTACTTGCGCTCGGCCTCGTCACCCATGGTCAGGCGCGAGGTTTCCTCGCCCGTGTCCCAGTTGCGGCTGATGCGGTGCGTGGGCCGGGCGGCGCTGGCGCGCACGGCGGCGGCAATGTCGGCGCCCAGGCCATCGAGGGCGCGCACGGCATTGGGCGTGAGGTTGATGTCCGCGCCCACGCGCAGAAACTGCCGGCTTTGCTCGAACACCAATACTTCATGCCCTGCCTGGTGCAGCGCATTGGCTGCCGCCAGTCCGCCAATGCCTGCTCCGACGATGCCTATCCTCAAACGCGCCATGATTCCTGTCTCCTGCTGGTGGGTCTATTCGGTGATGCGCCCCGTGATCCGGAGCGCACCGATGCAGGACATTGTCTTTTTGACAGGCCTCAGACCTCAACCTCCGCAAGGCCCGAATTGGGCACGATTCGTCCCCATCGGCGCCGGCGCATGTCCGGCAGGTGGGAGATGCAAAGGCAGGTGCGGCAGGCGCCTCAGTCCACGCGCCGCAGTTGCCCTTGCGCCAGCAGCTTGTCGCGCATGCGGCGCGTCATGGACTGGGTGCTGCCATCGGTGGCCGTGAACAGGAACAGCGTCTGCTGCGGGCTGACCCAGGTCAGCTGGGTGCGGATGCACTGCCGGGCATTGGACAGTTCCACCCAGGTGCCCAGCGCCCAGTCTTCGGACACCACGGGAACCACCGGCGGCGGTGGCTCCAGGGGCAGCGCGGGCTCGGCAGGCATTGGGGCGGCTTCGCCAACGGCCAACGCAGCCTGCCCCGCAAGCCCAGCAAGGGCCTGCGGCGCTTGTGCAGCCGGGGTGGCCGGCAGCTCATCCTGCAGCGCCTCGGGCAGTTCCAGGTCCTGCTCGGTCAGCGCGCCGATATCGTCCGCCATCGGCTGCCGCACATCGAGCGGCACCGGCAGGGAGGCCGCCACGCCAAACAACGACTGCGGCAGACGGCCCGCCAGGGAGCCGGGCGTTGTCTGGCCAAGCGTTGCCGCACCAGT
This sequence comes from Delftia sp. SD018, assembly GCF_017355445.1. NCBI lineage: Bacteria > Pseudomonadati > Pseudomonadota > Betaproteobacteria > Burkholderiales > Comamonadaceae > Delftia > Delftia sp. SD018. The sequence goes on from NZ_JADDRN010000017.1 coordinate 80,738, forward strand.
GGAGGAAGACAGGGATGCCAGCACCGAGTCCGACCCGTAGATGGTCGGCGGTACGGAGTCCAGATAAATGTCCACGCTCTCTATGGGCTGGCGGACCACACCGGCATCCAGCGCGTCCTGGTGCAGGCCGGCCAGGCGCGCGGCAAAGGCCTGGATTTCCTCTTCCGTACGCCCCACGCTGCGCAGGCCGGCGCGCAGCCGGGCCTGCAGCCGGGGTGCCAGCGCCACCAGGCGGTCGGTATCACGGCCCGCATGGGCTGACACGCTCCACAGCAGGCTGGGCACCAGGGCCAGATAGCCGCCGGGGTCCCGGGCCTCGCTGCCGTCCACGGGTTCCTGAACGCTGGCGATCACTTCAGCCCAGGGTCCCGTGGCGAATTCCAGAATGTCATCGGGCACGCCCTGGGCGCTGGGCAGGCGCCGGATGGCGGCTGCGATCTGCTCGGCCCTGGGCATGGCGGTTTCGGGCCAGCGCGGGTCCACGCCCCGCCTTTCCACATGCCTGAGCGCAGCCGAGACAGGCCCGGTCACCGTGCCGCCTTCCGGCATTTCGCCAGGACCCACGGGCTGCATGCCGCTGCCGCCCCAACCGTCGCGCAGCTGCTGCAGCACCGTGGCAAAGGCCGACGCATCGGCACGCTGCAGGGCCGCCAGCCGCATGGCGGCGGAATCGGCCACCTGCAGGAATTGACCGTAGCCCGGCGCGGATTCACTGTCGAACCACAGGCTGCGTGCCGTCAGCTCATCAAGCAGCTGGCGCGCGGGGTGGCTGCGGTCTTCAAAAAAGCGCGCGTCCTGGACCACCAGCTGCTGCAGCAGCGGCTCCAGACGGCCCACGGTGCGCTGCACGGAAGGCAGCAGGCGCGTGTCGGCTGCCATGAAACGCATCATGCGCTGCAGGGTGTGCAGCGCGGCGCCGTCGTCGGCGCGCACGCCGGGTGCGGGCTCCTGCTGCTCGGGCGGCTGCAGCGCCTGCATCAGTTGCTCCAGCTGGGCCGAGTGGTGCTGCACGGACTCCAGCGCCATGCAGCTCAGCGAAGTCCAGCCTTCGGGCAGCGCCGCCAGCACGGTGGGTGCCGTCTCGCTGCCCTGCCAGGCGGTGGTCTGCAGGCGGCTTGCGCCGTCCATGGCCGGCGCAAACTGCCCGGGCACGGAATAGGCGGATGTGTGGGCCAGCGCCAACATGGAAGAAGGCGCCGCAGCGGGCGCCTCGCGGTGCGAATCCATCCAGCGTGGATCGGACAGCAGGGCCGCCACCAGGCGCCGCGTCAGCTCATCTTCCTGGGCCTGCTGGCCAAAGGAGCCATAGGCGCGGCTCTGGGCCACGGCATCGCCATAGTGGGAAGGTGCCCGCCAGCGGCTTTGCCCCGGCAGGTCGGAATGGCGGCGTCCCGCCTCGGGCGAAGGGGCCTGTACCGGCGCCAGGCCATAGGCCGCAGGCTGCACCCCCTTGTCACGCAGGGATTGGGCGATATGGCCGTACTCGGACACCAGCAGCGCACCCAGGTGCTCGCGCATGAAGCCCAGCCAGCAGGCGGCGGAGCCGGGGTCCACCCCGGTGTCGTCGATCACGCGCTGCAGCGCCTGCACATAGCTGTGGGGCCGCAGCGGATTGCGTTCGGGCTGGACACGGTCCAGGCCCTGGACGGCGCTGACCAGGGCATCGAGCTCGGCCAGCGCGATCTCCACCTGCGGCGCCACATGCTGCAGCAGGCGCTGGTGGGCCAGCTGCGACTGCAGCACGGAGTCGTCCAGGAGGGAGAGGGAGGCGAAATCGGTGGTGCCGGGCACACCGGACGCACCGGACATGCCAGGCACAGGGGGCCAGACAGCAGCGCCGCCGGATTGACCAAAGCATTCCAGCAGCGCCCGCCCATAGCCCTTGAGCATGGGCGCCCGGTGGCGGGCCAGCAGCTCCAGTGCCTCGGGGATTTCAGCGCGGCGCGGCAGGCCGGAGCCCGGCTGGTCGGCCTGCTCCATGGCATGCGCCGTGCGCTGCAGCAGCCGCAGGATCAGCGCCTCCGAGCCACGCACAGCCTGCACCAGGCAGGCTTGCAACGCGGCAACAGAAACGGGTGGAGGATTCATGGCCCGAAGAATACAGGCTCCAGCCCGTGCCGGAGGCGCTTTGAGGCTTGCCTTTGATGCTTACTTCAGTGCCTTGTAGCGCATGCGCTTGGGCTTGGCACCCTCTTCGCCCAGGCGCTTCTTCTTGTCGGCTTCGTACTCCTGGTAGTTGCCATCGAAGTACACCCATTGCGAATCGCCTTCGGCCGCCAGGATGTGCGTGGCGATACGGTCGAGGAACCAGCGATCGTGGGAGATCACCAGCACCGTGCCCGCGTACTCCAGCAGCGCATCTTCCAGCGCGCGCAGGGTTTCCACGTCCAGGTCGTTGGAGGGCTCGTCCAGCAGCAGCACGTTGCCGCCCTGGATCAGCGTCTTGGCAAGGTGCAGACGGCCGCGCTCGCCGCCGGAGAGGTTGCCGACCTTCTTTTGCTGGTCCTGGCCGTTGAAGTTGAAGCGGCCTGCGTAGGCGCGCGACGCCATCTGGAACTTGCCGACGTTGATGATGTCCAGCCCGCCCGAGATGTCTTCCCACACCGTCTTGTCGTTGGCCAGCGCGTCACGCGTCTGCTCCACATAGGCCATCTTGACCGTCTGGCCCACGATGACTTCGCCGGAGTCGGCCTGCTCGCGCCCCGCGATCAGCTTGAACAGCGTGGACTTGCCGGCACCGTTGGGGCCGATGATGCCGACGATGGCGCCAGCGGGGATGTTCATGGTCAGGTTGTCGATGAGCACGCGGTCGCCAAAGCTCTTGGTGACGTTGTTGAACTCGATGACCTGGGTGCCCAGGCGCTCGGCCACAGGAATGAAGATTTCCTGGGTTTCGTTGCGCTTTTGGTATTCGAAATCGCTCAGTTCCTCGAAGCGCGCGATACGGGCCTTCGACTTGGTCTGGCGGCCCTTGGCGTTCTGGCGAACCCACTCCAGTTCCTTCTTCAGGGCCTTGGCGCGGGCTTCCTCGCCCTTTTGCTCGGACTCCAGGCGGCTTTGCTTCTGGAACAGCCATTCGGAATAGTTGCCCTTGTAGGGAATGCCGTGGCCACGGTCCAGTTCCAGAATCCACTCGGCAGCGTTGTCCAGGAAGTAGCGATCGTGGGTGATGGCCACCACGGTGCCGGTGAAGCGGTGCAGGAATTGCTCCAGCCATTCCACGGACTCGGCGTCCAAGTGGTTGGTGGGTTCGTCAAGCAGCAGCATGTCGGGCTTGGACAGCAGCAGCTTGCACAGGGCCACGCGGCGCTTTTCGCCACCGGACAGCTTGCCGATCACGGCATCCCAGGCCGGCAGGCGCAGGGCGTCGGCAGCGATCTCCAGCTGGTGCTCGGAGTCGGTGCCGGCAGCGGCGATCTTGGCTTCGAGCTCGCCTTGCTCGGCGGCCAGCGCGTCGAAGTCGGCATCGGGCTCGGCATAGGCGGCGTAGATTTCATCAAGGCGCGAACGGGCCGCGTTGACTTCGGCCATGGCCTCTTCCACGGCCTGGCGCACGGTGTGCTCCGCATTGAGCTGCGGCTCCTGCGGCAGGTAGCCGATGGACAGGCCCTGCATGGGCAGCGCCTCGCCTTCGAATTCCTTGTCCACCCCAGCCATGATCTTGAGCAGCGAGGACTTGCCCGAGCCGTTCAGACCCAGCACGCCGATCTTGGCGCCCGGGAAAAAGCTGAGAGAGATGTCCTTCAAGATCTGCCGCTTGGGCGGCACGGTCTTGGTGAGGTGGTTCATCGAGAAAACGTATTGAGCCATTCTGGTCCGAGTACTTGAATCGTTGATTTCTGCAAAAACCGGGCAACAAATCGGTTGCACGCCAGCCGTGATTATCCGCGCATGCGACAATACCCTGCGTCACGGGTTCCAGTTGCCCGTGACATCAGCATTCCAGCTGGGGACGATGGACGCTGTTTTCCAGGCTCCCGACATTGAACTACATCCGCCTACGACTGGTCCGGCAACCGCCCTGGTTGCCTCGACAGGCAGATACCCAGCGCCCCGGACGGGCGCATCTTTGATCACATGACATTTGAAGAACTGAATCTGGCTCCCGCCATTCTGAAGGCCGTGCTTGAGGAGGGTTACGAGAACCCGACTCCCATCCAGGCACAGGCCATCCCTGCGGTGCTCGCCGGCCACGACCTGCTGGCAGGTGCCCAGACCGGCACCGGCAAGACCGCTGCCTTCACCCTGCCCATGCTGCACCGCCTCTCGCAAGGCCAGGTGCCGCGCAACAAGTTCGGCGGCAAGGGCATCCGCGCCCTGGTGCTGACGCCCACGCGTGAACTCGCCGCACAGGTCGAGGAATCGGTGCGCAGCTACGCCAAGTACCTGGACATCAACTCCACCGTCATCTTCGGCGGCGTGGGCATGAAGCCCCAGATCGACCGCATCAAGAAGGGCGTGGACATCCTGGTCGCCACGCCGGGCCGCCTGCTGGATCTGCAGCAACAAGGCTTCATGGACCTGTCCACCGTCGAAGTCCTGGTGCTCGACGAGGCCGACCGCATGCTGGACATGGGCTTCATCCATGACGTCAAGAAGGTGCTGGCCCTGGTGCCCAAGGACAAGCAAAGCCTGCTGTTCTCGGCCACCTTCAGCGACGAGATCCGCGACCTGGCCAACGGCCTGCTGCGCAACCCGCAGTCCATCCAGGTCACGCCCAGCAACACCACCGTGCAGCGCATCACCCAGGTGATCCACCCCGTGGGCCGCGGCAAGAAAAAGCAGGTGCTGCTGCACATCATCAACGAGAACAACTGGAGCCAGGTTCTGGTGTTCACGCGCACCAAGTTCGGCGCCAACAACGTTGCCGAATTCCTGACCAAGAACAACATCAGCGCCATGGCGCTGCACGGCAACAAGAGCCAGAGCGCCCGCACCCAGGCCCTGGCCGGCTTCAAGACCGGCGAGCTGCGCGCCCTGGTCGCCACCGACATCGCTGCACGCGGCATCGATATCGACGAGCTGCCGCACGTCGTGAACTACGAGATCCCCAACGTGTCCGAGGACTACGTGCACCGCATCGGCCGCACGGGCCGTGCCGGTCGCGAAGGCCACGCCGTCAGCCTGGTCTGCATGGACGAAGAAGGCTTCATGATGGACATCGAGCGCTTCACCAAGCAGGAAATCCCTGTGCAGGTGCTCGAAGGCTTCGGCCCCGAAGAGGACGAAGTGGCCGAACCCATCGCCATGGGCCGCCAGACCATCTGGGGCGGTGCAGGCAAGCCGCCCAGCCGTGACGTCATGCAGGCCGCCGCCAAGGCTGCGCGCCAGGAAATGATGGACCGCATCCGCACCACCAAGGCCACCCAGCCCGACCGTGGCGGCCGCGCAGGTGGCCGTGGCCAGGCTCCCAAGGCCGGCTCGGACGAAGGCCGCTCCGAAGGCAACGCCGGCGGCCAGGGCCGTGGCCGCAACCACGCCGGTGCAAGCGCCAACAACAAGCCGCGCCGCGATCGCTTCGATGGTCCGGGCAATGGCTCCGGCGCCGCCCACCGTCCCAAGGCAGCCCCCCAGAACGCCCCCAGGCGCGGCCCGCGCCCTGACGGCGAAGGCGGCGGCGGTGTCCGTCGCTTCGATGACCAACCCCCGCGCGCTGATGCCCACCTGGGCACGCAGCTGGGCCATGCACGCAGCAGCGGCCCCCGTGGCAGCGCAGGTGGCGGCCAGCCCGATCCGATGCGCACCAGCGTGGACACCATGGCCGAACGCGGCCGCCGTGGCGGCTTCAACCGCGGCGGCAATGGTGGCGGCGGCGGTGGTGGCGGCTTCGGCGGCGGTGGCCGTGGCGGCCCCTCGCGCGGCGGCTACGGTCGCTGACCTGCACCACGGCTCCTTGGCATGCCCTGCGGCAAGCCGAGGAATCCGCCAGCAAAAATGGGCTGCATCTCTCCGGGGCTGCAGCCCTTTTCACATGGCGCAGATTGCGCATTCAGCCGACAGCGCGCCGCAAGCCTGCATGGCTATCATCCCGATAGCATTGCGGCCTGCGGCGATTGAAGGCCGCGCCCTTTTCCCGGATTTCAAAGACTCCCCCGACTGGTTCCTCAAGGCCACGCCATGACACTGCAGACCCCACACGCCACCCCCTCCAGCCAGCGCCCCGATTCGGAGCTGCCACAGGACAGGTTGCGGTGGTCGGCCCTGGCGTGCGCAGCCCTGCTTTCCGCCTGCGCCAGCACCCCGCTGCCGCCATGGCCCACCACCTCCAAGCCCCAGGCGACCACGCAGCCCATCGCGCCGGCCAACAACCTGGTCCCCCTGCCCTACAACGCGGCCGTGGCTGCGCGCTTTCCCGATCCAGCCACCCGCTACGACACACCGGGCCTGGCGCCGCAGCGCAACCAGTTCACCACGGCCAGCGAACTGTCTTCCTGGCTGAACAGCCAGGCCAGCAAATCCCTGGGCCGCGACACGCGCCTGGGTATCGTGCAGCCCGGCAGCTCGCAGCGCGGCAGCCCCATCCAGGCCCTGGTGGCCACGCGCGCACCCGGCATTCAGCCGTCGGCGCTCTATGACAGCCGCCGCCCCACGGTCATGCTCGTGGCCGGCCAGCACGGCGACGAACCTGCGGGTACGGAGGCCTTGCTCATCATCGCCCGCGAGCTCGCTCCCGGCGGCCTGCTGGAGCCGCTGCTGCAGCAGATCAACGTGATCCTCGTGCCGCGCGCCAACCCCGACGCCGTGGAAGCCGGCACGCGCAACGCAGCCGATGGCACCGACATCGCCCATGACCACCTGCTCCTGAACACGCCCGAGGCCAAGGCCCTGGCCACCCTGGCACGCGACTACCGCCCCGTCGCCGTGGTGGACCTGCAGGAGTTCCCCGCCGCCAGCATCTTCCTGCAGAAGTACCAGGCCATACAGCGCTACGACGCCCTGCTGCAGTACTCGGCCACGGCCAACCAGAATGAATTCGTGACCAAGGCTGCGCGCGAGTGGTACACGGCGCCGCTGCGCACCGCGCTGTCGCAAGCCGGGCTGAGCAGCGACTGGTACTACACCACCAGCCAGGACCTGCAGGACAAGTCCATCTCCATGGGCAGCCTTGCGCCCGATTCGCTGCGCAACGTCAGCGGGCTCAAGAATTCGGTGGGCTACCTGGTCAGCAGCCGTGGCTCGGACCTGGGCCGCGCCCACATCCAGCGGCGCGTGCACACCCTGGTCACCGCGTCCACACGCATGCTGCATTCCAGCGCCGAGCGCGCCAAGGACCTCACCCAGGTGCAGGCCTTCGTGGCGCGCGAGACCGCCTCCCTTGCCTGCCACCAGCAACTGGCCGTACTGGCCGAGCAGACGCCCGAGCAGCGCACCCTCACCATGATCCAGCCGGACACGGGCGCCGACCAGCAGGTGCGCGTGGACTGGAACGCTTCGCTGCAGCCGCGCACCACGCTGTCGCGCCCGCGCTCCTGCGGCTATTGGCTGTCCGCCAGCGCCCAGCCCGCCGTGGACAGGCTGCGGCTGCTGGGCCTGCAGGTGCTCAAGGTGGCCGAGCCCGGCCAGCTTCTGGCCGACTCGTACAACGAAGCCCGCTCGGCCACGCCCGCCAGCGGCGCCTATGCGCTCACGCGCGGCGCCGTCGAAGCGTCCGTGGGCAGCTACTACCTGACGATGAACCAGCCCATGGCCAATCTTGCCGCTGCGGCGCTGGAGCCGGACACACCCTACAGCTACCTTGCACGCGGCCTGGTGCCCACGATGACCGACATGGCGCGCGTGATGGCGCCTCCTTCGGTGGTTTTCGAGGAAGAAGACGACGCCGAATGACGGCAAGGGCGCCAGGGCACGCCGCCAAGCCCTGAGCGCCCGCCCATTGCGGGTATGATCCGCGCTGGCCCGTCAGCGGCCATACCTGCCCGTAGCTCAACCGGATAGAGCAATTGCCTTCTAAGCAATAGGTCGGGGGTTCGAGTCCCTCCGGGCAGGCCATCCTGGCATCCCAAGAAATCCCAATACGTCCAAAGAAGTCCAAGGGCCCGCACTGGTCTCGGGCTTCAGGTACATCCAGCTTCCGACGTCGTCCAACGGCGCCCCGGTGGCGCGATACACGCTTGACGTGATGCCGTCCGGAGTGGGTTCGACGTGCCTGACTACGTGCCTGACTAACGGCAAGCACCGGGACATTGCCGTGCTCTACGGGCAGGATCGATGGCGCACAAGAGCTGTCTCCTGGCGTCCGCTCGGCGCACATGTAACACGACGGCCGCGTGATCGCACGGTCCCGATTGATTGAAAATCTGGTCGCTCTGGAAAAGCAGCTTCCGGAGGTGGAAGGCATCAAGGTACCCGGCCGGATCATTCATCTGTCAGCGATGAAGATGGAGCTCCGGGTGGTAGCCAGTCGGCTTGCCGGCAGCTCAGTCTTCGTCCAGCGCCTCAAACCGCTCTGCCAGGAAATCCAGCAGCGCCCGCACGGCCGGCAGCAGCCCGCGCCGTGAGGCGAACACCGCATGGATGATCTCGCGCCGTGGCGCCCAGCCCGGGATGACGTGGACCAGTTCACCGCGCGCGATCTGCTCGCGCACCATCATCGAGGGCAGTTGCACCACGCCCACCCCCGCCAAGGCCGCCGCGCGCAGCGCCAGCATGCCGCGCGTGACCAGGCGCGGCCGGTGGCGGATGGCCGCCTGCGTGCCGTCCGGGCCGATCAGGTGCCACACATGCTCGTGCTGCGGCAGGCCCAGGTCCATGCTCGGCAGGCCTGCCAGGTCGGCGGGCACCTGGGGGATGCCGCCTGTCAACAGCTGCGGGCAGGCCACCAGGCATTGCCCGCGCTCGGCGAGCATGCGCATCACCAGGTCGCTGTCCTCCAGCGGCGGCGGGCGCACGCGGATGGCAACGTCGATTCCTTCGCCCACCACGTCCACGCGGCGGTTGGTTTCCTCGAGGTGGATCTCCACGCGCGGATACGCGGCCATGAAGGCCGCCAGCATGTCGGCGATGCGCGCATCGAGCAGCGCCACCGGGCAGGTCATGCGCACGATGCCGCGCGGCTCGGCGTGGGTCAGCGCGATGGCCTCGTCGGCGGCGTCGGCCTCCACCAGCATCGCCTTGCAGTGGCCGTAGTAGGTCTGGCCGGTCTCGGTGACGGCAAATCGCCGCGTGGAGCGCTGGATCAGGCGCGTGCCGAGACGCTCCTCAAGCTGCGCGATGCGCCGGCTCAGCTTGGATTTGGGCATCCCCAGCGCGCGGCCCGCGGGCGCAAAGCCGCCGTGGTCCACCACCTGCACGTAGTAGTAGAGGTCGTTCAGGTCTTTCATTGCACACCGCCTTCATCGTTCCTCAGATAGGACTCTGATGGCAAATATTAACGACTACCGCGTTCATCGTTCAAATCCTATTCTCTATCCGTCAGCCAAGACCTTTGTCTCGGCGACCCAAGGAGATTCACCATGACCAAGCCCTACGTCCGCCTGGACAAGGACAACGCCGCCGTACTGCTGGTAGACCACCAGACCGGCCTGCTATCCCTTGTACGCGACATCGACCCGGACAAGTTCAAGAACAACGTGCTGGCGCTGGCCGACATCGCCAGCTATTTCAAGCTGCCCACCATCCTGACGACCAGCTTCGAGAACGGCCCCAACGGACCGCTGGTGCCGGAGCTCAAGAGCCAGTTTCCCCAGGCGCCCTACATCGCCCGGCCCGGCAACATCAACGCCTGGGACAACGAGGACTTCGTCAAGGCCGTGAAGGCCACGGGCAAGAAGCAACTCATCATCGCCGGCGTGGTGACCGAGGTGTGCGTGGCCTTTCCCGCACTGTCGGCCATCGAGGAAGGCTTCGACGTCTTCGTGATCACTGACGCCTCCGGCACCTTCAACTCCATCACCCGCGATGCGGCGTGGAATCGCATGTCGCAGGCCGGCGTGCAACTGATGAGCTGGTTCGGCGCTGCCTGCGAACTGCACCGCGACTGGCGCAACGACGTGCAGGGGCTGGGCACTCTGTTTTCCAACCACATCCCCGACTACCGCAACCTGATCACGAGCCACACCATGCTCACCCAGGGCAATTGAGGAGAAGACCGTGAGCACACCCCAAACCATCGCCAACTTCAACGGCGCCCGCCCGGTCATCGATCCCGACAATGTGGCAATGCTGCTGATCGACCATCAAAGCGGCCTGTTCCAGACCATCAAGGACATGCCCTTCACCGAGGTGCGTGCCAATGCCACCACACTCGCCAAGGTAGCGACACTGGCGAAGATCCCGGTCATCACCACCGCATCGGTGCCGCAGGGTCCGAACGGCCCCTTGATCCCCGAGATCCACCAGTACGCCCCGCATGCCCGGTACGTTGCGCGCAAGGGCGAGATCAACGCCTGGGACAACCCGGAGTTCGTCGCTGCCGTCAAGGCCACCGGGCGCAGGCAGCTCATCATCGCGGGGACGATCACCAGCGTCTGCATGGCCTTCCCCAGCATCGCCGCAGTGCACGAGGGCTACCAGGTCTTCGCGGTGATCGACGCCTCGGGGACCTACTCGAAAATGGCGCAGGAGATCACGCTGGCGCGCATCGTGCAGGCTGGTGTCGTGCCGATGGACACGGCGGCGGTGTGCTCGGAGGTGCAAAAGACCTGGAACCGTGAGGACGCGTTGCAGTGGGCGCAGGCCTACAGCGCAGTCTTCCCGCCTTACCAGTTGCTGATCGAAAGCTACTCCAAGGCGCAGGAAGTGGCCAGGAACGGTGAGCAGCTGGATTCGCAACGCACCTGACTGCGGTAGCACGGCACGGGTACGAGACCGCTTGCCCAAGGTGTCGGCGGCCATGGTGGAATTTGTGGATGAGGCGCAGGACTGAGACCCCGGCCCCGGTGGCGCTCAGCGCCAGCAGTCTCCCACCGTTCCCAAGGGCGAGATGCCCTTCACACCCAGGGCGTTCAGGGTGTAGTCGCCGCAGCGCCTGTCCGATGCCTGGCGGCCGGTGCGCGTGGCCTTGAGCGTGTAGCCGCCGTCATTGGCGGTCGTGGCCATCGTCAGGGTGTAGTGGCCGTTCTCGGACTTGTCCCCCCAGGGCAGTCTGAGGTTGGCGACGGAGCTTGTGTAGCCGCCGTTCTGCGCCCGCCAGCGCTCCTGCCGGGCGGCGGCCTCGCCCAGCAGGCTTTGCGCCTCCACGCGCCGCGATCGCAGCACGTATTCCTGGTAGGAGGGGTAGGCGATCGCCGAAAGAATGGCGACCACCGCCACCGTGATCATCAGCTCGATCAGCGTGAATCCATTTAGCTTGCTGCGCACGCATTTCTCCTTGGGGGCCCGCAGGGCCAGCCAGACGGCCGGGGCCGGCAGGCCCCTGTGTGTAGTGGATGGGTGTGTAGTGGATGGGATGGCGGTCACGGGTTCGCTGGCTGGCGGCGCCAGCTCTGTCGCCCCCGGTCCACTCCGCTGTTGATATCGTCGCCCCCGGTCTTGACTGGGTCTCCCGCCCCGCTTTGCTTTCCGCTGGAGTCGAAGATCTTCGCGCCGCTGATGGTGGGCTTGCCCGGCCCCACCTCGCGGCCGTTGACCTGCTGGCCTGCCAGGTTGTCGGAGGCGTTGAAGATGCCGTCGCCGTTCACATCGAAGGCGACATAGTCGGTCTTGCCCCCGGTGTCGGGATCGATGGCGTAGATCGTGCTGGCCAGGCCTGCGGAGCAGGGGTCGCCCAGCGGCGGCCGGATGGAGGTGAACACCAGCCCCCGCCCGTACAGGCTCATGTCGTAGACCAGTCTTTCGCCGTCGCGCGGCAGATCGACGTACCAGCCCCAGCTGTGCACATTGGAGTCGGCGGTGCTGGTGGCGTCCTTGTACCAGGTGACCGGATTGGCCGACAGGGCAAACTTGCCCGGAAAGCCGCTCACCTGGGTGAACTGCTGGGCCTGCAGATCCCCGCGCCCCTTGCCGGCGGTAGGCAGCGGCTGCGGCGCAGCCGTGGCGGGTGTGCCGTAGCGATCCCAGACGCCGAACACCGATTGCCGGCGCATGTCCAGCTTGTCGTCATCCGTCATGAAGCGGCCCGTGCCGAAGGCCACCACATCGCCCTTGCCGCTGGAGTGCCGCACCACGTAGGGTGCGGTGGTGATGGACAGCCGCTTGCCGCCGCTGCGTTCGGACTCGCGTGCCACAAAGAACAGCTGCGCATTCCATGAGCCGCTGGTACCACTGGCCAGGTCCACGCGCCATACATTGCCCGCAAGATCACCGGCATAGGCCACGTCCACCTTGCCATCGCCGTTGTTGTCCACCACGGCGGCGCGCGACAGGCCGTTTTTCGGCGCAGGCAGCGCGCTCAGCTCTGCGGCCGTCATGCCTGCCGCGAAATCAAAGCGCCGGATGACCTCGCCACTGGAGACATCCAGCACAAACAGGCTGGACTCGCCGGAGGCGCTGTTCGAAGCCTGGTAGCCATTGGACAGGAATACCACCCACCTGCCCTTGGACCGGCCGGCATCGTTGAGCCGCGCAACGACAGGCGCGGGCATCGAGTAACCCATGCGTTCGTCCTGTTCAACCCCGAACTCCCACAGCAACCGGGGGGAGGTGGGGTCCGTGACGTCCAGCGCGAAGACCTGCCGCCCGCCCGCGCCCAGGCTGCCGACCAGCACCCTGTGCCAGGCGTTGCCGAAGTAGACATCCGAGACCACGGGCGTCCCGTCCACGAAGTAGCGGTGAGGAGCGCCGCCCGCGCCATACCGGGACGCCAGGACATTGAGCGAATCCTTCACGCCCGATGGAATGAAGGCGAACTCCTCCTTGCCCGATGCCGCGTCGAAGGCGTGCAGCATGCCGTCGTTGGCGCCCACATACAGCATCTCCTTGGCAGCCTGTTTCGCGGCAAAGGCGGCATAGGTGGTGCTGCCCTCCAGCTTGTCCGCAGCGGAGGCGCGGTACAGGCCGCCCTTGACCCGCACCAGCGAGGAATTGACGATATCGCCCAGCACATTGGGCTTTCCGCTGTCCAGGGGCTTGCGCACGCGCAAGTCATCGCGCACCTCGCCGCGCAGGAACTCGATGCGCTTTTTTGCCTGGCCATCGGCGGAGTTCGTGGCCGGGTCCGTGTTGAGCACGGCCAGCCAGGACGCATCGGAGCGCTGCCCGCTGAGACTGGAGTACGTGAAAGGGCTCAGCGACACGGCACTGCCGGTCCTGCTGGGATAGTAGATCTTGCGGTCATCGGCGGACCGCGCCGACAGGAGTTCCGCCGCGCTCCAGACCAGCGTTCTGTCGCTGGTGGTGAGCTTCTCGCGGATGACATCGCCGCTCCAGTACTGGACCTCGAACGTGGTCCGGTACAGGTCGGCGCCTTCGCCCAGTGTCGCAGTGGGCATGTCCACGCTGACCGCCGTCACGGAACTGATGCTCTGCAGGATGTCGTTGAACGCCTTGGTCAATTGGTCCTTGAGCGTGCCGGCATTGGTCACCAGAAAATAGTTGTCCGGATCTCCCGTGATCTTGGAGGGGTCGCGGTCCGGCACTCCGTACTTGGCGGCATACCACAGCGGCCCCTTCAGGAAGCTGCCCGCGTCGGTCGCATTGCCCGGAGTGAAGCTGCGGGTGGCCGTGAGCCCCAGGTTCGTGCATTCCGTGCGCTGCTGCCCCGAGATGCTGCCCCGGCAGTAGCCCGGATCGCGATTGGGTGGCGTGTTGTAGGCGTAGTAGGCCGAGGCCGTGTCCTTGTCACGCACCTCCAGGTACATGCCGTCCTTGGTGGTGCCCGAGATCACATAGCCCATGTGCTGTCCCAGGCCGCCAGCGGCGTATTCGGACACCATGTCGATCTTCACCTTGCCATCGGCCTGCAGCGCGACCGTGTAGCGCGCGATGGCGTCCATGTCATGGTCGGCGCCCTGCTCCACGTCCTCGTAGTTGATGCGGAACTCCGCATAGGGCCGCCCGCCATTGACCGAGGCATCGATGTCCGCCTTGCCCGTGTTGGCAATGTTGACCACGTAGTAGTCAACGATCTGGTTGGTCGGCGTGAAGACCGCATTGTTCACGGTGCTGCCGCCGGCACTGCCGGAGACGGTCTTGGCAAACGGCGCAATGGTCACAAAGCGTTTGCCGCCGATCGGAAAGCGTATTTCCGGCAGCGGTGACGCAATGGCCACGGAGTAGGTCCTCAGCGCATTCTTGCCCTGGCTGTTGCCGAAGATGGCATTCCTGGCGCCAAAACGGGCCACACCGGCGGCATAGTAGGTGCCTTCCTTGCTGGGCTCCTCGGGAGACAGGCCGCGCGCCCAGGACAGGTCAGCAATGGTCTTGACCGAAGGAGCCTGGTCGGCATTGGCCGACGTTGACTGGCCGATGAAGAAGTTCTTCCCGTCTATGCGCTCGGCCGAGCCGATGGCCGCCACCTCGTCAGAGACATTGAAGCCATTGAGGGCGCTGGCACTGACGCTCGCGTAGCGGCTGCCGGGCAGCTTGCCGTCGTAGGAGGGATTGATGTCGCTGAGCACCGTCATGACGGGACGGGAGCAGTACTGGTAGCCGCCCCCGCCTTCGGCCTTGGCCCTGTAGGGCGTTTCCCAGGCGGGCTTGGACAGGCCCAGGGACGCGTCCTTGGAGGAGCCGCCGGCGTAGTCATAGATGCCGAGGGCCTGGGACGCGCCGCCGAAATAGCGCATGGTCTCGAACATCATTTCGCTGATGGGATTGCCCCACATGGCGCACTTCGAAGGCTTGTCCAGCGAACTGATGGGGCCGGACGTGATCCAGCCGCATTCCACGTATTTGCCGCCGGTGTAGCCGATCAGGCGCTGGCGGTCTATGTTGGCGACCACGCCATTGACACCCGTCCTGAACTGGCCCGTCTGAGGGTCGACTTCCTCTGCGAAATTGCTGATATTGCGGCGCAGCACGCCGCCGGCGATGTTTTTCTCGTACGAGCCTGTGAGCAGGCCGAAGTACATCTTCCCGTTCTCTCCGAAGTCGTGCAGCAGCCCCGTGGGCTTGTAGATGGTCTTGCCGCCGTTGGGATAGGCCTTGCAGCTGGCCTCGAGCAACTGGACATTGCTGCTGGAGCAGGCCTCCACAAGCAGGTTGTAGTCGGTGATCCTGCTGGTGCCTCGCGCGCACGAATTGCCGCCTGCACAGTTGCTCTGCCCTGCAAAGCCCTCCTGGGACACCCAATCCCAGATCTGGAACGAGGAGTCATTGAGCACGCGCAACTGGGTGATGACGCCAGCGGCCTCCCCCAGCGTGGTGACGGCAAACAGATGGCGCGTACCGGACGCCGGCTGGCGCAGCGGCGCATAGTCCGAAATGCTGTAGACCCCGAGATCCCGCGCAGGGTCATAGGCCTTGCCCCAGCTGTGCGCATCCCTGGGAATGTAGGCGGTCTGCAAAACGGTGCGCGAAGCCGTGTCCTCCGCACGCATGCCGCCATAGAGCACGCGGCGTATGGCGTCCATGCGCGATGTGCCCAGATAGTTCAGGAAGTCGCCACTCCAGTTGTTCGAGCACTTTTTCCTGTTGCTTCCGGTCGCTGCCTGCGAGGGCACGTAAACACCCTTGGAATAGCTGTAGCAGACGTTGTTGTTGAAGTAGCCGTAGTAGTCGATCTGGTCCGGCTTGTACCCGACATCGATCACACCGTCGCCGTTGAGGTCGGAGGCATCGTTGTAGGCCTCGTAGTACAGCTTGTGGTCACGCCCCATCACCAGCATGTTCAAGGGCGCCAGCGCCTGGTTCACGAACAGAGGCATCTGGGACAGCACGGTGTCCGCGCCCCCCTGGGCATGCGCCGGCGTACTGGCCAGTGCCAGTGCGCACGTCCACAGCGCCAGGGCCGGCCACACGAGTGCCCGGCCCTGGCGCGCCCTCGGGCCATGCATGGTTTTCCAACTTGCAATGCGAGCCATTGAAGCTCCCTCCCCCTGCTTACTTTATGAACATGTTGACGCTGGACCGCAGGCACAGCGCATCCGCTCCGCAGGCCTGGGCCTGCGACTTTTCGGTGGCCTGGGCATTGACCTCATAGAAGTCCGTGCAGCCGGTGGCGGGTGCATCCAGCGCGGACGTCGCACTACCCGACTTGGGACAGGCGGTCGTGATGTATCGGGGATACCAGTACCCATCGGGCTTCTGAAACCCGGCCGCCTTGGCCTTGGTCGTCCGAAAATCCGTGCCGAGCCCGATGGAGTCCGTACGCACATCGGACACCGAGCAGGGAATGCCGCTGCCCTCGGCCACCGGAGTGCCGGCGCCATTGCAGGGCTTGAGTGCGACGGCATGCTCCAGCAGCTTGCGCTCGCCTTCTCGCAGCGTGCCATCCGCGGTTTCATACAGCCGCTGGCTATCCACCATGTTGGCAGCGATGCGCGCCTCCAGCGTGGCCACGCGCATGCCGACCACCGCCAGCAACAACACCAGCAGCAGCATGATCATGGACACCAGCAAGGCATTGCCGCGCTGGCGCTCGCGCAGGACACAGGACATGCAGCGGCGGCTCCGGGCTCCGATCGGTGCGGTCATGGCATCAGATTCCTCAGGGTGAGCGTGCCGGTGGCCAGTTGCAGCAGGGGGCCGGCATTCGCATCGCATCGGGCCGCGGCGCCGCCCAGTTGCGCCCAACGCTCGCAGACGGTGGAGGCCATGCCCTGCGTCACCTTGCCGGAGCTTTCCAGCAAGAGGGCAAGGCGCAGGGAACGGATGGCTTCCTGCTGCCCGGGCAACGTGGCCGCGAAGGCATCGACCCGGCGTATCGCGCCGGGCGCTGTCTGCCGATCGATGCCGAACTCGAAATGCACCGCCCGCACGCCATCGGCGAGCGGCACAACCTCCTGCGCTGCCCGGCACACCAGCACACCACTTTCAACGGTGTATTTCTCCGCGAACATGCCGGTCGCAGGCGCCGGAGCGTCATAGGGGCCGGCGGCTCCCAGGTTCGCGGGCGTGCCCGCACAATCGGTTTCCGCAGCGTCCCGGGGCTGGAAGCGAAGGCAGATGCTCTGCGTGTCAGCCGCGTAGAGCGCCTGCCCCTGGGCGAACTGGCAGCCGTTGGGATGGGGCGAGGAATCGGCAGGAAATGCGTCGAACATCGCCTGCGAAGGGTCTCTCCTGTAGCCTGCCTTGGAAAACTCGGAGTCCAGCACGGCCAGTGCCAGCCGGCTGTTGCCGAGGTTCTCGCTCTGCCCCACGCGAAAACCGAAGCTCGACAGCCCCTGCATGTAGATGGTGGTGGCAATCAGCACGAGGAACAGGCCGATGGCCAGCGCCACCAGAATCTCCACCAGGGACAGGCCCGCCTGGGACGGCATGCGCACGCGGCACGCCCGTGCGCCCGGCCCGCGCTCAAAGCCGCGACCGCAGCGTGAATGTGCAAAATTCATTGTCGCTTCCATCCAGACATTGGCCTTTCTTGACCGGCCAGGCCACCGTCACGGACACCAGGCCATCGGCATCGGCGCTCACGGCGAAGGAGCTGTCGATGCGGTCCGCGGTGAGATCGGGCACCAGCTTGCGGGCCCGGTCGCCCCAGCAGGCCAGGCGCTGCTCCCGCGGCTGCGGCAAAGGCTGGCAGGCCGCAGGGGCCGCGGGCATCGCCGCACCCTCCAGCTTCTGGTAGCCGCCCAGTTCCGCCACGGGCGCGCCCTTCGCGTCCAGGACCGTGGCCGTATCCCCCCGCAGGGTCTCCAGCAGTTCGGAAGCCAGCATGGATGCCATCTGGCGCCGCTCGGTATCCACGGTGTATTCAATGGCACGCACATGGATGCGCACGGCGCCCAGCAGCCCCACGGCCACCAGCAGCACGGCGACGAGTACCTCGATAAGGCCTGCGCCGCGTTGCCTGCGAGAAGAAAAAGGAATGGACATGTTGCAGACCCGTTGCACGCGCATCAGCAACTGCCGCCGGCAGGCAGCCGCTGCTGGCGCACAAGCCCGGCGCGAGTCACTCTCAGGCAGTGCATGCGCGTGGCATGGCGAGCCGTGACGGTCAGCGTGTACAGCGTGCTGGCGCCGGAGAACTGCTTGGCGGTCCCCGTGGTTTCGAACAGGACGCCCTGGGAAGAATCACCGGAGGGCGACACGGTCACGGCATCAGGCACCCGGGCCTCGCGCACCAGTTGCCCCCCCGACTTGGCGGACCATGTCTGCCCCGTGCCCACGAAGCTGCTTTCCACCCGTTTGTAGACCGCTTCGGAGCGAGCCAGCTGCAGCAACGACTGCAACTCGAGCGCAGCCGAGCTGACGCGCTGGTTGGCTATTTGGACGATGAAGGAAGGAGCGGCCAGAGCGGCCAGAATCGCGACCAGCGCCACCACAACCATCATCTCGATGAGGGTGAAGCCACGGGGCCGTTGCCACCTGCCGCCTGGACAGCCGTTGCGCGTGTAACCGGGATTTTTCATGCAAGCGTGCTTCTCGTTGGCGGGGGACCATGCGACAGGCCTGCAAGTCCTGCGCCATTGCTCTTGATTGATGTTTGCAATCGTAATTCAATAGCAATGCAAAACACCTATTGACACAGGTCATGGGACAAATATAGGACTTGTCTTATAAAAACCTGCGCAGAGCGCAACACCCCATCCAGCAAGCCCGGCCCGCCGTCGGCGCACGCAAGCTCGGCGGAACGGCCCGCGCAACGGGCATGGCCACGGTGGCGGTACGGCAGATCGCGAAGTCAGGCAGGCAGGCCTCGCATCAAGCGCCTGAAAATCCACGGCAGCATGAGCGGCCGCAATCCAGCCGCAGCGCGATTGGCCATGCGAATATCCCGCCCGCTTCCAGCCCGAGAAAGATAAAGTTTTCGCCCAAAGCAAAAATCCCCAGTGCATTTCTGCACTGGGGATTTTCTTGTTTGGGGTGGCTGATGGGGCTCGAACCCACGACAACAGGAATCACAATCCTGGACTCTACCAACTGAGCTACAGCCACCGTTGAAGCATTCGATTATATGCCAAAAACCAGCAGACAAATGCTTTGGAACAGGCGTTGCGCGACGGATCGGGAGCGGCAGGAACAAAGGCGCATCGGGGACGCGGGCAACGGGCAGGATGCCACCATCCTCCATGCAGCCGCAGCCGGCAGGGACCTTGCCCGCCGTCCCTGGAGCTTTCGGGGACAACCAGTCCCCCTGCCGCCCAAAGCAAAAATCCCCAGAGCATTTCTGCTCTGGGGATTTTTTTATTTGGGGTGGCTGATGGGGCTCGAACCCACGACAACAGGAATCACAATCCTGGACTCTACCAACTGAGCTACAGCCACCGTAGAAGAACGCTATTCTATTCCAAAAAACTGCTTGATTTCTGAAATTTCTGTTTTGCTAGAAATTTCTCTCATCAGGGGCGCGGGACCTTGATCTGCACCTTGAGCTGTTTCTTGAGAAGCTCGTAGTATGCCATAGCTTCTGCGACCGCAGAGCTTCGCAGGAAGTCCTGCTTCTGCGCGGCAGCAGCCTGTGCATCATCGGCCGGGCGCTCGACGATACGGTTGATCTTGACCACGGCATAGCCTTGGGCACCCATGTCGACACCCGTCCAGGCAGGCAGCTGAGCGGTCGGTGCGCGCAGGGCGGCATCCACCACTTCGCGCGACAGGCCTTCGGGCTGGTCACGGCTGATCACCTTGGCGGCAGGCAGTTGCGCCGCATCAGGCTTGGCCTTCCATGCTGCAAGCTTGGCCTCGCCATCGGCCTTGGCCAGTTCGGCGGACTTTTGCGCCACGTACAGGGTGCGCAGCTTGTCGCCCACCTCGGCCATGGGCAGCGTGCGGGCAGGCGTGTACTCCACCACGCGGCCGGCCACCAGTTGGCTGGAACCCAGCTCCACCGCATCGGTGTTGCGTTTGTTGTTCAGCGAATCGCTGGAGAACAGCGCTTCCAGGAAGCGGGGGTTGGCCAGGGGGCCCTTGACGTTGGGGCCGGGCTGGCGCGTCACATGGTCTGCCTTTTGCACGGTGAGCTTGAACTTCTCGGCCACGGGCTGCAGGCTGTCCGACTGCTCGTAGACCGCGTTAGAGAAGCCTTCCGCCAGTTCGGCGAACTTGCGCTGGGCCTGCTGCTGCTTGAGTTCGGCTTCCAGCTTGGGACGCATCTGCTCGAAGCTCGGCGCCTTGGGCTTCTTGATGTCCACCAGCGAGATGATGTGGTAGCCGAAGTCGCTGTGCACCACGTCGCTGATGTCGCCCACCTTCATGCCGAAGGCTGCGTCCTCGAAGGGCTTGACCATGGCACCGCGGCCGAAGTAGCCCAGATCGCCACCCGATGCAGCGGAGCCACCGTCCTGCGAATTGGCCTTGGCCAGTTCGGCGAAGCGCTTGGGGTCCTTGCGCAGCTCGGCCAGCAGTTCTTCGGCCTTGGCCTTGGCTTTTTCCTGCTCGGCAGCAGGCGCATCCTTGCTTGCATTGATCAGGATGTGGCTGGCACGGCGCTCTTCGGGGCCGGCCAGGCGCTCGGCGTTCTGGTTGTAGTAGGAACGCACATCGTCTTCGCTCAGCGTAATGCCGGCCTCGATGCTGGGAACGTCCAGCAGCAGGTATTCCACCTTGGCCTGCTCCGATTGCTGGAACTGGCTGGTGTGGGCATCGTAGTAGGCCTTGAGGTCAGCCTCGGTGGGCTGGACCTTGCTGGCGTAGGCGCTGGCTTCAAAGCGGGCCACCTGCACTTCGCGGCGCTGGTACAGCGCATCGATGGCCTGCTTGACCTGGGTGTCGGTCGCAAAGGCCGTACCCGTCACGCCACCCATCACCTGGTTCATGGACAGCTCGCGGCGCAGGTTGGCCTCGAAGCCTTCGGGCGTCAGGCCCTGCGATCCGACCAGGGCGCGATAGGCCTCGGCATCCATCGAGCCGTCAGGCTTCTTGAGCGCGGCAATCGCGGGAATCTCCTGCAGCGTGCGCACCAGCTGGGCATCGGACGCTGCCAGATGCATCTTCTGCACGGCAGCGGCCAGCACCTGGTCACGCACCATCTTCTCCAGCGTGGCGTAGCGCGCCTGCGGCGAGTCCAGCAGCTTGGGGTCGATGTTGGGGTTCTCGGCGCGCAGGCGATCACTCTCCATGCGGTGCGCGTTCTCCCAGTCGGCCTGCTTGATCTCATGACCATCGACACGTGCGACGATGACGCTGGACTCTGTGAAGTAGTTCTGGTTCACACCCACGAAGATGAACGAGGGAATGATCAGCAAGAACAACAAGATCATCACGAACTTGGAATGCTTGCGGATGGATTCGAACATGGTCTGTCGTCTTTCAATGGCAGAAATAGAAAAGGCGAACTTTCGTTCGCCTTTTGTTCTTGGTGGGTGCTGACGGGGTCGAACCGCCGACCTACGCCTTGTAAGGGCGCCGCTCTACCAACTGAGCTAAGCACCCCACCTTGACTGGTGTCAGTTCAGGGCATCTTTCAATGCCTTGCCCGGACGGAACTTTGGAACCTTGGCGGCCTTGATCTTGATGGTTTCGCCGGTGCGGGGGTTGCGGCCCGTACGAGCAGCGCGCTTACCAACGGCGAATGTGCCAAAACCAACGAGCGACACTGTACCACCCTTTTTGAGGGTTTTCTTCACAGCCTCAATCGTGGAATCCAGTGCACGAGCAGCCGCAGCCTTGGAGATGTCGGCGTTGTTAGCGATGTGCTCAATCAGTTCGGTTTTATTCACAAGATGCCTCTGGAGAAATAAGTGAATGGGATGTCTCTGCGGCCACCAACTTGGCTCGGCCAGAAACCCGGCGCGACGGATACGGAATCTGGCTTGCCGTTCGACGCCTGCCTCGGGGCAGACATCGGTGAATTAAAGCCATCGACCTTCCAGGTGTCAATGCACGCTGCGCATCGCAGCGACAGGGGACGATTCTATGCGGTTTTGGCGCCAGCTTTGGCTTTGCGGCCGGTTTTTTGCGCCCGGCGCAGGCTAGCGGCTTCACGAATTGACAAGGGTTGACAATGGACTTGTCCGCTGCAGGCCTTGCCAGTGCTGCAATGCGCCTCACCGCTTCGCATCCACGACGCCGCAGCGGCTGCCCTGCCTGATTCAAATGCTTCCAAAAAAATAGCAACGCCAGACAGTTTGACGTGTCTGGCGCAGGATCCCGGGAACGGCCGGAAAGGCCCTCAGTGCGTGACCCGCGCGCGGATCTCGGGCAGGGCTTTTTGCAGGTAGTACACCATCGACCAGACGGTGAGCACCGCCGCCACCCAGATCAGCACCTGGCCCCAGACGCCGGCGTCGATCATGCCGAACACGCGGCCGTCATACAGCAGGAAGGGGATGGCCACCATCTGCGCCGTGGTCTTGAGCTTGCCCAGCATGTGGACGGCCACGCTCTTGCCCGCGCCCAGGTGCGCCATCCACTCGCGCAGGGCCGAGATGGCGATCTCGCGGCCGATGATGATCAGGGCCACGAACACATCGGTGCGCTGCAGGTGCACCAGCACCAGCAGCGACGCGCAGACCAGGAACTTGTCGGCCACCGGGTCGAGGAAGGCGCCGAAGGCCGATGTCTGGTTGAGCTTGCGCGCCAGGTAGCCGTCGAGCCAGTCGGTGGCCGCGAAGACGATGAACATGACCGTGGCGACCAGGTTGCGGGTCGCCACGTCGAACGGCGCGTAGAACACCCCGACGATCAGCGGAATCGCGACGATCCGCGTACAGGTCATCAAGGTGGGGATTGTGAGAAACATGGCCGCCATTGTGTCACGTACCTTGGTGTTTGAGGTTCTGTTTCAAGGCCCGCGGTGCAGCCTGCGGGACGGTCATTTCAATGCAATGCACGGTAGATATCTTCAGCCAGCGCGGCCGAGATGCCGTCCACGCTGCACAGGTCCTCGACGGTGGCTTCCGACACGCCGCGCACGCCGCCAAAGCGCTGCAGCAGGCGCGCTCGCTTCTTGGGGCCGACGCCCGGAATCTCCTCGAGCTTGCCTCCGCCCACGCGCACCTTGGCACGCGCCGCGCGCATGCCGGTGATGGCGAAGCGGTGGGCCTCGTCGCGGATCTGGGCCACCAGCATCAGCGCGGCCGAGTCGTAGCCCAAGTAGATCTTCTCGCGCCCGTCGGCAAAGACCAGCTCTTCCAGGCCGACCTTGCGCCCCTCGCCCTTTTCCACGCCCACGATGCGCGAGACATCGAGGCCCAGCTGCTCGAAGACTTCGCGCGCCATGCTGACCTGGCCCTTGCCGCCGTCGACCAGCACCAGGTCCGGCAGTTGCGGCTGCTTGCCGGTGAGCTCGGCACCGCCCGCCTCTCTTTGCGCCTCGGCCACGCGGCTGTAGCGGCGCGTCAGCACCTGGCGCATGGCGGCATAGTCGTCGCCGCCCGTGATGCCTTCGATGTTGAAGCGCCGGTACTCGCTGCTTTGCATCTTGTGGTGATGGAAGACCACGCAGGAGGCCTGCGTGGCCTCGCCCGCCGTGTGCGAGATGTCGAAGCATTCGATGGTGAGCTCGTCCAGGTTCTCGCAGGCCAGGTCCAGCGCCTCGACCAGCGCGCGCGTGCGCGCCTGCTGCGAGCCTTCTTCGGCCAACAGGCGGGCCATCTGGATGTCGGCGTTCTTTTGCGCCATCTCCAGCCAGATGCGCCGCTGCTCGCGCGGCTGCTGCACGGCGGTGATGCGCACGCCGCCTTGCTCGCTCAGCAGCGCCAGCAGTTTCTTGTCCACCGGGTGGCTGACGATGAGCACGGGCGGCACGGCCACGCCGGTGTAGTGCTGGGCGATGAAGGCCTCCAGCACGATGTCCTCGACCGGGCGCGCGGATTCGGCAAGATTGGCCTCTTCCTCGCCGGCGTAGACCGAGGCGGCATCGCCCAGGTTGGCGGGAAAGTACGGCCGGTCGCCCAGGTGGCGGCCGCCGCGCACCATGGCCAGGTTCACGCAGGCGCGGCCGCCCTGCACCTTCACGGCGAGGATGTCCACGTCGCGGTCGTCGGCGGTTTCTATGACCTGCTGGTGCAGCACGCGCGACAGCGCCGTCATCTGGTTGCGCACCTCGGCGGCCTGCTCGTATTCCATGCGCCCGGCGTGCTCCATCATGCGGGCCTCGAGCTGGCGCAGCAGTTCCTGGGTTTCGCCGCGCAGCATGGCCTCGGCATTGCGCACATCCAGCGCATAGGCTTCGGGCGAGATCAGATCCACGCAAGGGCCGCTGCAGCGCTTGATCTGGTAGAGCAGGCAGGGGCGCGAGCGGTTGGCGAAGACCGTGTCCTCGCAGGTACGCAGCCGGAAGACCTTCTGCAGCAGCTGGATGCTTTCCTTGACGGCCCAGGCGTTGGGATAGGGACCGAAGTAGCGGTGGCGCTTGTCCACGGCACCACGGTAGTAGGCCATGCGCGCGAAGCGCTGGTGGGCAGGCTCGCCAGCCTGGCCGTCGCGCGCGGCCACGCCGGTGATCTTCAGGTAGGGATAGCTCTTGTCGTCCCTAAACAGGATGTTGTACTTGGGGTGCTGCGTCTTGATGAGGTTGTTTTCGAGCAGCAGGGCCTCGGCCTCGGAGCGCACCACCGTGGTCTCCATGCGGGCGATCTTGCCCACCATGTGGCCTATGCGCGTGCCGCCATGGTTCTTGGTGAAGTAGCTGGAGACCCGGCGCTTGAGGTTGATGGCCTTGCCCACGTACAGCAGCGTGCCTGCCGCGTCGAAATAGCGGTAGACGCCGGGCAGGCCCGGCAGCGCTGCCACCTGGGCCAGCAGTTCATCGGAATGGGGTTCGGACATGCGCCTATTGTGGCCGCTGCCCGGGCCCGCCGCAGCGGGCCTGCGGGCCCTCGGGCTCTTACTCGGCCTCGATCTTCGAGGACTTGACCACCTGGGCCCAGTTGGACCACTCGGTCTTGACCATGGCGCCCAGCTGCTGCGGGTACATGTAGTCCGCCGTGGCGCCCTGCTCCTGTGCCTTTTGCTTGAAGGCCGGGTTCTCCACCACCTTCTTGAGGTCGGCCGTGAGCTTGTCGATCACGGGCTTGGGCGTGGCGGCGGGCGCGAACACGGCAAACCAGGAGGTGGCGTTGACGCCCGCATAGCCGGCCTCAGCCGTGGTGGGCGCATCAGGCAGGCTGGGCAGGCGCTGCGCGCCGGTGACGGCCAGCACGCGCAGCTTGCCGCTTTGCACGTGGGGCATGAAGGGCGGCGCCGTGCCGAAGGTCAGGTCCACCTGGCCGCCCAGCAGGTCCTGCAGCGCGGGGCCGGTGCCCTTGTAGGGGACGTGGACCATCTTGATGCCGGCCTGCTGCTCCAGCATGGCGCCCGTCACGTGCTGCAGCGAGCCATTGCCCGATGAGGCGTAGTTCAGCTTGCCGGGGTTGGCCTTGGCATAGGCCACGAGTTCGGCCAGCGTCTTCACGGGCAGCTCGGACCGCACCACGATGATCTGCGGCGCCGACAGCACATTGGCCACGGGCTGGAAGTCGCCCTGCTCCCAGATGCGGGCCTTGGTCAGGTGGGGCGAGATGACGTGGTAGCCCGAGTACTGCATGAGCAGGGTGTAGCCATCGGCCTCGGCACGCTTGACCAGGCTGGCTGCGATGGAGCCGTTGCCGCCGCCCTTGTTGTCCACCACCACCGACTGGCCGATCACCGGCGCCAGCGCCTGGGCCGCCATGCGCGCCGCCAGGTCGGTGGTGCCACCGGCTGCGGCCGGCACGATCATGGTGATGGTCTTGGCGGGGTAGCCGCCCTGGGCCAGCGCGGCTGTGCCGCCCAGGCCCAGTCCTGCGATGGCCATGGCCACGGCTGCGATCTGTCTGCGTTGAATCTTCTTCATCTTTGTCTCCTTGGTTTGCTCGGTTCTTGTGAATGAGAATGCGCGCCGGCCTCAGCCCTTGGCCAAGGCCCGTTCGCGGATGGCTGCAAAGTCGGCTGGCGGCTGGTGCAGGTCCAGCCGCGCGCCGGCCTTGGCGATCTGGCTGGCCGTGTCATGGCCGATCAGCGCGGGCAGGCTGCGCGCGGCCGCGACGATCTGCGCCAGGTCCACGCCGGTGTCGTAGCCCATGAGCTGCAGCGCGTGGACGATGTCCTCGGTGCAGGCATTGCCCGATGCGCCGGGCGCGTAGGGGCAGCCGCCCAGGCCGCCGATGGAGGCGTCGAAGCGGTCGCCGCCCGCCTCGATCGAGGCCAGCACATTGCCCAGGGCCATGCCGCGTGTGTTGTGGAAGTGCAGGGTCAGTCCCAGCTGCGGCCAGCGCTGCCGGAAGGCGGCCACCATGGCACGCACCTGGGTCGGGAAGGCCATGCCCGTGGTGTCGCACAGCGTGATGCCCTGCACGCCCAGGTCGGCAAAGCGCTGCACCCAGTCGAAGACTTCCTGCTGCGGCACATCGCCCTCCATGGGGCAGCCAAAGCAGCACGACAGCGAGACGTTGACCGGCACGCCTGCCTGCTGCGCCGTGGCCACGACCTGGGCCAGCGCCGCGAACGACTGGCTGCGCTGCATGCGCAGGTTGCACAGGTTGTGCGTCTCGCTGACCGACATGACGAGGTTGAGCTCGTCCGTGCGCGCCTCGATGGCGCGCTCGGCGCCGCGGGCATTGGGCACCAGGGCCGTATAGACGGTGCCGGGCCGGCGTTCTATCTCACGCATGACGATCTCGCCATCGCGCAGCGCGGGAATGGCCGTGGGCGAGACAAAGGCCGTGACCTCGATCTTGGACAGGCCGGCCTGCGACAGCGCATTGACCAGGGCAATCTTGTCCTCGGTGGGGACAAAGGCCTGCTCCATCTGCAGCCCGTCGCGCGTCCCGACCTCGTTGAAGAAGACGCGGCGGCCCGCGCCCTGCCAGACATCCGTGGGGTGGACGGCATTCATTGGATCACTCCCTTGCTGCGCAGCAGCGCAATCTGTTGGGCCGTGAGGCCGGCCTCGGCCAGCACGGCATCGGTGTCATCGCCCACATGGGGCGCACTGCTGCGCACCGTGCCGGGCGTGAGCGAGAGCTTGGGGACGATGCCCGGCACCTCGATGTCGTCGCCGTCGCGCGTGTGCTGGCTGAGGATCATGTCGCGGGCGCGGTAGTGCGGGTCCTCGGCAATGTCTTTGGCCGTGTAGACCTTGCCGGCCGGCACGCGCGCGGCCGCCAACTGGTCCATCACGGCCTGCACGCTCTGCGAGCGCGTCCAGCCACCGATGACGACGTCGATCTCGGCGATGCGCGCCACGCGACCCGCGTTGTCGGCCAGTTGCGGATCGTCGGCCAGGTCCTGGCGGCCGATGGTGGCCATCAGGCGCTTGAAGATGGAGTCGCCATTGCCGGCCACCAGCACCCACCCGTCCTGGCAGGGATAGGCGTTGGACGGCGCAATGCCCGGCAGCGCGCTGCCCGCCGCCTCGCGCACGGCACCAAATGCGCTGTATTCGGGCAGCAGGCTTTCCATGACGTTGAAGACGGCCTCGTGCAGCGCCACGTCGATGACCTGGCCGGCACCGCCGTTCACCTTGCGGTGGTACAGGGCCATCATCACGCCGATCACGCCATGCAGCGCGGCCAGCGTGTCGCCAATCGAGACGCCAACGCGCACCGGCACGCGGCCCGGCTCGGCCGTCAGGTGGCGCAGGCCGCCCATGGCCTCGCCGATCACGCCAAAGCCCGGCAGGTCGCGGTAGGGGCCGGTCTGGCCGTAGCCCGAGATGCGCAGGATGACCAGGCCGGGGTTGAGCGCATGGAGCTCCTCGGGCGACATGCCCCAGCCTTCCAGCGTGCCGGGGCGGAAGTTCTCGACCAGCACATCGGCCTCGGCGATCAGGCGCCGCGCGATGTCCTGGCCCTCCTGCTGGCGCAGGTCCAGCGCCACCGAGCGCTTGTTGCGCGACTGCACCTGCCACCAGACCGAGGTGCCGTTCTTGATCAGGCGCCAGTTGCGCAGCGGATCGCCCGCGCCCGGCGCCTCGATCTTGACCACGTCGGCGCCGAACTCGCCCAGCGTCTTGCCGCAGAACGGCCCTGCGATCAATTGCCCCATCTCGACCACGCGCACACCGTTGAGTGCGCCGGGGGTGGGAACCAGCCTTGTCTGTTGTGTCATGGGTTAGCGCTTCCTCTTTGTCTCCTGCGGCCAGCCTCCGATGGCATTGCCGCGGCGCCGATCTTGCCGCCGTCCGCGCGCGCTGCAAAACGCTCAAGTGCGACGCTGCCATCGCAAACCGGCATGGCAGAACCCAGCCGGGCGGGGCCGGGAGATAATCGCCACCCCATGAAACTCGACCCGATTTCGCTGCGCCTGTTCGTGGCCGTGATGGAGGAAAGCGCCATCGCCCGCGCCGCCGCACGTGAACACATCGCCCCCTCGGCCGCCAGCCGGCGGCTGGCCGAGCTGGAGAGCCAGCTGCAGGTGGAGCTGTTCACCCGCAGCAACCGCGGCAGCGTACCCACGGCTGCCGCCTATGCGCTGCTGAACATGGCGCGCGGCGTGCTCAACGACCTGGACGGCATCGGCGAGCAGATGCGCGAGTACGGCAGCGGCCTGCGCGGCCATGTGCGCGTGATGGCCAACATCTCGGCCATCACGCAGTTTCTGCCCTCCCAGCTGCAGCGCTTCCTGGACCAGCACCCGCATGTGGACGTGCGCCTGCAGGAGCGGGTGAGCAGCGACATCGCGCGCGCCGTGGCCGACAACGAGGCCGACATCGGCATCCTCAACCAGGGCAGCTACGGAGAGAAAATCCGCCTGCGCCCGTACCGGCGCGACCGCCTCATCGTCATCGTGCCCCAGGGCCATGCGCTGGTACGGCGGCGCTCGCTGCGGCTGGCCCAGGTGCTGGACCATGACCTGGTGGGCATGCACGCCGGCAGCGCTCTCAACCACCAGATCACGCGCGCCGCGGCCGACCTGGGCCTGCAGCCCCGGCTGCGCATGAAGGTCACGGGCTATGACGCACTGTGCCTGATGGTGGCCTCGGGCCTGGGCGTCGGCATCCTGCCCGAAGGCAGCGCACGCCTGTACCTGGGCGCCCTGCCGCTGCGCTGCATTGCGCTGGACGAGCCCTGGGCCGAGCGCCAGCTGATGCTGTGCGTGCGCTCGCAAGAGGCACTGCCGCCAGTGGCGCAGTTGCTGGTCGAACACCTGTGCGAACCCTGATTCCCATGCTTGCCTTCAACCCCATCCCCCCGGCCCCTCTGCCAGAGCAGGCCGTTGCACGGACCTGGGACATCTTCTGCCAGGTCATAGACAACTTCGGCGACATCGGCGTGTGCTGGCGCGCGGCGGCCGACCTGGCCTCACGCGGCCAGCGCGTGCGGCTGTGGATGGACGACGCCAGCGCCCTGGCCTGGATGGCTCCCCGGCCCCACCCGGCCGGGCTCAGCGTGCACGGCTGGCCCACGCAGGCGCAGGATGTCCCGCAGGCCGTGGGCGATGTGGTCATCGAGGCCTTCGGCTGCGAGATCCCGCCGCCCTTTCTGGCGGCCATCGCGCGCCGGGCACCGCTGTGGATCAACCTCGAATACCTGTCGGCAGAGGACTATGTGGAGCGCTGCCACCGCCTGCCCTCGCCGCTGATGTCGGGGCCGGCTGCGGGGTGGACGCGCTGGTTCTTCTACCCGGGCTTCACGGCCGCCACGGGCGGCCTGCTGCGCGAGGCGGACCTGGCCGCGCGCCAGGCAGCCTTTGCTTCCGAGGGCCGGCAGGCCTGGCGCACACGCCACGGCATAGGCACTGGCGATTGCGCCATCTCGCTGTTCTGCTACGAACCCCCTGCCCTGCCTCAATGGCTGGCCCAACTGCATGCAGCGCCCCCTGCGCCGCAGGCCACGCATTTGCTGGTGACCCCGGGGCGCGCAGCCGCCGCCGTGCAACAGGCCATGGCCAGCGTGCCCGCCACGGAACAAGGCGCGGTGACCCGGCATGCGCTGCAGCCCTGCCCCCAACCTCAGTTCGACGAAATGCTCTGGGCCTGCGACCTGAACCTGGTGCGCGGCGAGGATTCGCTGGTGCGCGCGCTGTGGGCGGGCCAGCCGCTGGTCTGGCACATCTATCCCCAGCACGACGACGCCCATCACGACAAGCTCGACGCCTTTCTTGACTGGCTGCAGGCACCAGCCAGCCTGCGCGCCTTCCACCATGCCTGGAACGGCATGGCACCGGCAAGCACCCTGCCCGCAATCACGCCTGCGCTGCTGCAGCAATGGCAGGAATGCGTGCAGGCGGCACGCTTGCGGCTGCTGCAACAGACCCCATTGATTGAGCAGCTACAAGCTTTCGTGACCGAAAAAAGCTAGAATGCACGTTTTGCCTCCCTGGAGGCGCCGCTGCGGGCGACCGCCAGCCGGCCGCCATAGACCAACCAGGGTTGCACCCGCCGCGGAACTGCGGCAGGCGCACCGTCCCAGCGACTTCGCTTGCCTGCCCTGTTGAGCGGCTCAACCTCAGCCAAGCAAGCTATGAAAATCGCTCAAGAAATCCGCGCCGGCAACGTGATCATGCACGGCAAGGACCCGATGATCGTCCTGAAGACCGAATACGCTCGCGGTGGCCGCGGCGCCGCCACCGTCCGCATGAAGCTCAAGTCCCTGCTGGGCAACATGGGCACCGAAGTCGTCTTCAAGGCCGACGACAAGATCGACAACGTGATCCTGGACAAGAAGGAGTGCACCTACTCCTACTTCGCCGATCCGATGTACGTGTGGATGGATGCCGACTTCAACCAGTATGAAGTGGAAGCCACCAACATGGGTGACGCCATCAACTACCTGGAAGACGGCATGGAAGCTGAAGTCGTGTTCTACGACGGCAAGGCCATCTCCTGCGAACTGCCCACTTCCGTGGAACGCGAAATCACCTGGACCGAACCCGCCGTCAAGGGCGACACATCGGGCAAGGTGCTCAAGCCTGCCAAGATTGCCACCGGCTTCGAAGTGCCCGTGCCCCTGTTCGTGAGCCAGGGCGACAAGATCGAAATCGACACCCGCACGGGCGAGTACCGCAAGCGCGTCTAAACAACGCTTGCAGTTCCCTCTGCGAAGCCCCTGGCAGCCTCTGCCAGGGGCTTTTTCTTTTGGGCGCGCAGTATTCATGCAGATATTTACCCGGATTTAATTGACTTGCGAATTTTACCCGGCTAATATCCACCGCATGACTACCAAATCCAGCGCAGCGGCCGCCGAGCCCGCCCCCAGCTACACCATCTTCCAGGGCCACAGCCGGCTGCTGCAGGCCGGCAGGCCGGCCATCCTGCAGTTCCTGCAAAGCCATGAGCAACAGGCCCACGGCAACGGATCCGCGCCGCCGCTGTGGGTGTTCGACGACCAAAGTGGCATGCGGCTGGACCTGGACTGGCGCAGCGAGCTGGCCTCAGCGCCTGCCCCCGCCGAAGCCGCCGCCCCGCGCAGCGTGGGCCGCCCCAAGCTGGGCGTGGTGGCGCGCGAGGTGACCTTGCTGCCGCGCCACTGGGAATGGCTCAACCGCCAGCCCGGCGGCGCCTCCGGCGCACTGCGCAGGCTGATCGAGGAGGCGCGCGGCAAGCACGCCGCACAGGATGCCGTGCGCGCCGCCACCGAAGCCGTCTACCGCTTCATGAGCGAGATGGCGGGCGACCTGCCCCATTTCGAGGACGCCAGCCGCGCCCTGTTTGCACGCCAGGCCGAAGCCTTTGCACAGCACACCGCCACCTGGCCCGAGGATGTGCGAAGCTATCTGCAGCAACTGGGCGGCCCCGTGTGGGCGGACTCACCTGCGGCGCCAGCCCAGGACTGAAGACCTGAACCGGCCCAATCTCACCGCTTTTCTCGTCGCATTACCAGACACAACATGACGAAACCAACCGAACCCCTGCCCCAGGCCGCCGCGCCTGCCGCATCCAGCCACGGCGGGCCGCCCATTGCCGGCAGCCAGCCGTTGTGGCGCACCTTTCTGGTGTTCCTGGGCCCCATGGTGCTGGCCAACATACTGCAATCGCTGTCGGGCACCATCAACAGCGTCTTCATCGGCCAGATGCTGGGCGTGCAGGCGCTGGCCGCCGTCGCGGCCTTCTTTCCGGTGATGTTCCTCTTCATCGCCTTCGTGATCGGCCTGGGCGCGGGCTCCTCGGTGCTGATCGGCCAGGCCTACGGCGCGCGCATGCATGACAAGCTGCGCGCGATTGCGGGCACGGCCATGTGCATAGGACTGCTGTTCGGCGCCATCGTGGCCCTGTTCGGCGGGCTGTTCACCGAGCCGCTGATGCGGTTGCTGGGCACGCCGCCCGACATCATGGAGCAGGCCACGCTGTACTCGCGCATCGTGCTGCTGGGCATGCCGGGGCTGTTCGTGTTCCTGCTGGCCACCTCGCTGCTGCGCGGCGTGGGCGACACGGTCTCGCCCATGCTGGCCCTGCTGATCTCCACGGGCACGGGCCTGGCCTGCACCCCGGCGCTGATCGCGGGCTGGGCCGGCCTGCCGCGCCTGGGCGTGGCCAGCGCGGGCGTGTCCATGATCCTGGGCTTCACCCTGGCGCTGGCCTGGCTGGGCTGGCGGCTGCGCCGCATCGGCAGTCCGCTGGCGCCCAACGCCGCGCTGTGGAAGGCCATGCGCATTGACCGAACCCTGCTCAAGAGCATCCTGCGCGTGGGCATTCCCACGGGCGTGCAGATGATTGCCTCGTCCATGGCCGGGCTGGTCGTCGTGTCGCTGGTCAACGGCTTCGGCTCCAGCGCCACGGCCGCCTACGGCGCGGTCAACCAGATCAACTCGTTTGCGCAGTTTCCCGTGATCTCGGTCGCCATCACGGCCTCCATCCTCGGAGCCCAGGCCATCGGCGCGGGCCGCAGCGAGCGCCTGGGAGCCATCACGGCCACGGCCATCCGCATGAACCTGGCATTGGGCGCCGCCCTGGCCCTGATCGGCAGCCTGTTCGCACGGCCGCTGCTGGGCATGTTCATCACCGACGAGCAGGTGCTGGTGCTGGCCATCGAGCTGCTGTACATCGTGCTGTGGAGCGGCCTGCTGCTGGGCTGCTTCATCGCCCTGTCGTCCATCATGCGCGCCAGCGGCGATGTGGTCATTCCCACGGCCATCACCATCACAGTGCTCGCCGTGCTGGAGCTGCCCATGGCCTGGTGGCTGAGCCGCAGCTTCGGGCTGATGGGGATCTGGATGGCGCTTCCGCTGTCCTACACCCTGACGCTGTGCCTTCAGACCGCCTACTACAAGCTGGTCTGGAAGAAGCGCCCCATCCGCCGCATGGTGTAAGGCGTGCGCCATGCAAAACAGGCTTCCCGAGGGAAGCCTGTTTTTTTGGGAGAGGGCAAGGCGTCAGGCGTTCAGGTCCAGCACCACGCGCCCTTCGATCTTGCCTTCATGCATGCGCGCGAAGATGTCGTTGATGTTCTCCAGCCGGTCTGTGGACACGGTGGCCTTGACCTTGCCCATGGCCGCGAAGTCCAGCGACTCCTGCAGGTCCAGCCGCGTGCCCACGATGGAGCCGCGCACGGTCACGCCGCTGAGCACCATGTTGAAGATGGGCAGCGGGAAGCTGCCGGGCGGCAGGCCGTTGAGCGACACCGTGCCGCCGCGCCGCACCATGCCCAGCGCCTGCTCGAAGGCCTTGGGCGATACCGCCGTCACCAGGGCGCCGTGTGCGCCGCCGATCTCCTTTTTCAGGTAGGCTGCAGGGTCCGTGGTCATGGCATTGACCGTGACCTGTGCGCCCAGGCGCCTGGCCAGCGCCAGCTTGTCGTCATCCACGTCCACCGCCGCCACATTCAGGCCCATGGCCTTGGCATATTGCACGGCCATGTGGCCCAGGCCGCCGATGCCCGAGATCACCACCCAGTTGCCGGGCTTGGTGTCGGTGACCTTCAGGCCCTTGTAGACGGTGACGCCCGCGCACAGCACGGGTGCGATCTCGATGAGGTCCACGCTGCCGGGCAGCAGGCCCACGAAATTTGCATCGGCCAGCGCGTACTGCGCAAAGCCGCCGTTGACGGAGTAGCCGGTGTTCTTTTGCTGCTCGCACAGCGTCTCCCAGCCGCCCAGGCAATGCTCGCAATGGCCGCAGGCCGTGTACAGCCAGGGAATGCCGACGCGGTCGCCCTCCTTCACATGGGTGACGCCTGCACCCACGGCGGCCACATAGCCCACGCCTTCATGGCCTGGGATGAAAGGCGGATTGGGTTTGACGGGCCAGTCGCCCTGCGCCGCGTGCAGGTCGGTATGGCAGACGCCGCAGGCCTCGATCTTCACCAGCACATGGCCGGGATCGGGCCGGGGCACCTGGACTTCCTCGATGGTGAGCGGCTTGCCAAACTCCCGCACCACGGCGGCCTTCATGGTCCTGTTCATTCGCGCCATCCTTTCTTTGCGTCAAAGTAGGGACAGCATTTCAGCGAAGCGACCTGAACGCCTTGATCAAAATCAGGCCTTGGACCATCAAGGACAAAAAAAGCGGGCAAGGAAAACCTTGCCCGCTTTTCAGGGATGCGAATGCAGGCCTTACACGGGCTGGCCCACCAGGTCGTGACCCTGCGTGCCCACGATGCGCGCCTTCACGAAGTCGCCCACCTTGTAGGTCTTGCTGGCCTTCTCGGGCGGCAGCAGGTGCACCAGGCCATCGATCTCGGGGGCATCGGCATAGCTGCGGCCCACGCCACCCTTCTTGCCCAGGCCCACGGACTTGTCCACCAGCACCTGCATGGTCTGGCCCACGCGCTTTTGCAGGCGCGCAGTGGAAACCTCTTCGGCCACGGCCATGAAGCGCGCGCGGCGCTCCTCGCGCACTTCCAGGGGCAGCATGCCGGGAATCTCGTTGGCGGCAGCGCCTTCGACCGGGCTGTAGGCAAAGCAGCCCGCGCGGTCGATCTGCGCCTCGCGCAGGAACTGCAGCAGGTGCTCGAACTCCTGCTCGGTCTCGCCGGGGAAGCCCGCGATGAAGGTGGAGCGGATCACCAGATCCGGGCAGATTTCGCGCCAGCGCTGCAGGCGCTCCAGGTTCCTCTCGCCGTTGGCGGGGCGCTTCATGCGCTTCAAGACATCGGGATGGCTGTGCTGGAAGGGCACGTCCAGATAGGGCAGCACGCGGCCCGTGGCCATGAACGGAATGATCTCGTCCACGCTGGGGTACGGATAGACATAGTGCAGGCGCACCCAGGCGCCATAGGGCTCGGCGATCTCGGCCAGCGTCTGCACCAGTTCGAGCATGCGCGTCTTGACCGGCTTGCCGTCCCAGAAGCCCGTGCGGTACTTCACATCCACGCCATAGGCCGAGGTGTCCTGGCTGATCACCAGCAGCTCCTTGACGCCGCCCTCGAACAGCGCACGCGCCTCCTTGAGCACATCGCCCACCGGACGCGAAACCAGATCGCCGCGCATGGAAGGGATGATGCAGAAGGTGCAGCGGTGGTTGCAGCCCTCGGAAATCTTCAGGTAGGCGTAGTGCCTGGGCGTGAGCTTGATGCCCGCCTCGCCAAAGGCGCCCGGCACCAGGTCGATGAAGGGATCGTGAGGCTTGGGCAGATGGGTGTGGACGGCGTTCATCACCTCCTGCGTGGCGTGCGGACCGGTGACGGCCAGCACGCTGGGGTGCACTTCCTGGATCAGGTTGCCGCCGTCCTTGCCCGCCTTGGCGCCCAGGCAGCCCGTGACGATGACCTTGCCGTTCTCGGCCAGCGCCTCGCCAATGGTGTCCAGGCTCTCGCGCACGGCGTCATCGATGAAGCCGCAGGTGTTGACGATCACCAGGTCAGCGCCCTCGAAGGTCTTGGAGGTCTGGTAACCCTCGGCGCTGAGCTGGGTAAGGATGAGTTCAGAGTCCGTGAGTGCCTTGGGGCACCCGAGGGATACCATACCTATACGGGGCAGCCGATCCACTTTGACAGCAGTTTCATTCATGGGAAAAACTTCTAAAGGTCTTGTCTATAGCTACCTGCGGTTCTCGGACCCCAAGCAGTCAACGGGGAGCAGCACGGACAGGCAACTGGCATACGCGGAAAAATGGGCCTCGGAGCACGGCCTGCAGCTTGACAGCAGCCTGACCCTCCGCGACGAGGGCCTGAGCGCTTACCACCAGCAGCACATAAAAAGTGGTGCGCTCGGGGTGTTCCTGCGGGCCGTGGAGGACGGACGTGTACCGCATGGATCTGTGCTGATCGTGGAGGGGCTGGACCGCCTCTCTCGCGCAGAGCCCATCCAGGCTCAGGCGCAACTGGCCCAGATTGTAAATGCGGGCATCACCGTGGTCACAGCGAGCGACGGAAAGGCCTACAGCCGAGCACGGCTCAAAGAAAACCCCATGGATCTGGTCTACAGCCTGCTGGTGATGATTCGCGCGCATGAAGAAAGCGACACGAAGAGCAAGCGCGTGAAAGCCAGCATCAGGCGCCTGTGCGAGGGGTGGCAGAACGGCACGTACAGAGGGCATGTGCGGCAGGGACATGACCCGGAATGGGTCAGGGAGGTGGAGGGGGGATGGGAGATTGACGCCGGCCGTGCGGCCGCAGTACGCCGGGCTGTGCAGCTGTATGTCCAGGGGCACGGCGGCAAAGGTATCGTCCAGCGCCTTGACGCCGAAGGCCTGCAGCTCTACACCACGTCTGCCGAAAACAGGACACACCAGATCTACCGCCTGCTCAAAATGCCCCAGCTCGCTGGCATCAAGCCCGTCTCCATCGATGGCGAGGAGTACCAGCTGCGTGACTACTACCCTGCTCTATTGAGTGCAGACGAGTGGACCGAGCTGCAGCGTGTGGCAGCGCAGAGCGGCCGCCGACGAGTGAAGGGTGATTTGCCGCATGTCATCACAGGGCTTGGCATCACCATTTGCGGATACTGCGGCCGCCCGATGTCTGGCCAGCACCTCGCCACCAAGAATCGACTGCCAGACGGGCGCCTGCGCGACGGAAACCGGCGCCTGCTCTGCGCCTCGGCCGCAGCCTATGGTGGCGGCTGCCCTGTGTCGGGCAGCACAAGCGCGGCGCCGGTGGAGCGGGCCATCATGTCTTACTGCAGCGACATCGTTAACCTGCAGGCCCTGTACGGAGCAGACCGCAGCCAGGCACCGCGCGCCCAGGTGGTAGCAGCCCGCCAGGAAGTGGACCAGATAAGCGCCCAGCTCGACAAGCTCACCGACGTGATGCTGGCCAGCGCCAATGAGGGAACGCCGGCAGTTTTCGCGCGGCGCGCTCGCCAGCTGGAGGTCGACCTGGGCGCTGCTCAAGCCAAGCTGCAGGCGGCCGAACTGGACTTGGCAGGTGCGGCGCGCACAGACATCTCAGGAGCCGATGCTGCCTGGCGAGCGCTGGCTGCAGGAGTGGAGGCACAGGAGATTGAGCCCAGGCTGCAGGCCCGCCAGCTTGTTGCGGACACTTTTGAGCGCATCGTTGTGTACGCCCGGGGTGTCAATCCCGATCCCCATGCCTCAGAGCGCGACTACAAGATTGACCTGGTGCTGATCGCACGCGGAGGCGTCGCCCGGTTGCTGACTGTGGACAGGCAAGGCAATTGGATCGCCGGAGAACAGTCCTCAACGGCTCAAGAGCCAGAACAACCCGAGGTGCCCTCATGAAAATTCCTCTTAAAGTTGAGCTGTTCCCGACCCTCCTAACAATGCCTCGATGATTTGGCGTGCCAGAGGCGAAGATCCTGCCAAGCCTGCCAGAGGACTATTTCATCGACAAGGTTCTGCCCGATTGGTTTGTCGTGACAGATTTAGATGGAGACTGGGTTTACAGCGGTTTGGAGCCGGTGTCTGTAGAGCCGTCGCGTGCTCACTTTTAGTATGGCTCTCACGACATAGGACTGAGATACCTGCGGAGTAGGCCACGACGAGCCCCCGCTCGCTGCGGATCGAAGCTGGATAGGCGTCAGTGGTCACCGCAGCAGTTTTGTCACAATCAACGAACTTCCACCTAAAGGACTTACGGCACAATGAAAACGCGGCCATCGGTTGATAGACAACCAGTCCAACGTCTACAGACGAGCTACCGCATCAACCTAGAACGGAACTAAAGAAGCAATAAGCTTATGAAAATTCGCACAGTTAAATGGAAAAATCATCCAATACTTGGAGATCTCCTACTTGATTTTGTAGATACAGATTCTGATCAACCGTACGAAACAGTAATTTTTGCGGGAGAAAACGGAACTGGAAAATCGACGATTTTAGAAGATCTCAGCTCTTTCCTAAACTTAGGCTCCTTCAAAAATTTCGAATATATTGAGTATGTTGTAAAAGGTGCCATTTTCAAAGCATTACCATCGTCAGCAGGACATAATGTTGAATCATTTTTTGACATAGAAGGACCAGATGGAACAATTCAACAAATTCTCAGAGATAAATCCAATGGTCGACATGACATAGAAAAAAATGATACTGACTTAAGGAGCTATGGCTGCGTGTTTTCAAAAGCGAGGGCAGACTACAAAACCGGAACTATAAAATCAACTGCAACAAGCTCGCTAGACAAGGAAAAATATAATAATGATAACGAAGATGATTTTACATCATTAAAGCAACTTATCGTTGATGTGGAAAATCAAGACAACGCTGATTATACAGAAATCAACAAGAGTCGCAATGACGCTCCACAGGCATGGCGGGATTACTACCCTAACTCCAAAATTTATCGATTCAAAAATTCATTCGATACTTTTTTTCAAGGATTAGCATATGACAAGGTTGTCAACGAATCTGGGGAAAAGGTAATAAAATTTATAAAAAATGGAAAGGCAGTTTCCATAGACAAACTTAGTACCGGTGAAAAGCAAATCGTCTTCAGAGGCATATTTCTCCTGAAGAATAGCGGAATACTTCAAGATTCCGCGATAATGATCGATGAGCCAGAGCTCAGCATGCATCCCAAATGGCAAGAAAAAATACTACAATATTACAAAAGTCTATTTACCAACGTCAGTGGTAAACAAACATGCCAATTATTCTTTGCAACTCATTCTGATCACGTATTAAAGCATGCTCTTGCTAATCAGGGGAGAAATATTGTTGTTACCTTAGAGCATGAGGGCGATAAAATCGTAGCAAAGAAGATAGACGCGCCTGCTGTCTTGCCTAGCATCACAAGTGCAGAGACGAATTTTCTTGCATTCGATCTTATTTCTAATGATTATCATATTGAACTGTACGGCTGGCTTCAGGATAAAACATCTAAAAATACAATAAAAAGTTGCGACACTTTCATTTGTGACCACAATAAATACCAAGCAAGCCATCATGAAAAGGTGTCGCATCATGGAAATACAACTTACAAATCACTTCCCACATACATCAGAAACGCCATCCATCATCCTGATTCCGGCAACGTATTTACACAGGAGGAACTCAGAACGTCTATCAAATTACTCATAGAGCTTTGCAAATAAGCCAAATTAGCATTTAATCGACTGCCTAGTCATCATGCCTGCTCGCGCATTACCGAGCAGACTGACTCATGGCTTGACTGGCGTCATAAGCCCGTTCACATGCGCTGCCCCGTCCCCGGGCATCGTCAGCA
The DNA here is from genome assembly GCF_017355445.1 of Delftia sp. SD018. NCBI lineage: Bacteria > Pseudomonadati > Pseudomonadota > Betaproteobacteria > Burkholderiales > Comamonadaceae > Delftia > Delftia sp. SD018. Next base: position 120,118 of record NZ_JADDRN010000017.1, read on the forward strand.
ATGCGCGCCAGCTCTCCCGCTCTGTCGTCAACGCGGCGCTGCAGCTCGGCGAGCAGATCGAGGGCGCCGGTGTCTGGCGCGCACTGTCCGGCAGCGGCGCGAGCATTGGCGGCCGCACGATGGGCGATGATGTAGTCGGCGAGGTCGCCGCGCAGCCGGCCAGCAGCAGCGCGGGCAGCGTCAGCGTCAGCAACAGCGCGGGCCTGCGCTTGGCCAGTCTCGCGGGCAATGGTGTCGAGGTTTTCACGATAGGTGCCTTCCAGTTTTCGATAGTGTTCGGAGGTTTCGGCAGCCGCTGCAGCTGCGTCCGCGCGTTCGGCCGCCAGGTCAGCGCGGGCCTTGTCGGCGGCGCGCAAAGCGAGCAGATGGCCAACGCTCTGCCAAAGCAGCAGCGCAGCCAGCACCAGGGCCAGGAGCTGCCAGGCGCGGGATTTGAGGAGGGTCAGCATCTACACCTCCTGAATGCCCACCAGCGTGCTTTTGCCGCTGACAGTGATCACGCGATTGACGAACTTGTCCGGCGTGCGTGTGGACAGGTGCACCCAGTGCTTGCCGCGCACGCTCTCATAGATGATTTGCCCGATGCCCAGGGCGTTGACGTGGGGCGCCAGAGCCTTGGCCACGGCATAGGGCTCACCGAATCCGGGCGCCACGATGTCAGCGGCCGCGCCGATGGCGTGGTCGCTGCTGGTGACGCCGCCCACGGCAGCATTGACAGCGCGCGAACGGTAGCCACTGGTGACGACGATGGGCACGCCCAGGTGCGCGCGCACGCGCTCCAGCATCGCGGCCGTAAGTGCCAGGCGCTGCAGGGCCTCAGGAGTGGGCGTGTTGTCCAGGCCTTTGCGCTGGGCCGTGGCGCTGGCCGTTAGTTCGGCCAGGCTGAAATGGGGGGTCATACAGCACCCCCATCCTTTGGCGGCAGGCCCAGGCGCTTGCGCACCCACTCGTTGAGCAGCGGCCCGAGTGCGAACTGATCCCACGCCCGGAACACCCAGTCGGCTGCAGTCATCGAGAACATGCCGACGACGAAGCCGGCCAGCCCTTCGGAAAGGCCTGTCGCCACCACGAAGTCAGGCGTACCGTAGTTGCTCGCCGCGATCCCGAGCACCAGCATTGCCCCTTTGCGCGGCCATGTACCTTGCATCCACATAAGCGCTCCTGCACTGCCGAGAATCCCCGGCACTTTCGGTAGAAGTTGATCGAACCAGTTGTTGTCCATGTGCCCTCCTCCAGGCATGAAAAAACCGCCCGAAGGCGGTTTGTTGTGGGGTGTTATCTGTCAGGGCAGCTCATGCGGCTGTATCGGCGCGTCGAGGATTGCGGCCGCATCGATGGCGTGCCCCGCTGCCTGCAAGATGGCCAGGCCAGCAGGCAGATCCGGGTTGTCGAGATCAATGTACTTGCGCACGCTCGCGTCTTCGCGTACTGCTTTGACTCGCTCATTCGGGTCCGCGAGGATGTCCCATTTCAGCGGGCCGAAGCGGTCGAAGAACGCTCCAACGCTGATATGGTGCGGGCCGCTGTTCACAGGCGCATCCGGCCAGCGCCTCACGATCACGCCGCCGATAACTTCCTCGATCATTTCGCTGCTCATGCTTGGCTCCTTTGCTTGTATGCGATTTGCCCTGGCCCCGAGAAACTACTTGTGGATGGCGTCATGTACAGGCGCAGGTGGCGCTTGAACTCGATGGGGGTGCCCGCATCGATCGGGGTGTCAAGCTGACCGCTGCCACTCATGCTCGCATTGCCCAGAAAAATGCTCCACTGGACTGCACCGCTCCATGTCTTCGTGTCGTCATAGACAGTGCGGCCATCAATCACCAGCTCCGTGCGCATCGGGCCTGACCCTCCACGCATAACCGCCATGAAATCCACCACCCCCCGGCCGATCATCTCCAGCACGAGCGTGCGAACATTGACAGCGACCACAGGGGTGGAGATCTTTTTCGTACCAATGGCGAATGAGCCAGCCGGATTGCGCAGCTCGGCATCGCAGACAATCGCTGTCCAGCGCTTGTATGACTCGGCCTTGTAATTGACGATGTCGTCAGCCGGGTCCGTCGCGCTGGAGCCAGTGGCCGATGTGCGCGAATACAGTTCGTGATCGAGCGGGCTGCGCACGATCTGGTCTTGCAGCACGATGCGCGTGGGCGACCACAGCGGCCAGTTGCCGCCACCCTGGCCAAGGAGGGAAGAGAGTGTGTTCATACGAGTCCTTGAGCCGGGTTGTGATGCCGAAGCACCCCAGTGCTGCCGAAGACGGCCGAGATGACTTGCGTGCCCATCGTCTGGCCCCGCAGCTTTGTGCCTCCGAAGACAAGCGTGTACTGAGCACCATTTCCGATGGCTTCCGTGATCGCTATTTCTTCGTCGTCACTCCAGTTCGTCGGCAGGGTCAACGTGATCCCAGGGGCCACCACGACGTATTCGACCCCCGCCACGCAGAGGGTGTTTGCAGTCACATCCTGGCGCGCGAGCGCGGTAGCTCCGGCGCGGGCTGCGATGCCGATGGCCCAATCCGCCCTGGCCGCCGCACCAGCGAACTTGTCCACTGCAATGACAAGCGCGCCCGTTGCGGGGTCGTAACTCTGGACCGGCCCGCTCATCTGTGTTGCCGGGTCGCTCACCGAGGTGGCTACCAGGTACATGCCGACCACAAAGGAACGCGAAGCCTCTACCGGAAAGCTCTTCGCGCCGGCGCCCGGCACCACACTGGCCGAGCTGGTTGCCTTCAATTGGCCGGTCGCAAAGATCTGTGCTTGATCTTTGAACTGCTCGGACTGATCGCGGTATTCCTTTGCCCTGTCACGGGCATCCTCCGCCCCCTCTTGGGCATCGACCGCGCCAGCTTGGGCATCTTCGGCACCGGACCGTGCAGATGACGCCAGACCAGCCTGAGCGGTGGCCGTGCCGGCCGCTGCTGTGGCAATGCCCGCCTGCGTGGTCGCAGTGCCCGCCGCCAGGTTGGCCGCATTGCGATATCCCATGGCAAGTTCCGAGTCCACGGCTGCAGCTTGCGCAAACTGGCCAGCCGTGACTGCACGCTCCTGCGCTGCCACGGCATTCGTGTATGTAGCCTGCGCCATGGCGTAGAGATTCGTGACCAGCAACACTTCCTCAACCGCCCAATCAAATGCCTTGCGGTTGAACTCCGGATCGCCTACGGCCGGAAACTCTTTGGATGGCCGTGCTGGCGGCACGGCAACAATGTCTGTCATACGTTCCCTTCCACTTTGATAGTCACCCGCGCGGTGAGCACGCCCTCAGCCCGGACGGTCCCGGTGACGAAACCGACCGTGCTGAGGTATCCATAGCCCGGCACATCGCTCACTTCGACGGCCACAGGAATGTCAAGAACGCGGCGCAGCAGGTCTTTGGCTGCGGCCGCCTGCGATGCATCGATCAGCACGCTGGCGGTGATGACATCGGCTTGCCGGCCCGTGCGGCGCGTGTAGGTGCCATCGGGCATGCGCTTGAAGTACGCATAGCTTTTGGGAGACACCTCGGCGCCCCATTCCGAGCCACCTTGGTCGGATCGAGGCGCGAGGAACGTGCGCCATTGGCCCACTGCCAGATAGCCCAGTTCCGCTGCCACGCTGGGGCTGTTGCGCCGCAAGGTCAAATCCAGCTCAGATGCAGGCCGCAGGGGCAAGCCGTTCTTTGTGAACTTCGTTTCGCGGCGCAGATTGCCGAACAGGTATTCCCACAGCCCGAAGGCCTGCTCCCACATCGGCCACTTGTCGTGCCAAAGCTCCACGCCGCCGGCCTCCTCAAGCAACGTCACTTCGATCTCATCAGCCTCGACGCCATACATGGCAAAGCCAGTAAAAAACCCCGGCCTCAAGACGTATCGGAGAACCGGGGCTTTTTTTGCGCGCGTGTAGATGTATTCATCGAATGGCGCCATTCGATTGCTGGGCCATTTGAACAGCCAGCGCTCCGGGTCTACATCCGGCTTGGGGCTGGCAGCAGTCGCCGCATGCTCCTTCACACAGGAGTACACGGCGCCCGCATAGACCCTCAAATCGTCAATGACGTAGTTGCCCGAAGCCAGCCACGCAATTTCGCCAGCGTCCACATCCACGGCGGGCACATTCGTTCCCGCCATGAACATGGAGTCCGTCACAGCGATGGGCAGCAAGATATTCATGCTGTCACTCCTCCCTTTCTCAGAGCGTTCGCAATTGCGCCGCTCAGCTCTTCGACATTCATCACCTCAACCCGATCCGCAGCGCCGCCCTCGCTCACCTGGTCGCGCTGATCGACATAGCCGGGCAATGGGTTCGTGTTCGCTGCGATCTGTGCCATGCGCGCATCGAGCCGCTCAAGCACGTCTCTCAGCTCAGCAACACCTGAGCGATCACCACCGGTGGCTGCGTACACCCCCAGACGCCCGCCCACGTTGGCCAGCGGCAAGATGCCCTCCGCACCCCGTTCGCCCATGAGCCCCATATCGAACAGCGTCGGACGGGTCACGACGCTGTTTGAAAAGGCCGCACCCGAGGCGAAGGCCGGTCCGTTCCAGTTGTCGCCCCGGATTAGCGTGTGCCAATACACCTCATCGGGAGTGAGATGCGCGACACTCCCGTCCGGGTAGGTCAGCGTCCCCGCATTGGGGTCAAAGACGGGCGTACCCACGGTACTGGGTCCGCCCCCGCCCAGTTGTGCACCGCCACCACCACCGCCGCCGGCTCCTCCGGCCGCAGGCTGGTCAGGCTTGGTCGGATTCAGAAAAGCCATGAGCTTGTTGAAATGCTCATCGACCGTTCCCACCAGCGTTTCCGAGCCGTTCACCAGCTCGTCGGCGATGGTTGCCAACCGGTCCAGACCATCGATCTGGGCCTGCAGCGCCTTCAACTGCCGCTCTTCAAACGTCAGCTGCTGGCCCGCGATATCCCCCATCTCGGACAGCTGGCCAGCCAGCACCAGGATGTCGCGCTGCCGATCAAACTCGGTGGCGTACACGCCGCTGGAGATGCCGTTGCGCGCCGCGCTGATCGCGTTCTGCAGGCCGGCATAGTCAGAGGCAGATGCACCGGAGCGCATGCCCGCAAGGGCCTGCTCCACGTAGGCCATGCCCCGCGCCGCCAGGAGCTGCTGAGTGCTGTCCACGCTGCCCCACAGATCCGCGGCCGCGCTGTTGAGCATGCTGACCGAAGCGCTGATGGCACTGATCGACTCCTGCACCGCCGCCGCCTGCTCGCTGAGCACATCGCGCTCGCGTTGGTAGACGCGGCGGAACATGTCGTAGGCCTTGCCGGTCGCTGCCTGCTCATCCTCCAGCGCCCAAATGCGCTCCTGCAAAGCCCGGTTGCTCGGGTCCAGCGCCTCCAGCTAGCGCCGGCGCAGCTCGGCCGTGTCGCCGGTCAACTCCAGCCAGCGGCGTTCAAGATCCGCCTGCTTGTCGCGGGCCGCGATCTCGGCGCGCAGCGCCTCGTTGTAGTCCCAGGCGGCGCGCTCGGCCTCGCTCATGCCCTCGGTGGCCAGCTTGCGCAGGGCCTCGCGGTACTTGTCCGTCTGGCCCGTCGCGCGCAGGTACTCGGCTTCCAGCTTGGAGCGGTCATCCTTGAGCCCATCGAGCACACGGCCCGCAGCGTCGGCCACATCGCTAAACATCTGAGCCATAGGTAGCAGCTTGGCGAGCAGCTCGACATCGCCGGCGGCCATGGCCGCTTCGACGATCTTGCGGAACTGCTCTTTTGCGGCCTGGCCCTGTCGCGGATCTATGTCCAGCTTCAGATCCTTCAGCGACTTGTCCAGCACCTTCGCGGCGTTCTCGACCCGTTCGCTTTCGGTATAGAAACCAGCATAGAAGGCGTCGATGCCCGCTATCGCGTTCTCGATGCCCCCCATGTCCTTGATGAGTTTGGCAATCGCCTTATCGCCCATCTCGCCAAAGTTGACGATGTTGTTTGTCCAGCCCTCCACCGCCGTGGCCGTGAGCTGGACCTTTTGCAGCATCGCGTTGAAGCTGTCCAGCGTGATGTCGTCGCCCAGCTCATCAAAGACATCGCGCATCCATGCCGGCAGGTCGGCCTTTTTCAGCTCACCCACCAGGGCGCCGCCCATGTCGGCGACGAACTGCGTGAAGGCCTTTTCCGGGTCGTTCCCCAAGTCACGGTTTTTGTACGACTTGAGTACTTCGCCCGTCACCTTGTCGATGATCTGGAAATAGCCGTGGGCGTCCTCATCGCCATACTTCGGGTTCGTCGCAAAGCCTGCGGCAACATCCACCTCGCGCACGTTGCCGCTCGCGTACTTGGACAGGGACTTGTAGACCTCGGCCAAGGCTTTCACGGTGGTACCCAGCTGCTCGCCCAGGTCCTTGTTGCCGCGCTTGGTGAAGTCGCCCAGCGCATTGCCCCACGCATCCTTGCCCAGCGCCTGCTTGGTGGCTTCGTCCCAGTCCTCCGTCCTGGTCGAATACACGCCGCCGCTGTGGTTGGGGCCACGGGAACCAAACAGGCCGCTCTTGAGCAGCGAGAAAATCGCAATCGCAACGCCGATGTAGGGAATGGCAGCGCCCAATCCCATGCCGGCTGCAGTCGTGCCGCTGGCAGATCCCCACAGGGAAGCCACGCCACCGACTCCGAGCTGCCCGCCAGCGGCGATGCCCGCACCCAGCTCACCCAGGAAGCTGCTGCCCATGAGCTTGCCCAGACCGATCACGCCCGATGCGACCACTCCCGAGCTGCCGCCCGAGAACGCAGACCAGATATCCGTCACGCTTTTGACGCCAGCCAGGGCATTGCCCTGCGTACCACCGCCATCAGACAGGCCCAGCATGTTCGCCGCATAGGCGGCCACAGGCTGCACCATCGGCATGATGAGCGGCCGCAGGATCAACGTCCGCGCCAGGTTCTTGAGGTAGTCGCCGAACGACCGCCCTCCGGCCATAAGCTGGTCCGTGAGGCTTTGGCCGATCTGGTCCACGCCCTTTTGCCATTCGGTCACGCTGGCGGCCGAGGCCTTGGCAGCGGCCTCTTTCCCGTCCTTCTGGGAGGTCAGCGCCAGGCGCTCGCGCAGCAGGGTGATTTCCTGCTGCAGCAGCGCATGCTCGGCCGTTATGGTGCCGGTCAAGGCAGCAGCACGCTCCATCTCAGCCAGCTGCTGTTCCTTGGACAGAATCACAGCCAGTTGCCGCAGCTCAAGGACCGCCCGCTGCTGGTCAGCGCTCAGGCCGATCAGCTCAATCTCTTCGCGCAGGGACTTGTTGCCGGCCTCCAGCTCTTCGACTGTCTTGGCCTGTACGCCAAGCCATTCCTGGCGGTACTTGCGCTCTTCCTCGGCGGCCTTTTTGGCCTTCTTCGCGGCCTCGTTTTCCTTCTCCAGCGCCGCCAGCGTGTCGATCTTGGCCAGCACGTTGGCGCGCTGAGCGGCTGTCAGACCCTTGAGGCTGTCTTTCAGATCCTCATTGAACTTGATGCGGATCTTGTCGGACTCAGCCAGGGCTTCGCCGCTGGACAATTCCTGGTGCTGCTCTGCCGTCTTCTCTGCGATGGACTGCAGCAGGTTGTCATAGCTGGTCTGCAGCTGCTTGGCCGACTGCGCGCTGGCCTTGGCCCCCGCATCCTGCTTGGCATAGGTCTCTTCGACCTGGCGCTGCATCTCGGGCGTGAATGCAGAGCCGAGCTTGCGTTTCCACTCCTCGACTTCCAGCGCGGCTTTCTGCGCCGCCGTGCCGTATTTCTTGATCCAGTCTTCGGACTGGCCCAGCGGTATCTGCGTGCTGTTGGCGGCAGCCGCCACACCGGCAACCTGAGTAGCCACCTCCTCAACGGCTGGCTTTGCCGCGCCGGCGGCGGTTCGCAGGACATCCAGATGGCTCTTGATGCCGGCAATACGCTCTTCAAGCTTGGCCGTCATCTGCCCCTTGGGGCCACCAGCGCGCGCAAGCAGTGCCTCGGCCTGCGCCAGGCGCTCGGTCTGGAATTCGATTTCCTTGCTGAGCCTGTCACCCACTGGGTCGCCCAGGTTCGACGCAATGGCAGCGCCCGTGGCCGCACCAATGCCCAGCAGTACTAGGGTGGCCGGATTCGCCGCCAGGGCCAGGCTCAGCGCGATCACCGCGCCGCGCACCTTGGTCAATGCCCCCCACACCCCGCCAGCGGCGCCGATGGCATTGGCAACCTGCAGCGCCCCGGCCGCCGTGGCCGTGCCGGCAATCATGCCCAGCACCACGCCGATTTCGCCCTTGTGCTCGGCCACGGCCTGGCCCAGCTTGACGATGCCCGCCATGCTGCTGGCGGCAAAGCTGCCCACGTCGATCAGCCCGCTGATCAGCGTCTGAAAGCCGTTGCGCACGTCATCGCTGTTGAGCGTGCTGTTGAGCCCTTCGACGCTATCGCGCAGGCCTGGCAGGCTCGCGCTGTCCGCCGTCATGAGGCTGTTGATGGTGTTGCCAACAGCCGTCAGCGAACCGCCCAGCGTGTCCCGGGCGGCCTGGGCCGCGCCGCCATAGCTCGACTCCAGGGCCTGCAAGATGATGTCCTGCGCCTTGGCTGTCTGGCCCGTGCGCTCGAACTGCTTGACCACCTCCTTTTGCGCATCGGTGAACCGAAAGCCCTGCTTTGACAGCGCCGTCAGGCCTTCGCTGGGCACGTCCAGCGCCTTGCCGATGGTCTCGGCCGAGGCCGTGACTTCGTAGCCCATGCGCTCGGACATGTCGATCACGGCCTGCATGGCGCGCGGGAACTGCTCGCCCACCACGCCCGCATAGCTGAGCATGCGGGTCTGCGCCTGGTTGATCTGACCCGCACTGAACGTGCTGGTCTTCTCCATGCTGTCGGCCATCGCATTGAGCCGCTCGATGCTCCAACCAGCGGCGCCGCCCGTGGACTTGATCGCCGCCGCGAGCTGAGTCTGCTCCTTCTCAGCGTCGATGGTCTCCTGCTTGATCTTGGAGATGGCCGAGGTGATGCCGACCACGCTGATAGCGCCACCGATGGCCGCCAGGATGGAGCCCTTGAGGCTGTCCATGCGCGACGACACGCCGGCGGCCATGTTGTCATAGGCATCCTGCACGCGCTTGGCGTGCTGCTTCACGTCCTGCTCAGAGGACTGCAGCCCCTCGCTGAACTGCGCGTACTCCAGCGCGAGCTTGACGACCAGCGATCCCAATGCTGACATAGCTAGTCCTCCTTTTCTTGTTCTCGGATTTCATTGAGCGCGACCAGAGCCGCGCGCTCCATGACCATCAGCCCGGCCATGACCGAGCGGCGTTTGCGCAGTTGGACAAACAGATCCAGCCAGGCAGTGACACAGGCATAGTTCAGGCCCACGCGCACACCCGTCATGCCGGCGTAGCTCCACTGGGTTTCCAACGCGCGCCAGGCGGCAACGATTTCCCAGTTGTCGCGGTACACGCCGAAGTCCTCGGGCTGCGCCTGCAGGGCCGCGCGCTGCTGCTCGATGGCCTCGGCCACGCGCTCGATGTCTTGCGCCGGCGCACCCATCGCGCGCATGGCCTCCAACATGGATTCCTGCGGCGCGAAGGGATCGACGGCCTGCGGGCGTATGCCCGCCCACCAGCGCGCGGCCTCGATCAGTTTTTTTCTTTGGCGCCCGCGTTGGTGCGCAGATAGGTGATGGCCGTTTCACGCACGGCGGCGGGGATCTGCAGGAACGCGGCCTTGTTCTCGGGCGTGAATTCCACGGGCTTGCGCTGCAGGTCCACCATGTCCCAGCCCACCAGGACTTCATCCACGACCTCGCCGAACGGCTTGTTGTGCAACTCCTGGCGGCGCTCCTCTGCCGTGCGCTTGAAAACGGCGGTGAAGGACTCTTCGCGCCACAGGCCGCTTTCGGTCTTGGTCTGGATCTTGACGGTTTCCTTGAAGGTTTCCGAGGGGGTGAGGTTGAACATGGATTGACTCCTGATGAGAGGGGACAGAAAAAGAAAAAGGCCGCATAGAGCGGCCTCGGTTGAGGGGAAAAGGGACTGGTCAGCGCACGATCAGCACCAGTTCGTCGTCGCCGACGATGGGCACCAGGTCGAACGGAAGGGCCATCATTGCCACGCCCTGGTCATCGCTGAGCGTGAAGGGGCCGGGCTGGATGTTGGGCATCTGCAGCTCCACGATGTTGCCGGGGTCCACGCCGTGGACGATCACGGCCGGGCCGCGCTCGCTGTTGCGCACGATCTCGGTCCAGTCCTTTGTCGTGACCTTCGGAAACTCCATGGTGATGGAGCCCGTGGGCTGGCGGTCGGGGCTGGCCGCGCCTGCGCAGTTGATCAGCTCGCGCCAGTTCAACTGATTGGCCAAGTTGACCGAAAACGCGCTGGTGCAGGCGCTGTGCCCGAAGATCGTGAGCGTGGGCGTGTTGGTCTTGCCGACAACCTTGGGCTGCATGAACTTCGAGTAATCCACGCCCGTGGGCATGGCGCCCTCCTCCGGCTTGGAGTAGGCGCCCAGGAACTCGAATTTCATCACTGGGATGCCCTTGGGGTTCAGCTCGAAGCTGATCGTGCCCTTGGCGTCCACGATCTTGAACAGCGTGCCATCCAGATAGCCATACAGCGTCAGCAGCGGTTCGCCCCCGCTCACCAGCGTGTATTGCACATCGGTGCCGGCTGTGATGGTCTCCGCGAAGCCGCAGGCCTGCAGCAGATCGCCATAGGCCGGCGCCACACCCGGGGTGCCGCTGCCCGCGATTTCCACTTCGCACGTCAGCTTGCGATGCTCGCCGGACGTGAGCTTGCCGCTGTTGCCCTTGTACGGGCGGATCAGGTCGCGCGCCACCTGCTCGGCCGTGATGGGCTCGGGCATCAGCGCGCGGCACAGGATGGCATTGGCCGCCGCCGTGGGCGTGGCCGCAGTGCCCGCCGCCGTCTGGACCATCGCCAGCAGCAGCATCTGTTTCATGGACTTTGCCATGGGGGTTCCTTTCAGAGGTTTAGGGGTGGGGCAGCGATCAGGGTTGCGGCACGCGCAGGCCGGTCGCGGGGTCGCGCACGTAGCGGCCCGCCTTGCCGTGGAACTCATCGGGGGGCGGCAGCGCGGTGGCCTGGTGATGCGCCGGCTTCACCGGCTTGGCGTTCTGCGGGGCCGGTGCAGACGTGTGCACTGCCTCGTCCTTGTCTTTCTTTGCAGTCATGGCGTGGTGTCCTTTGCTGTGATGAATCGGGGCGTGCGCAAGCGCACGATCAGGGCGCGGGCGTAGACCTGAGGGTCGTCTTCATAGTCCGCGTCTTCGCAGCCCACCTCCCACTGGTAGTGCTCCATGGCTTCGACGGCCGCGCGAACGCTGCCGCCGCCGCTGGTGGGCAGCAGGGTGTCCAGCTCGACCGCGCTGCGGCTGAGCACGATCACCGTGGCGTCGTGGGCGTCGTAGCCGCCGCCGGCGCACCATCCGGGCTCCGGTGCCGTCTCGACGCTGAAAACAGCCGCCGGCCAAGTCGGGCGGGCCGGCAGCTCAAGCCACCAGGTATTGGCCAGCACCGCTTTGAGAGCAGGCAGCAGACGCTGATGGATGCTCGGGCCTGCAGTCATGCGCCTCCCTTCTTTCTTTCGCTGGCCAGGTAGCGCTGCAGCGCCTGGTCCATGGCCGTGATGGCGTTGTCACGCTCCTGCTGCAGCGCGGGCTCAATGAACGGCTTGCGGCCGACCACGCCCTGCGAGGCAGCCCGCCGGCGCGCTCGCAGGCTTGTGGCCTCGTACTTGCGCGTGCGCACGACCACGCGGCCATTGCGAAGCCGCTGCGTGTATGTCGTGACGCCAGACTTGACCGATGCAGGCACCACACGGCGGCCGGTCTCGACCCAGCGCCAATAGAACGGGTCGTTGTCGCGCCGCACCTTGATGCGACCCCGGCTCACGACCAGGCGCTTTTGCCCCTTGGCCTGTACGCGCTTGGTCTGGTCGCGGCCGTGGCGCACCCCGATGTGGTATTGCGCCGTCCCGTCCGGGGCGTTGGGCTCGCGCTTGATGGCGATGTTTTCGACCATGGCGCCGCTGATCACCGATCCATTTGCCTTCGCAATTGCTTTGGCCCGGGCAGTGATCACCTTGCCGCCAGCGACCACCATGCGGCGCGAGACCTTTTGCGCCATGTCCTCACGGACTTCGCGGAAGGCTGCAGTAAGGTCGGGCACGCCGGTGATCTCGGGTTTGTCAGCCATCGTTGACCCCCGTTTCACAGGTCAGGATCAGCGATTCGCGCCGGCCTGCGAAGTTGTTGACGTGCTGGATGTTGTGGCACTCGCCCTCATGCAGCACCCGCATGGTGGCGTCGATACCGGGCATCCAGCGAATCGTGAACTCGGTACGGGCCACTGCCACGATGCCACCAGCGACGCCGGTGGCGGGGCGCTCCGAGCCCGAGAAGTCGCGCCGGCTGGCGGGCAGATCCTTTGCCAGATCCACCCACTGCCGCACCATGCCGCCGCTGCTGTCCTGGCCCATGGCCAGGCGCTGCAGAGTGATCCGCTCTTTGAGCTTGCCGGCCTGCATGTCAGCACCCCATGCGCCGCAGCGGCCGCAAACATGCGCGGGCACCCGTGGGCAACCGTGTAGCGATGGTCCCTGTGACCACCTCCTCACGATTGGTGTACAGGTCGCCCAGGATCAGCAGGATGCCCGCGCGAACCATGTCCGTGCACACCATTGGCAGCGGGCCGGCTGTGTCAGCGGCCAAGGCCTCATCAAGATCCGCCTGGTCTGCGAAAACCCCTCGGTCCAGGTAGCTGACAGCCATTCCCGTTGCCGCCGACAGCTTGAGCTGAATGTCAGCATCTTCCAGGCTGGACACCACCCTGAGATGTTCCTTTGCCTGCTCCAGGCTTACCAGCGGCTTGGGCATGCTCACTCCTTGGCAGGCTCTTGAGCTGCAGCTGCATCCACTGGTGCGGCTCCGCCCGCTTGCTCGCCCGCCGCCTCGCCATTCGCCACGCCGTCGCCAGCGGCGGCCAGCTGATCTGCCGGCGGCGTGGGATCAGTGGGAGGAAGCGGCGCTGGCGGCGCGGTTTCTGTTGCAACCCCCTGCCCTGCCGCCTGCAGGCCCGCCGTGTGCGCCGGCTTGGGCGAGCTGTTGCGGCGAGGGTTCGGGGACTGCGCCGGGCTGGCAGGGCCAGCGGGCTTTTTCTCGGCCGGGCCTGGCGTCTTGGCGCGAGGTTCGCGGACCATGCCGTGGCGCTTGTAGTGCGCGAGGGTGACGGCGTCCAGGCCCTCGGGCAACGGGTCGCCCGGGCGGTAGCGCTTGCCGTCGCGCTCGAATGTCTTTGCTACTTCCATGTCTTCTCTCCAGTCCAGAAATGCCAAACGCCAGCGCAAAGGCTGGCGTTTGGCCGAGGGTTGAGGGAACGTTTACGGCGCGGGGAACTGGCCCGCCACGATGGCAGAGGGGCGCTCCACCGTGAAGCCCAGGCGCTCTTCCACGATCAGGGCCACCATGCCCTTGATCGCAAAGTCCGCATGCTGCTCGGCCACGCGCACGCTGACCTCCTCGCGGTCATAGATCGTTGCCGCGAAGCCGCTGCCGGCCAGGAAGTCGTCGGCCGCCATGGCATGGCTCTCCACCACGGTCTTGCCCCACACGCGCGGCGCGGCGCCATCCGTGGGCGTGCCGAAGATGTAGGCGCCGTCGTTGGTCTTCATCATCTGGATCAGTGCCCAGTCTTCCAGGCTCAGCACGGCGAAAGTGGCCGGATACTGCGCCTTGGCAACCTGCAGGAAGGCCCAGCGCAGATAGTCCAGCTTGGTATGGGCCGGACCACCCGAGGGCACGGCAGGCATGCCGGTAGCGCTGAATGCCACCGCTTGCGGCGTCAGGCCCAGCAGGTTGCCATTGGTGCCGTCACCGAACAGCAGCTGCGCGTCTTCCTTGATCTTCAGGCCCTGGCGCATGCGGCCATCGACCAGGCCCTGCAGCTGCGGCGCGTCGGCCAGCACCTGGCGGCTGGCGGGAATCCAGTGGCCGATGTTTTCGACGGGCGAGCTTTTCTTCTCGAACGTCAGGCCGGATTCGGGCAGCGCGTTGCCTTCGCCATTGCGAGAGCCGGCATTGTTGGTGAAGAGCTTTTCCTGCACCCACTCCACCGAATTGCTGGCGATGCTCACGGCCATGAACAGATCGCGCACCGTCAGCGCCATATCAGGCCCCATGACGATTCCAGCCTGGTGCGGCAGGATCAGCGCACCGGCGCTTGCCGGGCCGCTGGTGATCGCGGCCTTGCCGAACAGGGGCGCATTCATGGTTGCCAGCTCGGCCACGCCACCGCGATAGCTCTTGCAAACTTCGGACTCGCCCACGATCTGGCCCAGGCTCTTTTTCTGGTCGCCGCCACCGCCCAGCAGGTTGGCGGCCTTCTTGGCGATCTCGGCCACTTCGTCGTTGACCTTTTCCAAAGCCTTCTCGACCTTGTCCACCTTCTGGACAGCATCCTGAAATGCGGCCTTGGTGGTGGCATCGACCATGCCTGACTTCATCTCGTCATGCAGTTTGGACACCTTGCCGTCCAGCTCGGTATGGGCCTTGCGGACTTGCTCAACGGTTTCCTTGGCCGCCTTCGCAGTGTCGGTAAGTTGGTCGATGGCCTTGCGGATATCGCCGCCCACCTCGCCCGTCAGGGCCACAGGCAGGGAGCCAGCGGCAGCTAGACCGGCCCAGGCATCGGGCGCAACGATGGGAACGCCCAGGGCGCTGGCAACGGCCAGGATCGCCAGGACAGCGAGGAATGCGTAAGTGACGCGCTTTCGGGTAATGCAGTGCATGTTTCAGTTCCAGGTAAATGCGTGCGTGAGTTGCTTGAGGTTGTCTGCCAGCGTCTCGCTGTCCGGGTCGCCGTCCCGGCGGCCCAGCGACTGAAAGCCGCCAGCAGCCAAGGCCTTGGCCTCGCGCTGGCTGTATCCGAGGCCACGCAGCTGCGCCTCGAAATCTCGAATCGTGGTGGCGGCCTTGACGGTCTCCACCAGCGCTTCCGGGTTCATGCCGAACGGCACCAGGGAGAATTCCCAGAGCACCGCGTCCGTGATGATTCGCACATAGTCGCCATCGCGCTCTTCCCAGGTGGCACCACCTGGCACGATGTCGAAGCCCACGGACAGGCCATCGAGCACGCCGGTTTTCATCAATTCATAGGCGTCCTGCACATAGCTCACACCCAAGGCGAGCTGGCCATCGACCCGCAGGCCGTGTTCGTCCTGCGTGCACTTGGCTTTGCCAGCCAGGCGCTTGAGGTCGTGGTTCATGGCAATGCGCACTTTGCCGTCGCGCGTTTCCTTCATCGCGCGGAACGCTCCGGGCATGATCACGTCCCGGCCAAGATCGACGTTGTTGAACACGGCGGCATAGCCGGTGAACGTGCCGTCTGCCTTGGCTTCCTTGATTTCAATCGGTGCGGTCAGGCGGTCCATCAGGCGCCTCCTTTGTTTCGGGTCAGGATCTCCCCCAGAAGATCCGAGGGGGCCATGTTGAGCGGCACATGCAAGTCGTCTGCACCGTCGATGAGCGGCATGTCCTCCAGCTCGCGGATCTCGTTTTGCGTGATGGCACCGGCCGTGCGCAGCTTCACGTAGTACTCGCCGCGCTGCGTGCTGTCGCCGCGCAGCAGGCCACGGACATCGAACTGGAAATACATGCCGGCGCGACGCTCGGCGGGCGTCAGCAGGCTGCTGTTGAGCCCGGCCTCGATCCGCACCAGGTACGCCATCAACGTGTAATCCAGGAAATGCTTGTTGGCCTGCTCGGTGTTGGCGTAGCTGGCCTTGTCCATCTCCATCAGCATGTGCAGGGGCACGCGGTAGATGCGTGCAGCCTCGGCAATCTGCAGCTTGCGCGATTCGATGAACTGCGCTTCGTTGTTCGGCGTGCTGATGGCCAGATAGTCGGTCTCACCGTCCAGCACCGGCAACTCGCCCTTGTCCCGCGACTCCTTGAGGTACTGGGTGAAGTTGGCGCGGATTTGGTCTCGCTGCTTCTCGCCAAAGTCCGCCGTGGTCTTCAAGATGCCTTGGGGCCGGCCACCGCTGCCGAAGAACTCGGCCGCATACTTTTCCAGCGCCACGGCCAGGGCCAGGCTGTTGCTGTGCAGTTGGTGCGGGGCGTAGCCCTCCAGATCGCCCACACCGCCGAAGCCCCGGATGGGCATCACGTCCTCGCGCCTGCGCTTGATGCGCCGGCCCTGGCGGTCGGTGAGCCAGTAGACGATTGACCCGTCCTGCTGCACCTCGGGCTGTACCCGGGACTTGTGCACCGGCTGGATCTGCAGGATGCGCCCCGTGGACTCCATGCGGTCCACCGGGTTGTAGGACTGGCCCATGGTGGCGAGGCTCACCACCATGGCTTCCTTCCACTCGGGGGCCGTCATGTAGTCACAGGGCTGGTCGTGCACCAGCGTGTAGCGCGCGTCATCCTTGGCCCGCTCCCGCCCCTTCTGTGTGGTGCGGTACAGGTGCAGCGGGATGGTGCCCACGGTCTCGGCAATCAGCCGGATCGCCGACCATGACGCAGTGATCTTCAACTGCGTCAACTCGCCCACGGGCACCTTTGCCCAGGTCGGACCTACGCCCAGGACATTCCAGCCCTGCGGGTTGGTCAGGGTCAGGTCGGTGCCCTTGAGCGCCCAGGCCATCGCCCCGAGCACCGCTTTTCGGATTGGGCTCATGTGCTGTTCGCTTCTGCAAATGACGCCCAGAAAGCCTTGGCTTTCTGGCGCTTGTCGGTTTGAGGTTCCGCCAGGGCCAAGGCACGGCCGAACGCCATCAGCATGGCAATGGCGCCGTCGATCTTGTCTTCCTTGCGGTTCTTGGTCGGGCTTTTCAGCTCGTTGTATTTGCTGGTCAGCACCACCAGGTTGCTGACCATCCAGCTCATGCAGGGGTTGCCGTCATGGCGCACCTTGCCGGCCAGGACCAGGGCTTCCAGCTCCTGCAGGGGCTGCGTGAAAAACAGGCTGCGCTGCGTGATCTCGACCATGGGCAGGCCCTCATCGATCAGCTTGCGCGCCCAGTAGCTGGACAGTGCCGGGTCGTATGCGGCTTCCTTCAGGTCGTGCATGTCGCGGTCGGCCTTGAGGTCTTCCGCGATCATGTCGAAATCGGTGAGGTTGCCAGGGCTGACCTTGATCCATCCTTCATCAACCCAGCCCGACAGCTGCGCCGTCTTGCTCTCCTGCACCGCGACCTGGTTGTAGTACAGACGTGTGCACACGAACCACATCTCGCCGCGCCGGAAGATCTTGACCTTGGCCGCGAAGTCATTTTTCTCTGCCAGGTCGGAAGCCGCATAGCACTCCTCATCGGTGAACTGCTCTTCCCGCAATGAGGTATCGGCACAGGCATTCCACGCCTCCATGTCCATCCAGTTGGTGCCGGCATTGGTCCACACGTTCAGGTGCTTGGTCAGGAAATTGCCCCGGCTGCTGGGTGTCGCCAGCGCCTTGGTTTTCGTGGCCTCCAGCTTGTCCACCTTGGCGCTGATGCCCAGGTTGGGATTCGCCTTGCGCCAGACCTTTGGATCTTTCCAATCGTCGCCCTCGTCGATGGTGTAGATCACCCCGAACCACGTCTCATCGACGTGCGTTCCCTCCAGCACCTTGATGGTGTAGCTGCGCAGCTCGAAGCAGATGCCGCCCGTGTCCTTGCCTGCCGTGGTGATGGCCGAGATGAGCGGCTGACTGCGGGCACCGTCCGCCGACTCGATCACATCCCACAGGTCGCGCTTCTTGTGCGCGTGCACCTCGTCCACGGCCGCGCCGTGCACGTTCAGGCCGTCCTGCGTGCTGGCCTCGGCATTCAGGATCTTGAAGCTGCTGGCCGTGCTCGGGCAGCTGATGTCGTGGCGGCCCACCGTGACGCCGAAGCGCTCGCGGAACTCGCTGTCGCGCAGCACCATTTCGCGCGCCGTGTCGAACACTTCGCGGGCCTGCTCGCCGGTCGTCGCTGCGCTGTAGACCTGTGCGCCGGGCTCATCGTCCGCAAAGGCGAGGTACAGGCAACGGCCGGCAGCGCGCGTGCTCTTCGCATTCTTGCGCGCCACCTCTTCATAGCTGCGGCGAAACCGGCGCAGCCTGGTGCTCGCGTGCACCCAGCCGAACAGGTTGAACTCACAGAATATCTGCCAGTCCTCAAGGCGGATCTTCGCGTAGCGCACCATGCCGTCTTCATAGACCGGCTTGGCCCACTCGCCCTTGATGTGACAGAGCAGCTCTTGGAACTGGCAGGCCCGGCCGCCCAAGCGCACGTCCACCACATACGGGAAACCGTCCGTCCCCTGGCGATCCAGATCCCGCAGGAACCGCTTGCAGGCCAGCCGCTCATACTTGCCCGCGACCTCCTGCCCTTCGGTCACGCGCCTGGCGTAGGCCTTGGCGCGCTCGAAATACTCGGCTTGAGGTCGGGTCATGGCAGCTAGTCGAAGTCGGCGAACCCTATCGGAGAGGCCGGGGCGGCAGCGGGCGCAGCCGGGGATTGCTCATCCTTCGGCGCTTCGCCCTCGAAGAGCTGCAGCTGCGCACGGATGGCGGTTGTCACATTGGCCTGCTCGGCCGGGCTCAGGCCGAACTTGGCCAGCAGCGACAGCATCATTTGCCGTTCGCTTTTGAGGATCTGATAACGGGGGTGCTGCATGGGCATCCCGTTCGGGCTGGTCACCTCGAATGCACCCATCGGGTCTTTGCCTTCGGCCCGCAAAAGGTTCTGGCGAGCGCGCAGCGAATGGCGCAGTTCCTTCACATCGGAAACCGTCTCGCACAGCTCCTCGAAGATGTCCGAATACACAACCGATATCAGGTTGTAACGGAGCAGCTCTGCGCCCAGGCGCTTCCACACCTTGCGCGCGCCAGGGCTCAGGCCCTTCGGCACTGGCGGCATTCCCGCCTCTGGCCGGAAGGTGCTGTCCAGGTTCACCGACATCGGGCGCTTGCCCCGGTTGCCCTCCAGCACTTTCAGCTCTACCGGCTTCGCGGCCGGGCCTCGTCGTCCCATGGTCTACCTCCTACCCCCCCACCCCCTGAAACCTGCGCGTGCAAAAATTCCACGGAGCGGTCGGTTTCCACACAAATGGGCCGAAATACAACACCAACGCCGTCGACGGGCTTTTGCCGACAGGAACAACGTCTGCCCCAACAT